>JAUIED010000351.1 GCA_030428905.1 Gammaproteobacteria bacterium
AACGCACTTCATCTTTTCATTCATTGGCTTGTTTGCGGCCATCGCCTTCGTTGCAACGGCAATCACCCGGGACTACGAGAGCCGCACGGCGGAGATGTTTTTCACCAGCGGCGTGCCGGAGTGGGCCTTCGTGCTGGGGCGATTTCTCGGCGGAGCACTGTTCGGTGTGCTTGCTGGCGCTGTTGCGCTGCTCGGTACCCTTGCGGGGTCGCTCATGCCGTGGCTCGATCAGGAGCGGGTGGCGGCCTTCAGCATCGCTCCATGGGTGTTCACGCTTGTCTGGGTGATCGTGCCCAACTACTTCATCGCATGCGCCTTCTTCTACACGGCGGCCGCACTCGCGCGCTCCATATCGGCTGCCTACCTCGCGGCGCTGGTGTTCATGGTGGCGTATGTGGTGGCCGGGTACTACGTGGAGCCGGATCAGATCAGCACTGCGGCGCTGTATGACCCTTTGGGATCCACGGCTTTTGAAGAAACCACCCGTTACTGGACGGTGTTTCAGCGAAACGAGTTGCTGCCCGGTGGTTCGCTCTTTGCAAACCGGCTGATCTGGTTGGCAGTGGCCGCGTGTTTTTTGGGCGTTACGGTTTGGCGTTATCGATTTCGTCTCGAGCCGTTGCAAATTCGCAGACGGCCAGCCCGTGCGGATGCTGGTTCCGCTAGGCCACCTCTGAACCTCTCGGTCCAGCCGGTGTTTTCCCCCGGGCAGACCGTGCGGCAGTTTCTCTCGCAACTTGCTATGGATGTGCGAGGCGTGGTGCGCAGCGCGCCATTCTACGTGATTCTCGCCCTCGGCATGTTCAATGTCATCGGCGGCTTTCTGGGCAGCATAGACAGTCGCTTCGGCACGCCGGTGTACCCCGTTACGGGTCTGATGCTGAACGTCATCAGCGGCTCGTTTCTGTTCATCGTGCTGATCATCGTGCTTTTCTATTCGGGCGAGTTGGTGCACCGGGAGCGGCAACACAAGCTGGCCGAGATCATCGACAGCACGCCATACCGCAATGTGTCCATGACCCTGGCCAAAGTGGGCGCACTGTGGTTCATCATCGCGGCGCTGCTGATCACAATCATGCTCACGGGCATGGTGGTGCAGCTCCTCAACGGCTACACCAATGTTGAACCGTGGTTGTACGTAAAGAGCCTGTTCGGTCCGCTGGGCTTCGACTTTTTCCTCATTGCTGCACTGGCGGTATTCGTGCAGGTGCTCATGCCCAACAAATGGTTCGGTCTGCTGGCCATGGTGATCGTGTTCCTCGTCATGCAGGTACTCCCGAGCCTCGATCTGCAGCACTACCTCTACCTGATGGGTACACCACCCTCGGCGTACTCCGACATGAATGGCTACGGTCACTACGCGACGCCGTTCGCCTGGTTCGCGCTGTACTGGGCGCTATTCACTGTGCTGCTCATGGCGCTTGCACATGTGTTTTTTCAGCGCGGCACGGCCAGCGGTTGGCAGGAGCGGATGGCGGCGGCACGGCAGCGATTCACGCTGCCTGTGAAGCTGACCATGACTGCTGCAGTTGCGCTGTTCGCCGCTGTCGGGAGTTACATCTACTACAACACCAACGTGCTCAATGAGTATCGCACCGACGATGCGCTCGAGGCGCTGCAGGCTGATTACGAGAAGCGGTTCAGCCACCTCGAAGATGCGTTGTTGCCGCAGATCACGGATGTGGATGCCGAAGTGGATATCTATCCTGAGCGGCGTTCCCTGGACTCCGCAGGCACAGCCCGCTTCGTGAATGATGGCGACGAAGCGTTGGAACAATTCGTATTGTCCGTCAATCCGCGCCTGCGCGTTCATGAGCTCGTCGTTGATGGTGCCGAAGTGGACGACGCGGAAGCGGCGCTTGGCCACTATCTGGTGCGCTTCGCCGTACCGCTGGAGTC
>JAUIED010000153.1 GCA_030428905.1 Gammaproteobacteria bacterium
CGGGGATGCAGAGCATTTCGGCGCGTTGGTGGCAATGTTCTGCAGCGAACAAGCTGCATTCCTCACGGGGCAGAGCCTCGTGGTCGACGGCGGCCAGACGAACTCAACATTCTGACATGGAGCAACGCCCGCGTTGCGCGCCGCAGGCGCGCCCCATAACATGCCGCCTGGCCAGAGCGTGTCGGGAGCGGTTTTGCGAGGAGGTTTAACCGAGCGTCAATTCAGACGGCGCGAGAAAATCCTATCTGTTGCGCGCGAGTTGATTGCCGAACAAGGCTACAACGGCGTGCGCATGCGGGAATTGGCTGATCGCAGCGGTGTCACCGCCAAGACGCTCTACCATCAGTTCGATAGCAAAGAAAACCTGCTGCGTGTGGCGGTTGAAGAGCGTTTCCGGCACACCTACGAAAGTATCAACGCCGTGCCGTTCGATAAAGGTATCGATCGGTTGTTCTATGTGGTCGAAACCATCGCTGAATCCACCCGTAAAAACTACGCCTACGCGCAGGCGCTGGCGCCGATGCTGCGCTCCAGCAGGGAACGCACGTTCATCGAAATCCGCCTCAGCACCTACCGGGCGGCAGTGCAGCAGATCGCAGACGAAGGTGACCTGCTGGCCTGGGCCGACGTGGAAACCACCGCCGCCATGATCTGCAGGCACGTGAATCCGCTCTACGCCAACCGCATGTCGGATGGTTTGAAGGTGAAGGCGGAAGACATCACGATGTACGACGTATGCACGCATCTGCGTGCCATCACCCGCGGCAGCACACACAAGGTGGTGACGGAGCGGGCCAAACTGCTCGCAGAGCAGTTTCGCGGCAAGAAACTAGTGTAGGTCATCCTCCGCCGTCAGCTCGGAACCGTTTGCAAGCAACGACGGCAGCATGAAGCGCTCGATCATCTGTCGTCGCTCCGATCGCGTCCACGCTTTCGGACGCCGGGCGGCGGAGAATGCGTGCACCAACGTACGTATCCACTCCACCATCTGCGCTCTGGAAGTATCGCGGCGCAGACGTCCCGCGACCTTCAGTGCATCCAGGGGCGCCTCAATTAGCTTCCTGACCCGCACATCCAGCGCCGCACGACCCACCGCAAGGGCCCTTTCTTCTGAACGGTTTGCCGGGTGACGCACCAGCGTACCGATGGTGCTGCTGCGTGGGATGTTCTCAGCGATTCCAACCACTACCTGCACCAGTTTTTCCTCCTCGCTGCTGCAACGCGCCAGCGCTCGGCGCAGGCGGCGCTCGAACCGATCGAACTCGCGCACGAATACCGCCTGCAGCACCGCGTCCATGCTCGCGAAGTGCTTGTACAGGGAGGTACGCGACACGCCCGCTTCGGCAGCGACATCGCGCATGGTAGTGTGCGCTACCCCATCCCGGTCAAAACAACGTTCCGCCGCATCGATCAACCGTGCATGCAACGGTGCATCTGCTTCAGGCATGGCCGTGCCGCAACAGGCGTCCGGGTGTGGCACCCGTGCACACCCCGTCAGCAATGGTCACCACACCGTTGACCAGCGTGTACCGCCAGCCCTGCGCCCTTCGGTCGAGATGCCATGCACCGCCGGGCCAATCTGCTACCCGCACTGGCTCTTCGAGCATCAGCGCATCGAGATCGTAGACGACAATGTCCGCGGGCATACCTTCGGCCAGATAGCCGCGGTCGCCAATGCCTGCCACCTGCGCGCTGTACGCAGACAGGCGCCAGTGCGCTTCCTCGAGCGACATGATTGCCTTGTCACGCACCCAGTAGGCAAGAAATTCGGTGGGGTAGGTTCCGGTGGTGAGAAACTTCGTATGCGCGCCGCCGTCGGACAGGCCCGGAACGGCGTAGGGGCAGTTGGCGACTTCGCTCATCACCGTCGTATCGATCTCCCTCGGTACGCTCTGCCAACCGTTTTGCAACCTGCAGGCGATGGAGAAATCCAGAAACACATCCAGCGGGTGCGCACCGATCGCCTCAGCGATCTCGCGCACCTTGTATCCTTCCCAGCGGCGCAGCTCCGGCGCATCGTCGGTGACGTAGGCAAGCACCAGATCATCGATGGAAACGCCGAGCCGCACCTCCAGCTCCTCGGTTCCACCGCCGGCGAGGGGCGCGCGGCCCTCCGCCCACTCCTGGTGGATGGCGGCCCGGCGCTGCGGGTCGCGCATCTTATCCAGGCGCTCTTCGGGGTTTCCCATGGTGAGGTCGCGCCAGAGCTCGGAGGAGTCGAACAGGTTCCAGTCTTCCAGCGTGAACTGATAGTCGATGGCGCAGGTCACGGCATGTGCAACGATGCGGTTGCCGCTGGCATTCTGCCGGGCGAGCCAGTCGATGATGACATGATGCGCCTCGGCGGGCGCGCCGTGCTGATCGTTACGCGGCGCCAGCGTGTTGAATATCACTGGCCGGCCGGACCGCTCCGCCAGAAACTGCGCCAGCTTCGGCTGGCCGATCATTTGAATCACGCCCCGTTCCATAGCGCCGAGCGTCTCCGCAAAGAAGCCGAGGTCGTCCATACTCATGAGGTCGGTGATCATGGGCGTACCATCATGATCCCGCTGGATGCTGCCTTCACCCAGCAGCTGCGCCGACCAGCCGCAGGCGCCGGCGTCCATTGCTTCGACCAATAGCCGTTTCGCTTCGCCCCGCTCCGCCGCCGACAGCGGACGCCGTTTCGCCTCCTCCACGGAGCCCATCACCCAGCACATGAGCGGGTTCAGCCCCACGTAGGAGAGCATGTTGAGCCCTTTCGGAGCCCGCTCCAGGCTGTCGAGAAACTCGGGGAACGTGGTCCAGTCCCACGGCATCCCTTGTTGCATGCACTCCAGCGGCACCGCTTCGTTTCGCGCCATGGTCAGCATGGCACGATCCCGCGCCTCCTCCCGCACCGGCGCAAATCCGAAGCCACAATTGCCGATGACGACGCTCGTAACGCCGTGATAACCGGAAATGGCACACCACGGATCCCAGTACACCTGGCTGTCGTAGTGTGTGTGCAGATCCACCACGCCCGGCGCCACCATCAGACCTTTGGCGTCTATTTCCTCAGTGCCGCCGCCCGCCGCAATGCGGCCGATGGAGGAAATGATGCCGTCACGAATGCCGATGTCGGCGACGAATCGCGGGGTACGGCGACCGTCGAGGATGGTGCCGTTTCTGATGACGAGGTCGTACCGCGCGCGTTCCTTCATGATGTCTCCATCGCTCGATCCAGGTTTACACTTTTCGTATTTTGTTCACTTTATGTCATGCTTCGGACCATTGCAAAACAACAGAGCACAACCCACACGGGAGGGCATGAAGTGATTAATCGACAGTTCCTGCTGGCTGAGCGTCCGCACGGCGCCATACAAGAGCACCACCTGCGGTACAACGAGGCAGATCTGCCCGAACTGACGAGCGGGCAGATGCTCGTTCAGGTCGAGTACTACTCGCTCGACCCATCGATGAAAGGGCAGATGGAAGCCTCAGTCAGCTACGCCGCCGGAATTCCTATCGGCGGGGTGATGCGCGGTCGGGGCGTCGGCCGGGTGATTGCCAGCCGCAACGCAGTCGTGCCCGTGGGCGCACAGGCTTTTGGCTTTTTCGGCATGCAGGACTTCGCCGTGTGCACGGGCGATGAGCCGCACTTTCACGTGTTTGATCCCCCAGTGAACCCTCAGGCAGCACTTGGGGTACTCGGCGGCACGGGTATGACGGCCTACTTCGGCTTGCTGGATATCGGCAAACCGCAGCCGGGCGACACACTGCTGGTGAGCGGTGCTGCGGGCGCTACCGGCAGCGTTGCCGGGCAGATCGGCCGCATCAAAGGCTGCCGTGTCATCGGCGTGGCGGGCACGGCGGAGAAGTGCGCCTGGCTGGTGGAAGAGCTCGGATTTGACGGCGCAATCAACTATCGGCAGGATGACCTGACGAGCGCCCTGGATGTGCTGTGTCCGGACGGCATCGATGTATTCTTCGACAACGTGGGCGGCGACATCCTCGATCTCGCACTGGCCCGCCTGAAGCTGCACGCGCGGGTGGTGTTGTGCGGCGGCATCTCCCGCTACGAGTTGACAGGCAAACCCACGGGGCCGGGCAACTACTTCAATCTGGTGCTCACAAGGTCACGCATGGAGGGTTTTCTGCTCAGCGACTATCTCAGCCGCTTCGACGAAGCGCGCGGTGACCTGCGGGCCTGGTTCGAGAGCGGCGCGCTCAAGCAGCGCGCCACGGTGTACGAAGGCTTCCGGTCGCTGCCGACCGCCCTTGTGGCGCTGTTTCAAGGCGCGAACACCGGCAAGATGCTGGTACGTTCAGATCTGCAATTGGAGGCGCCGCAACCCTAGCGGCTAGCGCCGCCCCTCGATGTAGTCGTCGATCAGCTCGTGGTAGCGGCGGATGCGGCTTTCCTGACCTGCGAGGTATGCGCCTTTGTAGCCGCGGGAGCGCAACCCCGCCTGCTGCAGCGGAAAGATCTCCACATCCTGATCGATGGTACGGCCTAGGCTCACATCACCCGGCTCGAAGATCTGCCGCTCCACCTCCTGATCACGCGGCACAATGCCCGCCGTCGTGCGAATCGGCGACGTCTCCCCTTCCGGCTGGCTGGCATACCAGAAGTTGTCGAACACGCATTGTTCGGGATCGGTAGGGTGCGGCCGCGCGCGCAGAAAGTGGAAGCCGTCGGACCACAGGGATACCGCAAAATTCGGAAACAGCGTGTAGTGAAAGGCGTCTGTAAGCTGCTCATCCGCAAGCTTGGCGTAGTGAGTGTAGTTCTTCCCCGGTCCGAGCTTGCGCTTTGCTGCCTGCAGCGCTTCGCGGGTCTCGTGGCCTCTGCCGACAAAATCGGCCGGGTCGAGCCCCCACTCACGCATAATGGTATTGAGCGGTTCTCCAATGCTGCCGTCCTGGTTCAACGACGCACCGGCATAGCCGCCCGCCATGATCATCCGGTTGTGGCCTTCTTCGGAGAGGTCGAAACGGGTGTTCTTGTAGTTGGTATCCACGCCGGAGTGCATGCGCTTGCGTTCTTCCGGAGTGCCCCGCACGCGATGTACCGTAGGCACGTGGTAGGACTCGTTGAAGTTGTCGATCACCACCTTCCAGTTCACAGGCAACGTGGTGGTCTGCGCCAGGTAGCGCTTCCAGGTATCCAGCTCATAGCGCGACCAGTCATCCCAGATCGGCCCGAGGTAGTCCTGCAGGGAAACGCAATCCGGGTCCATGTTGATCCAGATGAAACCGGCAAAGGATTCGCAGCGTACTTCCTCGAGGCGCAACTTGCCGCACGGATCGCCCTCAGGAAAGTCCTCCGCATCCTGCGCAAACGCCAGCACGCCATCGAGCTGAAATGCCCAGGAGTGGTAAGGACACACGAACCGACGCGCATGCCCCTTCTCCTCGGTAACCAGGCGAGCACCCCGATGCTGACACACGTTGTAGTAGGCCTTGATGCCGCCATCTGCCTGGCGAACCATGAGGAACGATTCGGGGCCCACGTCCTCGCGCTGCCAGTCGCCCGCCTCCGGGATTTCAGACTCGCGGCCGAGCAGCAACCACACCCGTGTCCACATGCGTTCCCACTCCTGCTCGAAGAACGCCCGCGACGTGTAGCGGTGGCCAGGCAGTCGGTTGCCGCGCAGTTTCGGCGCTGGCCAATCGGGCAGTGTCATCGTCATTCACCTCAACATTCGGCAGTGAGGCAAAAACTACAACATGTTTTCCTTTTTGTCGATGTCGCGCTCAGGTCGTGGTCTGTCTGCTCTCCCGCATGGCACCGATCTGCTTCTGAATATCGGCGTGATATTCCGGCGTCAGCGGGTATTTCCAAACGATGAACGCGGTCAGCCAGAAGCCCATGGCGGGGCCAAACACGAAGAACAGCTTCAGCCCCAGAAGACCTTCCTCCGTTGGCACCACTCCGGGACCGGTCTCGAAGCCGATGCCAGCCAGAACCCACAGCGCAAGCGCAGGACCGATGGACAGGGCGACCTTAGTGGTAAATGACCACACTGCGAAGTACCACGCCGCCCGATCCTCACCGCTCTTGAGCGTGTCTACGTCGATCACATCGGCTTTCATGGCGTTTGGCAAGGCGTAGAAAGAGCCGCCGAGAAAGCCCGTGCATGCCGTGAACGGCAGCATGTAATAGAAGTCACCAGCGCCGAGAAAGAGGTAAGCACACTGGAAGAAACCAAACAGGGCGAGCGCGAAACACCAGGTTCGGTGCTTGCTGAAGCGGGAGGACATCCGCACCCAGAACGGGATGCCGCAAAGATTGGCCAGATAGTAGACCAGCAGCATCGTGATGCTGTTGCCCTCTTCCTGCAGCACATTGCGGATGAAGAACACCACCAGCGCAGTAGAAATGGCAGAGCCGAGCTGATTGACGAAAAAAGCCAGCACCAACCGCTTGAACGGCGCGTTGTCCGCCATGAAGCGCAGCCCCTGCAGCAGCGACACGCGGCTCGGCAGGTAGTGCTTGGACTCCGGCACATTGAATATCGTCAGCCCCACAGCGATCGGCAACATGATCAGAGTCATCGTGCCAATAAGAAACAGCGTCTCGCGGGTGCCCTCGTAGGCGAAAAACGCCAGCGCAATCACCGGCACCAGCTTGCTGGTTACGTTGGCCGCCATGCCGAGCCACGCCCGCCATCCTGCGATCAGCGTGCGCTCGTTGTAGTCCGATGAAAGCTCTGCCGCCCACGCGTAGTAAGGAATGAACAGCATCGTCCACCCGGTCCAGAACACCACCAGCCAACCCAGCAGGTAGTACTCAGTAACCGGCTCGCTCGGCATGAACAGCTTGTACACGGCGAGCATGAAGATCGGCACAGACGCCGCCATCCAAACACGTCTACGCCCCCAACGGGTGTCCGTGTGGTCGCTCAGCCAGCCGATGACTGGATCGGACACCGCATCGAACAGGCGTGTGAGCAGCCAGATCAGACCTACCGCCTGCAGGCTGACGCCGAGGTCCTGGTTGTAGAAGTTCGGCAGAAACGCCGCAACCGGTATGGCCGCCATCTGGATTGGCATATCCGACAGGCCGTAGAAGAACAGCGTGCGCCGCGGCAGGGGAGTCGATGAGGTAGACATCGGCCAATGCTAGCCGAAGTGGATAACGTGTTGTAGTTGTTACCGCCTGCGCCCTTGGTGCTGCCCGCAGCACCGAAGAGCCACGCGACAACGTCACCAGAATTGAGAATATTCAGGATCAATCCAACGAGACTGGGCAACTGACACACTATGTCCAGGGCGGCTAGGATGTGCCGATACGGCGCAACATCCCGGTACGCTACGTGGACAACGAGCAAGACCTGATCCAGAGCATCTACGCAACGACTCTGGATCCGGCACAACTGGACGTGACAGTCCGCCACTGGGTGGAGCAGGTCGCTCACCAGCTGATCACCCAGCCATCCCTGGAAGATGCACGGCTGGAAGGGCATCTGAACATGGCGTTCGATCTGCTGGAGCGTCAAACCCCGGATGCCGACGTCACGCGCGCAACGCCGGTGCTGGAGCTTGCCGAAACCGGAGATGTCCGCATCGCCAATCTCGCGGCCCAACAGGAGTTCGGCGAACGGCAGTGTCTACACCTGGACGCGCTGCCCTTCGATGAGTTTGCGCGGAGCGAGGTTCGCCGCGCGATCTCGGAGCGCTTGCCGGCTGGCTCCGCAGCTCCTGTGCGAGCAATCCTGGCAGAACGCAGCGACCTACCGGAGCGGCTGTTGCTGACCGTCCAGCGAAACGCGGATGGTCTTCGGCTGTGTGCATCCCCCGTAGCCTGGACGCCCGCCGTCGGCACGCTGCTGCAGGACGCATTCGCGCTCACCTCCAGTGAGTCGGAGGTTGCCCGCCTGCTGAGCCGAGGTTGGGCCGTGGAACGGGTTGCGCAATCCAGGCGCACGTCCATCACTACTGTGCGATCGCAGATCCGCGCGATCTATTCAAAAACCGGCATATCGAGCCTACCGGAGCTGGTGCATCTGATCGTCGGGCTCGGTGTGATCTCCTTTGGCGACGAGGTCGGCAATGCCCCACCGGATGCGGCGAACGTCTACCCCAGGGAACGCGACCGAGCGTTGCTGCAACTCGCAGACGGCAGGCTGTTGGACTACGCGGTTTTTGGTGCCGAAGACGGACAACCCGTCCTCTACCTGCACGATGAAATCTGCGGCGATGGATGGACAGCCGCAGACGTCGAGATGCTGACCAGGCGCGGGCTGAAGATCATCGCTCCGCTGCGACCATACTACGGCCGCACCCAGCCTCTGCCTCCCGGCACCAACATGCCGTTACAGCAGATCGCCGATGATGCCTTTGCACTGCTGGACAGTCTCGGCATCGAGTGCGTGCCCGTGCTCGCCCGAGTGATGGGCAACGCCGCGGCTTTCTACATGATGGCTAGCCAACCCGAGCGCGTGGAGCGCGTTGTTTCCGTATGCCCGCCCCTGCCGATGGACGACGAGACGTACGCGCAGTTGAATCCGCTTTTGCGCCTCATGGTCTATGCAACCGTGCACAACCCGGCGCTGGCGCGTTTCGTGTTGAAGGTACGGCTCAGCTTCCTGCAGCGCTACGGGGCAGACCGGTTCCTGCGTACCCACTTTCATGATCCGCACGATCAGGCATTGCTTGAGCGAAGGGATATTCGGGCGGCCATCGAGCACGGCTCAAAAGCCAGCACCGCAAACGGCTATCAGGGCTTTCTGTCCGACCTTGCCGTGGGCGAGCACTTCACCCCGGAAAGCCTGGCGGCGAGGCTCTGCCGCCCGGTGACGTTCGTGGTGGGCGAGCACGATCGCAACCACCGCAAAGCCCGGGCGGCTGCCGTAGTCGCAGCCAGCGAAAACGCGCAGCTTGTGGAGCTACCCGATGCAAGCGAGCTGGTGTTCTACCGCCACACACAAGCCATCCTGGACCTGGTAAAACCGGTAACCGGCTGATTTCAAACAGCTGATATCTGCAAACCACAGCGCAACGTAGATGTGCAGATTCCTGCCAATCGTCAGCCGCCGTTCGAGCCGCTATAGTCCGCGCCCTCATCCACAAACGCCCCGCTGTACAAGGAGAACAGAACCCGAATGTTGCCGCCGATAGCCGATCGAATTGCCGCCGAACTGGGCGTGCGTGCCGCTCAGGTCGCCGCCGCCACAACCCTGCTCGACGAGGGTGCAACCGTGCCGTTCATCGCACGCTACCGCAAAGAAGCTACCGGCGGACTGGATGACACGCAGCTGCGACATCTCGATGAGCGCCTGACCTATCTGCGGGAGCTGGAGGAACGGCGCACGAGCATCCTCGAGACGATCGACGCACAGGGCAAGCTCACCCCGGCCCTGAAAACGAGCATCGAAGATGCCGACACCAAGCAACGGTTGGAAGACCTGTATCTGCCTTACAAGGTGAAGCGACGCACAAAAGCCCAGATCGCCATAGAAGCAGGACTGGAGCCATTGGCCGAGCAGCTGCTGGGCGACCCGATGCTGGTACCGGAAGTCGTCGCTCAAGACTTCTTGCGGGAGCCTTTCGAAAGCGAGGCCGGCGAAAATCCAGGGATTGCGGACGCCAAGGCGGCCCTGGATGGCGCTGCGGCGATCCTCATGGACCGCTTTGCCGAAGACGCCAACCTGCTGGCCGATCTGCGCCAGCACCAGCTCGATCACGCACTGGTGGTTTCCCAGGTCGTGGAAGGCAAGGCAGAGGAAGGTGCCAAGTTCCGCGATTACTTCGACTACAGCGAGGCGGTCTCGAAAGTTCCGCCGCACAGGGCGCTGGCGCTCTTTCGCGGCCGCTCTGAAGGTGTGCTGAAACTGGCACTGAAGCTGCCGGAAGAGCTCGGTGAAGAGAGTTGGAGCATTGCCCTGGGCACCTGTGAGCGACGCATCGCCGCACACAACGGCATCGAAGACCAGGGCCGCCCGGCGGACGCCTGGCTTGCGAGCGTGGTACGCCTGACCTGGCGCGCGCGGCTCGCACACTCAGTGGAGAGCACGCTTTTCGGCAATCTGCGCGAAGCAGCAGAAACCGAAGCTATTCGCGTGTTCGCTCGCAACCTGCGTGATCTCCTGTTGGCCGCACCGGCTGGCGCGCGCACCACCATGGGGCTCGATCCGGGCATCCGCACCGGCGTCAAGGTCGCTGTGGTAGACGCCACCGGGAAGCTGCTGGACACTGCCACCATCTACCCGTTCCAGCCGAAGAACGACGTCACCGGCAGCCTGGCAACGCTGCGCATGCTGGCGGCCAAGCACGAGGTATCGCTGGTCGCCATCGGCAATGGCACCGCATCAAGAGAAACGGACGCCTTAGTCGCCGCGCTGAAAAAACAGCAACCTGAGCTCGCTCTGCACTCCATCGTGGTCTCCGAAG
>JAUIED010000154.1 GCA_030428905.1 Gammaproteobacteria bacterium
CCGAGGCCGGCCATCTCGTAGGCCTGTTTCGCAGCCAGCCGCGTGCAGCTGTTGACATCGGGCATCACCAGATCACGCTCCTGCCATGGGTCGGAGGTGAGCACAGAGGCGCGTACGCGCACCGCGCGCTTCATCAGGCCGAGCTCCTTGGCTTTCTTCTCGGAGCAGATCACCGCGGCGGCGGAGCCGTCGACATTCACCGAACACATGAGCTTGGTGTTGGGGTAGGAGATCATCTCCGCGTTCATTACCGTGTCGAGCGGTGTCTCGATCTGGTACATGGCCTTCGGATTCAGCGTGGAGTGATGGTGGTTCTTCACGCTCACCTTGGCGAACTGCTCGAAGGTAGTGCCGTACTTTCGGGCGTGCTCCTGGCCAGCTTCTGCGAACACCGCCGGCATGGTGCCGGAACCCATCAGGCCTTCCTTCGGAATGCCCGTGGCACCACCGGCGCCGCCGAGCAGGCCTTTGCCCATCTGCTCCACACCGACGGCCAGCACCACGTCGTACAGCCCGGCTTTCACGGAAGCCCAGGCTTCGCGGAAGGCGGTCGCACCGGTGGCGCAGGCGTTTGAGACGTTCACCACGGGAATGCCCGTCTGGCCGATCTCCTTGAGTATGCGCTGGCCGACCATGCCGCTGGCCTGGCCGAGGTTGCCGCAGTACAGGGCCTGCATGTCGTGAATGGTGAGGCCGCAGTCGTCGAGCGCGAGCAGCGCCGATTCTGCGCCGATCTGCGGAACGGTTCGGTCCGGAAAGCGTCCGAACTTGATCATGTCTACGCCAACAATGTATGCATCGGTCATGGGTCAGGCTCCTGACTTGGGTTGGAAGAAGAAAGACAGGTAGGAGTTGCCTTCCTTGTCTTTGCGGCCGAGGGCGTCCTGGATCACTACCTCCACCGGCATATCGAAGGCGATCTTGTCCGGGTCTGGCTCGCAGTTGATGAGATTACCTTTGATGGCGGTACCGTCCTCCAGGTCGACGATGGCGCTGATGTACGGCACCTCGATGCCCGGAAACGAGCGGTGCACGATGGAGTACGAGTAGAGCGTGCCCTCGGTGGGCAATCGGTAGGCCGTCATCTGGTCACGCGCTCCGCACTTCGAGCAGACGTTTCGCGCTTCGAGATACGTGCTGCCGCAGGCGCCGCACTTATGCCCTTCCAGGTATGGTTCGCCGTCGTCCGGAATCTTCAGATAGGACACGGCCGGTAGTGGCTTGTCGCTCAATGTGCTCCCCCCTTTTTGCAATGACACGCCTCTTCGAGCTCTGTCGGCAGGGGCGTATTGTGGATGTCGCAGCCCGGTGTCGGGCGCTGCCAACCAAAAACTATACCCTTTTGCATCGCTGTAGCGTAGGCGGCACTTTGATGGTGAGTCGTGCTAGCTTCAGAGTATCGGGAGCATGGGAGATTCGCGTGAAATCAGTCAAAGTGGCCGACTATATGGCGACCAGGCTCGTCACCTTCCTGCCATCCACCAACGTCGTGGAGGCGATGCGTGTGTTTCTGGAGCAGAAGATCTCCGGCGCGCCGGTAGTGGACGAGGAAGGGAATCTGATTGGCGTGCTCAGTGAGGTGGACCTCATGCAGGTGGTCATTCAGGACAGCTACTACGACGAAACTGCCGGTGTGGTGCGCGACTATATGAAGTTTCCGGTGGACACCGTGGAGCCCGGTGCTGACATCTATACCGTGGCGGAGAAATTCATTCAGGAAGGGCGTCGTCGCTACCCCGTAGTGCAGAACGGCAGGCTGGTGGGACAGATCAGCCGCCGCGACGTGCTTCGAGCGGCGGAGGAGTTCCTGCTGCGTAAGAAGCCGGGTTAACGGTAAGTCAGCGCTTACTTCAGGGCTTCGCGCAGCAGTATGTTCACCTGCTTTGGATTGGCCTTGCCCTGCGTGCGCTTCATGATCTGGCCGACGAAAAAGCCCAACACCTTGTCCTTGCCGGCGCGGAACTGCTCCGCCTGATCCGGGTTGCCGGCAACCACCTCAGCGACGATCGCGGCCAGCGCGTCGCTGTCGTCCATCTGTTTGAGCCCTTCCTGCTCGATGATTGCGTCCACACCCCTGGCGCCAGCCCAGAGCCGATCGAATACCGTGCGGGCGGTTTTCGACGATAACGTGTCGTCGCTCAGGCGCCGCACCAGCATGGCGAGGTCTTCGGCGGCTACCGGGCTCTGCCGGATGCCGAGCTCATCGGCATTGAGGCGCGCAGCCACGTCGTTGAGCAGCCAGTTGGCGGCAAGCACCGGGTCAGCTTCTGCGGCGGTCATGGCCTCGAAATAGTTGGCGAGCTCGGCGTCTTCGGCGAGCGCCGCGGCGCGGTCCGCGGGGAGTCCAAGGTCCGTCTCGAAGCGCGCCTGTCGCGCCGAAGGCAGCTCCGGCATGTCTGCGCGCACCGCTTCGATGAAAGCGGCGTCGATCTCCACCGGCAGCAGATCCGGGTCGGGGAAGTAGCGGTAGTCGTCGGACAGCTCCTTGGCCCGCATGGAGCGCGTTTCGTCGCGTTCATCGTCGTACAGCCGGGTTTCCCGCACGATGCGTCCGCCACTTTCCAGCACGTCGATCTGTCGTTCGATCTCGTAACGTACGGCGCGCTCCACGAAGCGGAAGGAGTTGATGTTCTTGATCTCCGTGCGCTCGCCGAGGGTGTCGCTGCCGGTGGGGGCAACGGACACGTTGGCATCGCAGCGCATGCTGCCTTCCTGCAGCTGGCCGTCGCAGATGCCGATGGCGCGCACGAGCTGCCACAGCGCCCGAAAATAGGCGGCGGCCTCGGCAGGCGTGTGCATTTCCGGCTCGCTCACCACTTCCAGGAGCGGCGTGCCGGCCCGGTTCAGATCCACGGCGGTGGCACCCGGCACGGCGTCGTGCACGGATTTCCCTGCGTCCTCCTCGAGGTGCGCCCGGGTGATGGTCACCGTGCGCTGCGCGCCGTCCGGCAACGCAAACTCCAGCTTCCCGCGGCCGACGATGGGGTGGTCCAACTGGCTGATCTGGTAGCCCTTGGGCAGATCCGGGTAGAAGTAGTTTTTGCGGTCGAACACGCAGCGTTCGTTGATCTGCGCGCCGATGGCGAGGCCGAAGCGTACGGCCATGCGTACCGCCTGTTCGTTCAGCACCGGCAGCACGCCGGGCAGGCCGAGGTCTACCGGGCAGGCCTGGGTGTTGGGAGGGGCACCGTAGGCGGTGGGGGCGCCCGAAAAGATCTTGCTTTGCGTGGCCAGCTGCACATGCACTTCGAGACCGATGGTTGCCTGCCATTTCATGGGGCGAACTCCGGCGTGCGAGTGTGCCAGTCGGTCGCTTCCTGATACTGCGCACCCAGCGCCAGCAAGCGTTGCTCTTCGAAGTGCGGTGCAATGAGTTGCATGCCGAGCGGCAGGCCGTCGAGAAAACCGCAGGGCAAGGACAGCGCAGGCAGGCCGGCGAGGCTCGCAGGGGTGGTGAATACGTCCTGCGCGTACATGGCAACGGGGTCCTGCGTGAGCGCGGCTTTGGCAAAGGCGACGTTGGGCGTGGTTGGCGTGAGCAGCACGTCCACATCGGTGAATGCCTGCAGAAAATCCTGCTGAATCAGCCGTCGTACCTTCTGTGCCTGCCGGTAGTAGGCGTCGTAGTAACCCACCGACAGCACGTAGGTGCCGGTGAGAATGCGCCGTTTCACTTCGGCGCCGAAACCTTCCGTGCGCGAGCGTTCGTAGAGGTCGGTCAGGTCGGTGGGATGCTCAGCGCGGTGCCCGAAACGAACACCATCGTACCGCGACAGGTTGGTAGACGCCTCGGCGCCAGCGACCACGTAGTAGGCTGGTACCGCGGCCTCGGTGTGCGGCAGGTGGACGGGCCGAATGCTGTGACCCAGCGCTTCGAGGGCTTTGATGGCAGCCTCCAGCGCCGCGCCGCTGTCACCGGCCTTCGCCATGTATTCGGCCGGGAGTCCAATACGCAGGCCGTTGGACTGCTGCGGCACCTCACCCTGGCGCATGGCTTCGAGCCAGGGCTCTGAGCGTTGCGCGCTGGTGGAGTCGCGGGCATCGAAACCGGCCATGTAAGCGAACGGCAGCGCCAGATCGGCGACCGTGCGGGCCATTGGTCCACCCTGGTCGAGGCTCGAGGCGAAGGCGATCATGCCGTACCGCGACACCCGCCCGTAGGTCGGCTTCAGGCCGCTCACGCCGCAGAACGCCGCCGGTTGGCGGATGGAGCCGCCGGTGTCTGTGCCGGTAGCAAAGGGTGCCATACCGGCTGCCACCACAGCAGCACTGCCGCCGGAGGAGCCACCCGGCACACGGCCCGTGTCCCAGGGGTTGCTCACCGCACCGAAGCTCGAGTTCTCATTGCTCGAACCCATGGCGAACTCGTCCATGTTGGTCTTGCCGAGCATGACGGCTCCCGCGTGGGCCAGTTGCTCCACCACCGTGGCGTCGTAGGGCGAGACGAAGTTCGCCAGCATGCGTGAGCCGCAGGTGGTGCGCACACCGCGGGTGCAGAAGATGTCCTTGTGCGCCATGGGCACGCCGGTGAGCGGCGTAGCCTCACCACGCCCACGGCGGGCGTCGGCCGCTTCCGCCTGCGCCAGAGCGACTTCCGGGGTGATGCTGATATAGCCGTTGATCGCGTCATTCCTGGATTCGGCGGTCTGCAGGTAACGGCGGGTGATCTCCACGCTCGAGTAGCTGCCTGCTGCCAGCGCTTGGCTGATGTCGCGAACGCTCATTCCACCACCCGGGGCACCAGGTAGAAGCCGCCGTCCACGTTCGGGGCTACCGCCTGATAGGCCTCCCGGTCGATGTTTTCGGTGACGACGTCCGGCCGCAACCGCTGCACGGCGTCCAACGGGTTGGCCATCGGCGCGACACCCTCGGTGTCGATGCCGCGCATGGCGTCTATCATATGAATGATGCCTTCGAGCTCGCGGTACGCGCGCTCGGCCTCGGCTTCGTTCAGGCGAAGGGCTGCCAGCCGTTGCAGGTGGTCGAGGTCGATATCGGCCATGGTCGCGGTGTGCCGGGCGGGGCCCTCGGAAAAATGGGGCGGAAAGCCTAATTGATCGAAAGCAGTTTGACCATTAAAGTAACGCGCGTTTTTGCCCGGGAGAAGATGCCCGGGTGGCGGCGCCAACCCCAGAGCACTCGAGACCATCATGCTGAAATACATCCGCGGGCTTTTCTCGCGCGATCTGTCCATTGATCTGGGCACCGCCAATACCCTTATCTACGTGCGCGAGCAGGGCATCGTGCTCAATGAGCCCTCGGTGGTGGCCATACGGGTACAGGGCAACCAGAAGACGGTAGCCGCGGTAGGGCTCGACGCCAAGCGCATGCTCGGCCGCACACCGGGCAATATCACCGCCATTCGGCCGCTGAAGGACGGCGTGATCGCCGACTTTCTGGTCACCGAAAAGATGCTCAAGTACTTCATCGCCAAGGTGCACGAGAATTCGTTCATCCGCCCGAGCCCGCGGGTTTTGGTGTGTGTGCCCTGCAAATCCACGGAAGTGGAGCGCCGTGCGATTCGCGAGAGCGCGTTGTCCGCTGGCGCGCGGGATGTGCGGCTCATCGAGGAACCCATGGCAGCAGCCATCGGTGCGGGGCTTCCGGTTCACGAGGCTGTGGGCACCATGGTCGTGGACATTGGTGGCGGTACCACGGAGATCGCCATCATTTCCCTCAACGGCGTGGTCTACTCAGACACCATCCGCGTCGGCGGCGACCGCTTCGACGAGGCCATTGTTGCCTACGTTCGGCGCACACAGGGCAGCCTCATCGGTGAGGCAACCGCGGAGCGCATCAAACAGGAGATCGGTGCAGCCTACCCGCAGAAGGACGTTCGCGAGATCGACGTACGCGGCCGCAACCTGGCAGAAGGGGTGCCGCGGTCGTTCGCGCTGAACAGCAACGAGATCCTCGAGGCGCTGCAGGAGCCCCTGTCGATGATCGTGCAGGGCGTGAAGAGCGCCTTGGAGCAGTGCCCACCGGAACTGGCTTCCGACATTGCCGAGACCGGCTTCGTACTCACCGGCGGCGGCGCTCTGCTGCGCGACCTGGATGTGCTGCTGGCGGAAGAAACCGGCCTGCCGGTCATCATTGCGGAAGACCCGCTCACATGTGTGGCGCGGGGCGGCGGCAAGGCGCTGGAAATGATGGACAAGGCCGGCAACGCGGATCTTCTGTCTACGGAATAGCGTGAGGCATCTGCGCACCAACCGGATCCCCACGCATTAAGGCCCTGTTCGTCAGGGAGTCCGGCGCCGGCTACCTGCTGACGGCGCTCACCCTCGTATCGGTGGTGATGATCGCCGTTGAAACAGCCACCAGCTATCTTGTACCGGTGCGCAGCGCGCTGGCGACGGTGCTGGCGCCGGTGGTGCTAACCGCCGAGTCACCCTACATGCTTGGCGGTGAGATCTCCGATGTCGCGGTAACCCATACCACCCTCGTCGAGCGCAACGCTGAGCTCGAAGCACGCATGCTCGAGCTATCTGAGGTTGCACAGCAGTACGAGGCGCTGCTTGCGGAAAACGGCCGACTGCGTGAGCTTCTGGGGAGCCGTGCGCGATTGCCCCAGGATGTGCGCATTGCCGAGATTGTTGGTGTGGTGCCGACGCCGACCACGCTTCAGGTGGTTCTGGACAAGGGTGAGCGTGACGGCGTGGCCGTCGGTCAGGCGGTCATCGACGCTGAGGGCCTGTTCGGTCAGGTGGTGGAGTTGACGTCCTACACAAGTCGTGTGCTGCTGGTTGCTGACAAAGACCACGCGGTGCCGGTGGAAGTGAACCGCAACGGTGTTCGCTCCGTGCTGGGGGGTACTGGTCGGATCGACCGGCTGGTACTGGAGTTCGTGCCTGTGACGGCCGACATCGTCAAAGGCGATCTGTTGGTGACTTCCGGGCTGGGCGGACGCTTTCCGCGCGGCTACCCCGTGGGAGTCGTCGACAGCGTCGTGGTGGACAACAACTCGAACTTTGCGGAAATCTTCGTGCGGCCGAGCGCAGCACTCGACCGCTCCCGACACGTGCTGGTGGTTCTGGAGGCGCAGGAGGACCTTAGCGCCCAGGACGAGGATCTGCAGACGGCACCAACCCAGGAGGCGACGACGGCCGAGGCTGCAGCAGCCGGTGAAGATGCGCAGTCTCCGCCGCAGACAGCCGCCGAGGAACTAGAGCCATGAACCCCACGAACGGCGGCTGGCTCATTGCCGTGACCGTGCTCATCGCCCTGTTGCTTACCGCCGTACACTTGCCGGAATCCTGGCCGCAGTGGCTCGGCTGGGGGCGTCCGGCCTGGATGCTGCTGGTGATTTTTTTCTGGGTACTGGAAGTGCCACACCGGATCGGCCTCATCTCCGTTTGGCTGGTGGGTTGCCTGCTGGATGTGCTCTACGCTGACCCGCTTGGCCTCAACGGCGTGCTGCTGGCGGCAGCCACGTATCTTACCTGGCGCTTCTACGAGCGCTGGCGGATGTACTCGGTAATTCAGCAGTGCGCCCTGGTCTTTGCGTTGGTTGTCGTGTTGGAGTTCGTACGCCTGGTCGTTCAGGACGCGCTGTTTGGTCGCGGCCTTTCCTGGGGGCCTCTCGCGGCGGCAGTAGTCAGCGCCTTTCTATGGCCGTTCACCTACCTCATTCTCCTTCGGCTGCGGCAGCAATTCCGGGTAGAGTAGGGCCTTCAGTCCCTATTCAGGTCCACGTGGCGAAGATACCTCCAGGATCGCGCCCTGTCGTGCTGGCATCAGCATCGCCCCGGCGGGCTCAGTTGCTCCGGCAGATGGGTGTTGGCTTCGTGGTGGCACCTGCGGATCTGGATGAAACCATTGCCACGGGCGAAGGCGCAGAGGCGGCCGTGCGGCGGCTGGCACTGGCCAAGGCACAGGCGGTGGCCGCCGGCTGCGATGCAGATGCAGTGGTGCTCGGCGCGGACACCGTCGTGGTGCTCGACGGGCGCATCCTCGGCAAGCCGGCCGACAAAGCACACGGGCTGCAGATGCTGCGGGCGCTGTCCGGGCGCTGTCACACGGTGCTCACGGGTGTGGCGGTTGTGTGTGGCGGTGTGTCGGAGGATATCTGCGTGGGTAGCGAAGTCGAGTTTGCGGAGCTCAGTGAGGTGGATATCGAACGTTACTGGTGCACCGGTGAGAGTGCCGACAAGGCCGGTGCTTATGGCATTCAAGGCGTTGGCGGGATGTTCGTGCGGCGCATACACGGCAGCTACGGTGCAGTGGTGGGCCTTCCCATGCACGAGGTAGCTAGGCTGCTTCAGCATTTCGGAGTGGATATCTGGCAGGGGAGTGCGGCGTGAACGTCGAGCTGCTCATCAACGTTTGCGAGTACGAGACGCGTGTGGCGCTGGTTGGTGACGGCCTGCTGCAGGAGTTGCACCTGTCGCGGGCGGGCTCGGCAAGCATCACGGGTAACGTGTATCTGGGGGTGGTGCAGCGCGTTATTCCCGGTATGCAGGCGGCGTTCATCGACATTGGTCTGGAGCGCCCGGGTTTCCTGCACGCGCGGGACATCGCCCGCCAACGCGGCGCGAATGCCGAGGAAGACGGCAGTGCGGCGCCGGATATCCGCAAGTTCCTGCAGGCGGGCGAACGTGTACTGGTGCAGGTAAACAAAGATCCCATCTCCAGCAAGGGTGCGCGGCTGTCCACGGACCTCGCCATTGCCTCCCGCTACACCGTACTCATGCCGTTCAGCGAACATATCGGCATTTCTCAGCGTATCGAGGAGGACACCGAGCGCGAGCGCCTGCGCAGCGCCATCGAGGAACTGCGCGCCGAGCTTGGCATCGGCAAAGGCTTCATCGCCCGCACCGCGGCGGAAGGCGTTGGCCGGGACCAGCTCGCCGCCGACCTGCGCTTCCTGGAAAGGCTGTGGGAGCGGCTGCTTGAGCGCCGTGTGCGGAGCGCTCCGCCGGCCTGCATCTACGAAGAGCTGCCGCTGCACATTCGCATGGTGCGTGATGTAGTGTCGCCCGAGGTGGAGCGCATCATCATCGATGACGCCGGCACGTTCCGGCGGGTGCAGGAGTTTGTCAGCGAATTTCTGCCGGAATTCGAAAGCCGGCTGCACCTACACGACGAGGCGGCGCCGCTGTTCTCCCGATATGGCGTGGAAGAGGAAATCCAGCGCGCGCTGAAACGCGAGGTGCCGTTGAAGTGCGGCGGCAGCATCGTCATTGAGCAGACCGAAGCCATGACTACGGTGGACGTGAACACCGGTGCCTACCTTGGCAGCCACGATCTCGAAGAGACGGTGTTCCGCACGAATATGGAGGCAGCACAGTGCATTCCACGGCAGCTGCGGTTGCGAAACCTCGGCGGCATCGTCGTCATCGACTTCATCGACATGCTCGAAGAGGCGCATAAGCGTGAGGTGATGCGGGTGCTGGAGAAATCCTGCGATGCCGATTCGGCGCGCATTCGCATCGAGGGCTTTTCATCGCTCGGCCTCGTGCAGATGAGCCGTAAGCGCACTAGCGATTCCCTGGTGCGGCAGATGTGTGAGCCGTGTGAACGGTGTGAAGGCCGTGGCGTGGTGAAGTCGGCAGTGAGCACCTGCGGCGAGATCCTGCGCAGCGTCGCCCTGCACGCCCGCAAGACGCAGGCGCCCGACGCTTCTGAGTATGTGATACGGGCGGCCGAGTGTGTGGTGGATCGGCTGCTCGACGAAGACGCAGCTCACCTCGAACGGCTGTCCCGCAGCGTTGGGCGCACGGTGCGTCTGCAGGTAGAGCCCTGCTACCTGCCAGGCCAGTACGACCTGGTTCTGGTGCAGTCCGCGCGGGGCTGACCATGCAGCAACTTCTGCGCGCTTGTTTGTTTTTCGCCACCTTCCTGATGGTGGTGATGGCGATCGTGCAGGTGAGCGGGCGTGTTGCGTTCGCATTTCTCGACAGAGCTGAGCCGCGCATCAATTCGCTGCTTGCCGGGCGAAGTATTACGCTCGACGGATTGCAAGGCACCTGGCGCTACCTCAATCCCGGGGTGTACATCGACGCGGTGCGCCTGCCGGCGGGAGAGCTAAGAGGCGTTACCCTGGAGCTCGATGTGCTGGAGTCTCTGCGACGCAGCCAACTGGTGCTGACGCGCGGCTATGTGGCCGAGGGAGAGGTGGCGCTCGAGTGGGTGGATGGTCGTTGGCAGCTGCGCGACATGCCGCCGGCTGGCCCCTTGCCGTTCGATCTGGCGGCGCTGCTGTGGCAGAGCGATGCGCTGGTGGCAGACGTTCAGGTGACCTTGATGCGTGCCGACGACACGGCCGCCTACGTTGCATCGGTTCGCGCGACCAATCGTGGCGGCGGGCACGGTGCGCAGGTGACGATCGCCGGACCGTCAACGGCGTG
>JAUIED010000155.1 GCA_030428905.1 Gammaproteobacteria bacterium
TGGCGGGTCATCTTCAGCTGTCGGGCGTGTTCTGCCATCTGGAACGGCACGTCGATCACGGCGATGAAGATCAGCGCACAACCGATAAGCAGCAGAGAGATGCCAACGACCTCTACACCTTCAGCGATAGCCTGCTCGATCGGCAGGCGGCCGACATTGAGAAGTTCATCGAGAAGAACGCTCAAAACCATGACCGCTACGCCCGTAACCAGAAAGAACTTGGCAATGGATTTGCCGAGTTCTACCAGAGACTTTTTGGAGAACATGCGCTTGAGCCCCGCAATGGGACTCAAGCGGTTACCTTTGAACCGCACGGCTTTCATGGAAAACAACATGCCGCCCACAGCGATGGACGAAACGATACCAGCGAAGAACGCGACCACGAGAAACGGCGTAACTACCAGCAAAGCTTCATTGGCCGCAAAACCCAGAGTTTCGAGGAGCCTTCCTTCCGGAGTGGCTGCGCGCTCGAACAACACATGGGTCAGCTGCATCATGCGACCACTGCTCCAGGGCACGAACAACAGCAGCCCTGCAGCGCCGAGCGTCACCAGAACCATGGTGTTGAGCTCCCGCGAGCGGACGGTCTGACCTTCTTCACGGGCTTTCTCCCGCTTTCGCGGGGTCGCCTCTTCTGTCTTTTCCTGGCCTTGCTGTTCTTCTGCCATGGCTCAGGTCGTCCAGGTGTTGACGATGTGAAAGAGCTCACCGGACAGCCTCTCGAACTGCGGTAACCAACCCGCGAGCAGCAGCCACACGATCACCAGACCGAATAACAAAGAGAACGGAAAGCCCAACGAGAAAACATTCAGCTGCGGCGCCGCCCGGCTCATCACACCGAAGGCCAGGTTCACGACCAGAAGTGAAACTACCGCCGGAAGCGCAACAAGCGCCCCGCCGACAAACATCCAGCCTCCGAAGCGGACGATCTCTCCTGCCAGATCCTGAAAACTCATGGAAATGCCGAACTCGTGCACGGCAAAACCATTGATGAGCACTTCAAGAAGCACCAAATGGCCGTTCATGGAAATGAACAGCATCGTGATCAGCATCAGGAAGAACTGTGACCATACCGTGACCTGCACGCCGTTACCCGGATCCACCATTGCCGCAAAGCCAAGGCCCATCTGCATGCCGACGAACTGTCCTGCGATGACAAACAGCTGAAAAAACATCACGGTGGCAAAACCAAGGCTGATGCCGGCGAAGAGCTGCAACGCACCCTGCAGTACGACTGCCAGGTCGATCTCTGCAAGAACCGGCAACTGCTGCGGCATCATCGGTGCAATAGCGACGCTGATGGTGAACGCGAGTGCTGCGCGTACCCGACGAGGTACAAGTTGATTGCCGAAAACCGGCACGACCATGAGAAAGCCTCCCACGCGCAGAAACGTCCACAGCACCTGGCTGAACCAGACGATCATGTCCTGAATGGGCAGAACCACCGCGTTAGCCAACAACGAACGGAATCTGCGCCACCAGGGTGGACGTAAAATCCATCAGCGAACCGAGCAGCCATGGCCCCGCCAGCATCAGTGCGATCAGCGTGGCGATGAGCCTTGGCAGAAACGACAACGTCTGTTCGTTGATCTGTGTTGCGGCCTGAAAGACGGAGACCACCAGCCCCACCAGGAGGCTCGGGACCACCACCACGCCAACCATCATGACGATCAGCATCAGCGCGTCGCCGAACAAAACCAGCACATCACCCGGAGTCATACAAAAATCCCGAAGCTGCTTGCGAGCGTTCCCATGATCATGACCCAGCCGTCCACCATGACGAACAGCATGATCTTGAAAGGCAGCGAGATGATGAGCGGTGACAGCATCATCATGCCCATGGACATGAGCACACTGGCGACCACCATGTCGATCACCAGAAATGGAATGAAGAGCATGAAGCCGATCTGGAAGGCGGTCTTCAGCTCGCTGGTCATGAACGCGGGAACGAGCACGAAGAAGTCGATGCTCCTGATGACTGCCTCTTCATCGTCGCCGGTAACCGCTTTGCCAGAGAGCCCCACAAAAAGATCCAGATCCGCCTCACGCGTCTGGCTGTACATGAAACGTTTTACCGGTAATGCCGCTGCGGCCAACGCATCCTGGGCAGGCATCTCCTCCGACAGGTACGGTTGCAACGCCACCTCGTTTACGTCTTCCAGCACGGGTGTCATCACGAAGATCGACAGAAACAGCGCGAGGCCAACGAGGATCTGATTCGACGGCGTCTGCTGCATACCGATGGCCTGCCGCAGGATGGCGAAGACAACGATGATGCGGGTGAAGGATGTCAGCATGATGACCGCGCTGGGCAGCAGCGTCAGAGCCGTCATCACCGCGAGGATCTGCAGGCTCACGCTGTAGCTTTCCGCCTCGCCCGTACCCGTCACGGTAACAGCCGGAATCTCCGGTGCTGCCACACTCATCGCAGGCAGCAGCCAGACTACGATGGCTGAGATCATGAACTTCATGCGGCCTCACCTGCCTGCCCACCACCGACCACGGCTGCGTCCAACTGGACCTCGAAGGCGCCTTTGGGTGCCGGGAAGGAGGCAAGCGCGCTCATGCTCTGCCCGTTGATTCCAACGAGCACCTGCTGGTCTGCCACCTGCACGAGAACGAGCCGCTCTTTCGCACCAAGCATGCGGCTCGTTACCACCTCGATGCCGCTGCCTTGCGATTGTCGTACGCCCTGCAGACGTCGAACCACGAATGCCAGCGCGAGAATGAGCGCAACGATGGCGGCCAGTGCCAACAACATGGACATTGCATCCACAGCCATCAGTTGATGCTCTGTATCCGTTGTTCGGGGCTGATCACATCCAGCAGGCGTACGCCGAACTTTTCGTTTACGACAACCACCTCCCCGTGAGCGATGAGCGTGCCGTTGACCATGACGTCCAGCGGCTCACCGGCCATTCTGGAGAGCTCGACGATCGAGCCCTTGTTCAGCTTGAGCAGCTTTCGAATGCTGATATTGGTATTGCCCACCTCCATGGACAGACGGACCGGAATGTCGAGCACCACCTCGAGGTTCTGCGGGCGAGTGGCTTCCCGTCGAAGCGGTGTATCACCGGCGGTGCCCTCCGCACCCTGACCTTCCGCTATTTCCGGCTGTTTCACTTCAGCGCTGTTCGTTGCATTGTCTTCAGACACGGATACTCTCCTGTAATACGCTCAAACCGACACGTCCTGCACGTACTCGAACGCGAGGTTTCCCCGGGATTCCACCAACTTGCCCTGAAAAATCGGCACCTGATTGACCTCCACCAGATGCAGCTCAGGCATGTCGAGTTCGATGACGTCGCCAACACGCAGGTTCAGGAGCTCCTTCAACGCCACACGCTTGGCTGCTACCTCGCAGCTGAGCGCCACGTCTGTCTGCAGAAGCCCCATCTCCAGACGCTGGTTCCAGGATCGGTCGACTTCGTCACCGTCCACACGCAGGCGGCTGTCGAGCACACCTTTGAACGGTTCGAGGGATTCGTAAGGAATGGCGATATGCAGCTCCCCGCCGCCGCTGCTCATCTCCAGACGAAACGTGCTGACCATCATCACGTCGTCCGCTGAGAACTGGTTCAGCAGACTCGGGTTTATCTCCCTGCCTATGGGCTGGACTTTGATTTCCAGTACGTCAGACCAGGCATGCTCGTAGACTTCCGCCAGCGCCTGTTGAATGCGATTGATCACACGTTGTTCGGTGGGGGTAAAGTCACGCGCATCGCCGTCGATGTTCTGACCAGCACCGCCGAACAACCGATCTACCAGCCGATACACGAGTTTGGCGTCCATGACGATCAGGCAGGCGCCCATGAAAGGGCTGATCTTCGCAAGCGTCAGACTTGTGGGGACAAACAACGACTGTACGTACTCGGAAAACTTCAGCACCTGCACGCCGCCCGCGCCTACCTCTACGGGGTAACGAAGCAGTTGCTGCAGATCGAGCCGAAACTGACGGGCAAATTTCTCGCCAATCATCTCCAGTGTCGGCAGGCGTCCGCGTACGATCTTGTCCTGACTGGTTAAGTCGTAGCCTCGCACGTCCTCCTCGGCGACCTGCTCCTCGTCAATATCGACATCGCCGCTATCGACGCCTGTCAACAGCGCGTCGATCTCCTCTTCAGACAGTACGTTCCGGTCTGTCATTACTGCATCACGAAGCTGGAGAAGAGCACGTTTTCAACCGTGCCCTCAATATCATGCTCAGCCAGCACCTCGTTGAGCAGGCCGGCCAGCCCCTCCTGCAGGGCACGCTTGCCGTCTTCGGTCTGCAGCTCGGTGAAACTCTGATCGGTGAGGAACGAAAGCACGCGCGCGCGTACCAGAGGCGCGTGCGCAATGACCGCTTCGATTGCTGACGGGTACCTGGACATCACCGACAGCTCGGTCTGCAGGTACCTGGGTTTGCCTGAGATGACGTAGTTCACGACGAATGCCGGTCGCAGCTCGTGATAGATCGCCTTTGTAGGAACCGGTGGAGCTTCTTCCTCCACCGCTTCTTCAGATTCGCCGCCCAGCAGGAACAGGGTGCCGGCAACGCTGCCGCCGATGGCCACCAACAATACGATGGCAAAGATGATGATGAGCTTCTTGTTTCCGCCGCTGGAGGCCTCTTCCCCTTCAGCTACCTGTTCCGCTTCTGCCATGTCGAAATCCTGTCGTTAACCCCTTGCGCGATGACGTTCGATTGCACATCGCAAAGGGAGTGTAGTCAGGATTCAGGAATTTGCCGGAAGTCCGGCGCGCCAGGCTCGCTGGGCGCCGGGAAAGTGACGCCTCAGGCGATGACGTGAAGGGTGCCGTCGTCTACTCGCGGCTGTCGGGTGTCCATCGGTGCGGCAGCGATTTCCTCGCCGGTCACAGCGCCTCCGGGGCGGCCGTCCCAGCGCTCCTCGGCCTCCCGTTGGCTCGACTGGCCGCCGACTTCCACATCACCGAGGCTCAAGCCCTGCTCCTCGAACATCTGCCGCAGCCGCGCCACACCGGCATCCAGCAAGTCTCGGGTGGATGCCTCACGCGCCGAGAAGGTAACGCTGACCTGGTCCGCAGCGCGTAGCTGCACTTCCACCTGGCCGAGCTCTGCCGGGTTCAGATGCAACGTCAGCCTTTGCACGAAATCGGTTGCACCCCCTGCCTGCAAACGCAATGCATTCGCGTGCATGCGGCTTACCTGCTGCAGAATGCGTTCTGGGACCTCTTCACCACTCCGCACCCAGACCTGCGTTGTCTCATCGGCCAGGAGGGGCACACGGGAGGCCAACGCCGGGTTGGTCGTTTCTGTGCGGGTGACGCCTGCCGGCAGGGTTACTGTGGGATCGACACTGACCGTGCGAGCTTCGAGCGCGCTGCTCGAGCCGCGAACCATCTGGTCGAGATTCGTAAGCGGCGCGGTGTCGCGCAGACCAGCGCCGCCGCTCACCACCTCACGCAGGGAAAGCTGGTTGTCAGCCGCAAGTCTGTCCCGCAGGGTCAGTGCCGGCCGGCGATCGCCTGCCTCGCCGTCTAGCAACGGACGTACGGAGGCCACTTCAATCGGTGTGCCGCGCTGAGCCGCGCTTTCCGTTGGCGAGGGCATCTCATCGACAGGACCGCTGGCGATGGCGCTACCGCTCACTAGCGAGGCCTGCTGAGCACTGGCGCTCAGCGAATGCGGCCGCTGGCTGACGGCCGGCTGCTGCACAGTGCTCAATCGGGATACGGCCGCTGGTTCGCTGACACCCGGGAAGGACACCGACGGCGCAACCAGCATCGATGCAGCCGAGTTCATCGGCTGGTCACCGGCAACCGCGTTCGCCGCCGCAACGGGACCCAACGGGTCGGTGCTGCCCCCGACCGGTGACGACGTCACGGTAGCCGGGGCAACGGCATCCTGCGGCAATCGCTCTACAAGCTGGCTGAGCGTTTGCTGCAACTGGGTCAGGCTAGTCTGTGTGGCTTGATCAGAGGATTGCGATGCCATCGGTACTTGCGCTAGCGAAGCCGACCATCTGGATAATTGCTCGCTGAGCTCTGCTACGCGCTGCAGCAGTTCGGGTGCCATCGCGGTCTGCTGCAGATCCAGACGTACGACAGTCGCTTCGAGAGGCGCTTCCAATACGGCAACGTTCTGCACCGTCTCGCCAGCCGCCAGTGTGGAGATCTGCTCACGCAGCGCCTGCAGGTCGAGCCCCTCCAGCAGGGCCGACAGCTCACGCACATCCGGCAGATCCGTGCCGTCCGACAGGCCAATTTCTGCCGCCTGCAGCAGGCTTTGCAGTGTTTCCGTCACCTGCGCATCCGCAAGGCCCGCCGGAGGTGCCATGCTCAACGGCTCCTGTACGTCGATGGCAAATTCCACGGCCTCCCGCAGCTCGCCGAGGTTCAATCCCTGTGCTTGCTGCAGAATGTCCGAAAAGCCAACACCTTCAGGCGAAGCCGGCGCCGAAAAATTGGCGGCCGGTGCTGCGGACAGAAGATTCATAAGCTCGAGCTGCAATGTGTTCTCACCTTAAGCGGATAGCCGGTCCGCTACCGTCTGGTTGTTATTCTCGCCACGCACCGCCGCGTTACTGCGTTGGCCGATGTGGCGCGTGAGGCAGTAGTGCACGGCAGATGATCTGCGTGGTACTGATAAAACTAGGAGCAAAATACGTGCCATACGTTACAAGCACGCCACAGCGCGGGCTACAGTCTGAGCGAAAGTGCCTGGTGCACAGCGCGGAGTTCCACGTCGAGGCGTTCGAGGATGGAAGGAATGTGATCGCTGGTCGCATTGCTGGCGGCCTGCTCGATATCGCGACAAAGCTCCGCACATCGAACAGCGCCAACATTCGCGCACGAGCCTTTGAGTGCGTGCGCGCGTCGATGCAACTGCACCATGTCTTCAGCCTGCCAGCCAGCCTGAACGGCCTCATGCTGTGCTGCGGATTCGCTGAGAAACGTCTCCAGGAGCAAGGGGAACTCGTCCTCCATGATCTCCGCAAGCTCAGCAAGCATAACTTCATCGAGACAATCACTCACTGGTGCACCTCCCACCGGAATACCACCTCGACCTCGTTACCAGGATCGCGGTACCGCACCGACTCGCACAGCTCACCCAGCAACACCAGCCCGCGACCATGATATGCGCGGGCCCCGGAGCGCGGATTACGCCACTGTTCAATGTCTTTCGGATAGTCAAATCCCGCGCCGCTATCTTTGACACGCACCGTCAGCGTGCCGCCGTTTTCATCTCCTGCGCTTTGCATCTCGAACCGAACGAATCCCTGCAGGTTCTCAAGCGCAGCGGCACGGGCTTCGTAGTATCGGGAGAATCCATCCGCTGAGTTCTTCAGGGACGAATCGAGTCCCATCACACCGTGCTCCAGCGCATTGGAGTACAGCTCGGAGAGCACCGTGTAGATCTCACCAGCGCACGGACGCAAATGCGGCGCTTCCATCAGGATGTGCTGCAGCAGGGGTAACGGATTGAACACAGCCAGCGAACGTGCGCCGAGCTCGTAGGTCAACGACCAGTCCTTCGGACCGCCGGGACTATCGTCGTGTGCGGCGACCGGACGCGATTCGAACTGCGCTGGATCGAGCACGCTCACCTCAACCAGCGTCAGGTCATCATCGCTGGCGCGACTTCCCAGGTGTCCGTACACCGCATCACGGACGGCTTCGAACACCCTATCGTGTGGCGCCAGCTCAGCGATTCTGCGCAGCGTGTCGTAGCCAAAATCCTCGCCTTCCGGGTTGCGCGCCTCAACCACACCATCGGTACACAATAAAAGCTTGTCACCCTCGTTGATCTCAAACACCTGCGTAGCTGCATCGAAACGCCGATCGTCAAGGATGCCGAGCGCCAGGTGCGTGGAAGTGAGCTCCGCTGTACTGCCATCCCGGGTGCGCAACAGCACGCCCGCAGGCAGGCCGCCATTCCAGTATTCCACGCAACCTTTTCGGAAGTTGAGGCGTAACAGGGTTGCGCAGCAGAAGTAGCCTGCTGGCAGCACTGCATGCAGCTTGCGATTCGCCTCGCGGAGGATGTCCTGGGCCGAAAAACCTTTTGCTGTCATTCCGTAGAACGTATCCGCCAGCGGCATGGCACCGATCGCGGCGGTCAACCCATGGCCGGTGAAGTCCCCGAGCAGGACATACAGATCACCTCCAGGGTCGTGCGCTGCCAGCACCACGTCGCCATTGAATACCGCGAGTGGCGAGATGAGCTGCTTGATGTAGGGCGCATGCAGCTGCCCGGAATGTGCAACGTTGTCGAACACTGCTTTAGCCGCTTCCTGCTCGGCCAGCAGGTAAGCATGGTGTCGACTGATCTGATCACGCTGATCGGCCACCTCTGTGTGCAGCGCACGCATACGGTCCAACGCGTTCAGCTTCGCCTTGAGGATGATCTTGTTATAGGGCTTCGACAGAAAGTCGTCGCCTCCTGCGTCCAGGCAACGGGCGAGTTCATCCGCCTCGGTCAACGAGGTGAGAAAGACGATGGGCACAAATGAGCCGACGGTGCGCTTGCGAATAATCTTGGCCACTTCGAATCCATCGAGCTTCGGCATCATCGCATCCAGAAGAACGACGTCCGGCACACACTCGTCGAATTTGCACAGCGCGTCGGCTCCATCTACCGCGCTGATGACTTCGTAGCCTTCTTTCTTGACGATGCTGGACAACAGCAACCGGTCCGTCGCATTGTCGTCGGCAACCAGAATCCTCGTGGGCAGATCGCTCACTGGATATCAGTGAATGGTGAACAGCTGGTCGAAGTTTGAAATCGTCAGGATTTTTCTGACGTCAGGACTGCAGTTGACGATCTCGACACTGCCATTGTCTCCGCCGGCATGATCGCGAAGCAGCAACAGCATGCCGAGCGCGGAACTGTCCAGATAGCTGGCTTCGCTCAGGTCAACCGTGTATTCGCGGGTATCCTCGGTCCCTTCGTAGCTGTCCCGGAATTCTTTGTGGGCGCTGAAATCGAATCGGCCGGACACCGAGATCGTCAGACGGGCACCGTCCTCGGCCAACTCGCTGCTTATCGCCATGTACTCACTCCTTCGAGGCTAATCGTCCGATCCATTGAGCATAGACCATGCTCCAGGACCGCGCCGGGTACGAGACTGGGTGCTGCGTCTCACTTTCTGCATCTGCGTTTGCTTTTCCTGCTGCCGAGCACGGTCATGTGCTTTCGTCATCATCTGCTTGCTGACATTGATCGCCTGCCATCTGTTCTGGGTGTGGGCTAACGCCCGTTCAGCATTCTGGCGTTCGACCACACGAGCGGATTTGAGCATCGCCACACGCTCCTGAAAGCGCTGATTGGTACGTAACGCGGCTGCGGAGATTGCCTGGCCGCGAAAGCGTGCGGGATCGTAGGCCTTGCTGAGCGCGTCTGCGTCGTGCTCCTCGTCCTGGCGCTGTGCAAGTTGCTGGCGGTGGCGCGCCAAGTCAGTCTGTACGCGGCGCTCACGCGCGCGCAGCACGCGAAGCAACATCGCGTAGGTTTCAGAGCGATTCTTGGTCATCGGCGATCTTCTGCGGTGCTGCAGGCCCCAGCAGCGAATGCAGCGCCGCCCGTGCCTCACTCAGGCTGACGGCCCGGGACTCTTCTTGTCTGACAAATTGTTCCTGGGCGGCGTGCAGCTTGACTGCCCGGTCCAGGACGACATCGGTACCGGTCTGGTAGGCACCAACGTTGATCAGGTCCTGTTGCTCGCGATAGCGCGACCAGAGCGCTTTGAACTCCCGCGCCTGTTCAGCTTCCTTATCGCTGCACAGACGGTTCATGACCCTGGAAACCGAAGACGACACCTGAATTGCCGGGTACACCCCGGCATCAGCGAGCGCGCGATCCAGCACGATGTGTCCATCGAGAATGGAGCGGGCGGAGTCGACCACAGGATCCTGCAGGTCGTCCTCCTCCATGAGAACCGTGTAGAACGCCGTGATACTGCCGTCTACCGTCGCGCCTGCACGTTCTACAAGGCGGGGAAGCAGCGCAAACGCGCTAGGAGGGTAACCCTTTGTCGTGCCGGGCTCACCCAATGCAAGTCCAATCTCTCGCTGCGCCTGGGCACAGCGCGTGAGGGAGTCCATAAGAAGCAGTACGTTTTTACCTTGGCTGCGATAGCTTTCGGCAAGTTCAGTGGCAAGCCACGCACCTCTCAATCGCAGCGCCGGAGAGTCGTCTGCCGGGGATGCGACCACGGCGCAGTGAGCAAGGCTGTCACCAATGTTATCAACCACGAACTCCTGCACTTCCCGACCACGTTCACCGATGAGGCCGACCACGACTACGTCTGCGCGGACCTGATGGACGAAGCCACCTACGACATGCTCGCCAAGCGCGACGTCCATTACG
>JAUIED010000156.1 GCA_030428905.1 Gammaproteobacteria bacterium
AATCTCGGTGTGCTCGCCTTCGACGAGCGTGGCGCTGAGTTCCAGCGTGTTGTCCGCATCCAGCTCGGTGGTGAAGCGGTATGCGCCTGGGGCCGCGAACGGCCGATCGGCCGGCCGGAACTGAAACGCTTGCTCTGCTCCCGACCATGCGGTGACCAGCGCGCCTGGGTGTGGCTCGCCGGCTTTGGTAAACGTCGCGCTCAGCGAAGCGGGCCTGCGCACGGCAACGCGCAGGCGCTGTTCGCCCGGTGCATCTATGGTGAAAGGAACCTCGGTGGGTGCGTAGGGCTCTGTGTTCGCCAGCCGTGCACCGACGCTGGCGATGTAGCGGCCGGGGCCCGGCAGCGGTGTTCTGCCGTCGCTGCGGATGGGCCAGGATGAGTTGCCGTCGACATTACGTACCATTCCCAGGGCGCGGATCGGTTCGCCTGCCATATCGACACTGTCGAGGACTACCGCGTATGCGTTTGGCTGCGGCACCGGTTGCGGCGCGCCGCGGCTGATCTCGGTGATGGCCGCTGAAAAGGATTCCTCGGAATCTGCATCGCGATAGATTCCGCCGCTTGTGTCAGTGAGGCACTGCATGGCCTGGCGCTGGTGGTGCTCCAGACCGACGCCCACGACGTGCACCCGCACATCAATACCCCGGGCGCGCCAGCGCTCGATCAGCGTACAGGGGTCTGCGTCACAGGTCTCCACGCCATCGGTGATCAAGAGAATCTCGCCGCGCTGCTGCGGCAGATCATCAAGGCCCAGTGTGAGGCTGCGCGTTATGGGCGTTTTGCCGGTCGGGCGCAGTGCGGTGATGCGCTGCTCGATCCGCCCGGACTGCACGGCAGCACGTTCCAGCGGTAACAGCAGTTCGATGTCGTCACACCGTTCGGCGTGTCTGTGTCCGTAAGCACGCAGTGCCACCAGACGTTCCGGCGGTGTGGAGGCGAGCGCGGCAGCGATGGCGCGGCGGCCCGCTTCGTATTTGCGCGAGCCGTCGGGCAACGTGCCCCACATCGAGTTGGATGAGTCGTAGATCAAGAGCAACGGTGGCAGGGATACCGTGCCTTCCGAGCCGGTTGCATAGGCGCCGGTTGTACCGAAGGCCAGGAGTATCAGCGTCGCGAGCAGGATTCTGTTCATGGACCGACGCTAGCGAATCCTGCGCCCACAGGCACTAGCACGCATGTGCTATGGCATCTGACCTAGTTCATCTCGGTTGCTGCTCAGCCAGACTTTCCCCTGGTCTCCATCACTCCTAACGAGGAAAGTCCGATGCAAATGTTGCAAATCCTGTTGGCTCTTAGCGTGCTGATTGTGTTGCCCGTCTCCGCCCAGGAAACACGCCTGCACCCCGTGCGCGCCTACTGCGCCACCTATGAAGTGGGCGGTATGAGCAAAGGAACGTTCATCACCTGTCAGCGTGCATGGGGCAGGGAACGGTTTGAGCAATGGAATACCTCTACCGGCATCGGTCCGTTCCGCAAGCAGGACGACAAACACGTGATCTTTCTGGGCGAGCACATCTACACAAAGCAGAAAAACAAAGTGCTGCGCACCGTCAATCCAATCTATGAGCAGCTCATGTCCCGTCTGCAGGGCACGCGGGTGGAAGATCTGCAGGAGGCATTCATGAAAGCCATGCAGTACACCCCGACCGGCGAGCAGAGAACCGTCAACGATGTCGCCTGCACGGTCAGCCGATCACCGCTGGCTGGAAACGTGTGCCTCACCGACCACGGTATCCTCGTGGAGCAGCGAGTCATGGGCCAGTCGCAACGGCTGCTGGCGCTGGAAATTGGTGAAGAAGGCGAGAACAGCCTCTACGACCCGCAGGCTTGGTCTTTGCCCATTGAGGATGGGCCGGATGTGGGTAAGGTGCTGGATGACCTGAAAGGTCTTATCCCGGAGCGCCGATAGCCCCGCCGGTGGTGGTTATACTCGGCGCATGGGAGATTCCGCGCACGATACACCAGGCGAACTGGCAACCGCGCTCGAGGAGCTGCGTTCGAGCCTCAAGGAAGATGCAGCACCAGATCGATGGCGCATGGATATCACCATCGTGGGCCTACTTGCGGCGGTGTTCGGTGTGCTGGTATGGCACACGACGCTCAGCGAGCGGCAGAGCGCGCCCACCGTGGCTCTTAGCGTACATTCCGAGCTCGTCGGCGAACTGCAGTGGGTGGGGCCAGGCTTCGCGCAGGTCCTCGCCGCCTACGCAGGCGCGGGGGACCGTTTGCTGTTGTATTTCGATGGCGATGTGAGCGATACCCTGCTCGGCCGGGATGTGCTGGTGATGAACGGATCGCTTCCCGAAGTGGAGCACGAGGTTCGCGTCGAACTCATCCCTCAAAACGGCGACGGCGGCTTGACCGTTGAGGTGCATCTGCGAAGCCGTGATGGACGGGAGTCGAGGCAAACGTCGCTTCGGGGGGAAAGTAGCGCCCTGTCAGACCTGGCGTCGCGTGTGGCGCTGCAGCTTTTTACCTGGCTTGAAATCGATGCCTACACAGCCAGCGAACGAAGTGAAGCCATCGCGGCAATTCCCGAAGATTCGGCCGCCGCTCGCCCGTACGTTCTAGGCCTCGAGAGCCTTCGCCGGGGCGAAGGGCGCGCGGCTGTGGAGTACTTCTCCCAATCGCTGGCGGCGGACAGCGACCACCCGATGCTCAACGCGGCGCTCGCCGAGGCGCTGGATTTTCTTGGTTACCGTGCGCGCGCCGTACAGCAGATCCAGGCGGCCTACGACCAGCGAGGCGTGTTGTCCCGTGAGAAGCAGCTCAGCATCGAAGCCCGGTTGCGATTGTTGCAGAACGACTGGCAGGCCGCGGAGTCGCTCTATGCGGCGCTGATGGCGTTCTACCCCGAAGATATCAGCTACGGCCTTGCGCTCGCCGAAACGCAGTACCGCGGCAGCCGCATGAAGGAAGCCGAGGCAACGCTTGTGGCACTACGCCAGCACGATGCGTTTGCCGACGACCCGCGGCTGGACCTGCTTGAGGCCCGCATGTGGCGTCAGGCCGGAAACTGGCAGCGCGGGGTTGCGGCGGCGGAGCGGGCGGTGGAGAAGGCGCAGGCGCAGGGCCGTTCCGGTTTGCTCGCGCGCGCCCTGGTACACCGGGCTGACATGGATGGCGACCCGAAAGGGCTCGGCCTCGAACTTGCTGCGGAGTTGTTCGAGGAGATGCGCGACCCGCACGGCGTCAGCCTGGTGTTGCGCGAACAGGGAGATCGGCACAAGGCTGCCGGCAGGCTTGCCGAGGCGGCTGCGGCTTACGACGAAGCGCGCCGCGTGTCGGCAGAAGTTGGCAATGAAGCCGAGATCGCCTCCGCGCTGCAGGCGCGGGCCATCGTGCACGACCTCAACGGTGAGCTGCAGGCTGGATATGAACTCAAGCGAGAAGTGTTGAAAAACTATCAACGCAGAGGTGTGCACGCAGGTGCAGCGATCATGATGGAGAACATCGGCGTGTCGCTGTACAAAATGGGACGCCTGGCCGAAGCGCGGCAGGTGTTCGCCCAGGCGACACCGGAGTTTGCGCGTCTCAACGATCAGATCGGTGTGGCCTGGGCGCCCTACCAGCTCGGACGGGTGATGGCGCGAATGGGGCTTCTCGATGAGGCCCGCAGATCGTTCGAAGAAGCACTCGTCAACGCGAGAATCCACCCCGAAGGGTACCTTGAGCTACATACCCGCTTCGAGCTGGCTCGTCTTGATCTGTTCGAGCAGCGCGATGGTGTGCAGCAAACGCTCGAAGCACTTGCAGGTGCCTACCGAGAGGAAGCGCTGCACCTGGACTATGCCGACACGCTGGTGCTGCTGGCACGACACGCGTTGCTTCTTGAACGGCCGGACGATGCCCTGCGTCAAGCGCAGGAAGCAGCGGAAATCTTCGCCGACAGCGATGCGCGTTACTACCAGGTGGCTGCCGACACGCAGCGCCTGCGGGCGGGCGATGTGTCTGTATGCGGCACGTTGCCGGCAATGCTCGACGGGTTGCAGCACCGCGAAACGGTACTGCTCGCACGGGCCTCACTTGCCCGCTGCGAACAGCAGGCGGTTGATGCGACTGAGTTGCTCGCCGAAGCACGCGCGTTGTCGCTTTTTGAAGCGGAGCTGGCCGCTACGGCGCTGCTTGATCCCATGCAGGCCAGGACGCTTGCCGATACCCGGGGATGGCGTGCTGCAGAATACTGGAGCGGCCCGTGAACATGCGGCGCAACGCCTCCATAGACGACTATCAGGCACGGCGGGGCCTGGAGCTGCTGCTGGATGGTGCGCGTTGGACGGTGGCCACCTTTGGACACTGGTTTGTCATCTGGTTGTTGGTTTGGGTGCTTGGCGAAGCGGTGGGCTGGATGCGCGCCATTATCTGGGGTGCGGCACTGTCCTCGGTTCTGCTGGCGCAGGCGATCTTCGCAAGCTTCTGGACGCTGAACCGTCTCGATGGGGTGGATGACCGAAAGATACGTGCGCTGCTTCGTTATTTTACGGTGAGCGCCTGGCTGGTGGGTTGCTGCTGGGCAGCCGCCGGATTCGTGCTGTTTGCATCTGATGCACCGGAGCTGCAGCTATTCCTCGTATTCGTGATGGGCGGTATGTCGCTGGCAGCGGTTGGTACCCAGCATGTGCATCTTGCTGCCTGCTACGGTTCCATGGGTTTTGCGGTGCCGCTGCTGGCAGTGCGCTACGCCATGGACGGCCGCTGGATCGAGCCTGTGCTGCTGATCCTCTACACCCTGGTGATCATGCGGCTGGCGCGGATGTTGTCGCGGTTTTCTCTGCGCACCATCCGCCTGCAGCACGAACGCGACCGGCTGCTGCTGGAGCTCACCGACCGGGCTCGGGATCTCGAGTCTGCGCGACGTGAAGCGGAGGAGGCGAATCTCGCCAAATCACGCTTTCTCGCGCAAGCAAGCCACGACTTGCGTCAGCCTTTGCACGCGATCGGTCTTTTTGTCGAGTCGTTGTCCGGTCGAAACACCGATACTCGCACGGATCATGTGATCAATCGCATGCGGGAGTCCCTCGGCATGCTCTCGAATCTCTTCGACAGCCTGCTGGATGTCACTGTGCTCGACGCGGGCAGCACGCGGGTCCGGCCCGTCGATTTCCGGCTGGCGGAGATGTTTGAGCAGCTTCGCAAGGACTTCTCGCCGATTGCCGCAGAAAATGCGGTGCGTCTGACATTTGTCCACACCGCCGCTGAGGTTCGCAGCGATCCGCTGCTGTTCCGCCGTTTGCTGCAAAACCTGGTGGCCAACGCCGTACGCTATGCGCCGGGACGCAGGGTGGTTGTCGGCGCCCGTCGGTCAGGTGACGGCTGGATGGTGGATGTGCTCGACAATGGTCCGGGCATCGCGCCTGAGGATCAACAGCGCATCTTTCAGGAGTTCGTAAAGCTCGACGGCAACCGCCGGACAGGCGCGGGTGGCCTGGGCCTTGGGCTCGCCATCGTCAGCCGGCTGTCGCGTATGCTCGGGCTTCAGGTATCGCTGCACTCGTTACCTGGTAAGGGCACGCGGTTTCGCGTCAGCGATATCGCCGCTGCGAAAGCTGCGCCGGTGTCACTCATCGAACCCAGCGTGGAGGCGCGCGAAGACCCGCTTGACGGTACCCGCGTGCTCGTCGTCGACGACGACCGGGAGGTGCTCGATGCCACTGCGGATCTGTTGTCGGGCTGGGGGTGTGATGTGGTGGCCGAGTCGGCTTTCCCAGCAACCTTGCCTGAGGTGGATGTGGTGCTCAGTGACTACGAGCTGGCCGGCGACGATGGTCTGCTGCGGCTCGTTGCAGCGCGTTCGGAGATACCTGGCGTTCTGCCGGTGCTGATCAGCGGCAACTCCACGCTTGAGCTCAAACACGCCGCCGATGAGGCAGGTATCGCGCTGCTGCACAAACCGGTTCGTCCGGTGCGGCTGCGATCGCTATTGCTGCAGCTCGCTACCCGGGAGGTTTGACGCCGTTTTGAGCGCCGATCGCGGCTGCGGCCGTGCGGCTGCCCACACCGAGTGTGCGCAGGAGCGCAGAAACATGGATGCGCACGGTGAATGGAGACAGGCCGAGCGAGCGGGCAATCTCCTTGTTCGACTGGCCGGCGCAGAGATACTGCAGCACCTCCATCTGCCGAGGCGAGAGCTGCTCCAGCAATGCCTGTCCTGGAGGAGCGGGCAGCGACTCCACCTGCGGGCGCAACTCGACGATACGCCCATCCAGCACCTGCTGCAGCGCCTCGAGTATGCAATCCGGCGGCATGGACTTGGCGACGAAGCCGTTTACGCCATCTGCCATGATGGCGTCGATGAGCTGCCCGTCTTCGATCATCGAAACGGTGACGATGGCTGTCATAGGCAGGCGCTGGCGCAGGGTTTTCAGATGGGACTCCACCTCGAATCCGGGAAACAGCACGTCGAGCAGCAGCAGGTCCGGTGAATCCTGCTCGGCCAGCAAAGTCAGCAGTTCTGCCATGTCTCCGGCTTCCTGCACCTCGGCATCGAAACGCGTACTGATGAGGCGCACCATGCCTTCCCGAAAGATCGGGTGATCATCTACGACGATGGCTGACAGCGATGGCATGCGCCTATGCTACTCAATCGCTACTCAATCGTCGGCATGGCTTCTGCGTCCAGAGCGCAGTTCTGTCCGGCCTTCATCATGAACATGCTGGCCTCCACGAGTTCGGTCCACGGCACTGCCTCTTTGAGTTCCAGAGCTTTTTCCGTTTCTCCGCGCATGGCGGTGGCGAGCCAGACGGCCGCAGGCTCGGAAAGCTCAGCATCTGCCTGGCGACCGATGCACTCGCAGGCTTCGTCGGGGGCGTTGGTGTTGCTCTTGCAGGCGTCCGCCACGAGGCTGCCGCCCGAACGTGACAGGCTGCTGCCGCAACCGCTGAGCAGCATGGCCCAGACCAGACAGGCCAACGCCGTCCACACCAGTGTGCGCCGTCCGTATTGTGAGTGCTGCATGCTTCGTCCCTCTTCGACTGACATTGAACCTATGCGTCCGGCCGGTGCCCGACAATAGGGCGCATGTACTAGGGTCTGCACACCCTCCGGCTGCTAGGCTGGAAGACATCTGGGAGAGGCCTTTGCGACAGCGCTTACTGCTCATCGCCTTTGCAGCGTCCGGTGCGGCGGGGCTCGCATACGAGTCGCTGTGGGCAAAGTACCTCAGCCTCCTGCTCGGGCATGCGGCGCCGGCCCAGGCGTTCGTGCTGATCGTCTTCATGGCTGGGCTGGCAGCGGGTGCGCATCTGGCAGGCCAGTTGATGCATCGCATCACCTCGCCGTGGAGAGCCTATGCGCTGGTGGAAGCGGGGATCGGCGTTGCTGCCGCGCTCTTTCATCCGCTTTTTGTGCTCGCGCAAACGTGGCTTCTGCAGGACGTGGCGCCGGGGCTGGGCAGCTCGGAGTTGCTGTCACTGCTGGAGGGTGTGATCGCCGTCATCCTGGTGCTGCCGCAGGCGATGCTGGTGGGCGCTACCTTTCCGTTGATGGTGCGGGTGTACCAACCTCGCAACGCCGATGGCCAAGGCGTAGCGAGCGTGTACTTCGTCAACAGCCTCGGTGCCGCCATCGGCGTGTTGCTCAGCGGGTTTGTTCTGGTACCGCAGCTCGGTCTGCCGGGCACCCTGCTGCTGGCCGCGGGGATCAACCTGGTCGTTGCGCTCTGCTGCTGGCGCTTCGCCGCCGATGAAGTGCCGAAGCGGTCTACAACAGCACCCGCTCGCTTGCGCATGGCGCACCTGCCGTTGGTCGTGGTAGCGGCGGGCACGGGTTTTGCGTCGTTTCTCTATGAAATTGCCTGGATTCGCATGCTCAACCTGGTGCTGGGCAGCACGGTGCATGCGTTTGAACTGATGCTCAGCGCCTTCATCGCCGGATTGGCTTTGGGCGGTTGGTGGGTGCGCCGTCGCATCCTTGGATTTCGCGATCCGCAAGCCGTCCTCGCCTGCGTGCAGATCGTCATGGGGCTGGCGGCGGTATCGACCCTGCTGCTCTATAACAACACGTTCGACTGGATGGCGGCTGCTGTTGAGTTGCTGCCGCGCAGCGAAGCGGGCTATGTACAGTTCAACCTGGTAAGCCACGCCATTGCGTTCGCGATTATGCTGCCTGCTACTGTGATGGCGGGTATGACATTGCCGCTCGTCAGCCACCTGGCGCTCGGTCGCGGCGCTGGCGAAGGCGCGTTGGGGCACCTGTATGGCGCGAACACGCTCGGCGGACTGCTTGGCGTGCTCGCGGCGGTGCATCTGTTGCTTCCCGTTGTGGGCTTGAAGAACGTCGTCTTTGTTGGCGCTGTGGTCGACGTATCGCTCGGCATGTGGTTGCTGGGATGGAGCGTATCGTGGCGCACGCTGGGTGGAATGTGCGGTGTGGTGGCCTGTCTGCTGCTTGGCGGGTTGGCGCGGTTTGATCCTCTGCGCATGGCATCCGGAGTCTATCTGCGCGGTGAAATCGACGAGGGTCGGGAGTTGTTGTTTCACCGCGATGGCAAGACGGCATCGGTGGATGTGGTTCGCAACGGTGCGTTTACCGCCATACTGACGAACGGCAAGGTGGATGCCGCGGTGCGTGATGGCCGGCCGAGCAAAGACGAACCGACCATGACGCTGCTGGCCGCTCTGCCGCTGGCGCTGCACGCGCAGCCGGCTCGGGTTGCCGTAATCGGCCTCGGTTCAGGCATGACTACGGATGTCGTATTGCGATCTCCTGAGGTGCGTGAGGTAGTGACCGTAGAGATCGAAGCGGCGATGGTGGAAGGAGCCCGTTGGTTCGCTGGTTGGAACCGCCGTGCTTTTGACGATCCCCGCAGCCGCATTCTCATAGACGATGCGCGGTCTGTACTGTCCCGCGATGCGCAGGGCTTCGATGTCATCATCTCGGAGCCGAGCAATCCCTGGATCAGCGGCGTTGCCGGATTGTTCTCTGCCGAGCACTACCAGGTTGCTGCACGCAGTTTGCGGCCCGGTGGCCTGCTCGTGCAGTGGGTGCACCTGTACAGCTTTTCACCTGAACTGCTGGCGATGGTGGCCGCTGGCCTGGGAGATGCCTTCCCGCATTATGCGCTGTATGCCCTCAACGATACGGATCTGGCTATTATTGCCTCCCAGCAGCCACTGCCGGCATTGGCCGACTCGATGTTTGCGGCACCGCCGATGCGCAGCGCACTAGCCCACGTCGGTGTGGACGGGCTTGCAGACATACAGCATCGATACCTGGGTAATGCCGAGGTGCTGGCGCCGATGTTTGCCAGCTACGGCGTTCCACCCCATTCGGATTTCCATCCCCGAATGCCCTACGGGGCGGCCCGTGCGCGCTATCTGGGTCAACGCGGCACCGAGATACAAGATCTTCGCCAGGCGCCGGTCGATGTTCTGGGAATGTTGGGCGCGGCACCTCGCGAGGTCCGGGCGCTGGGAAGAAACTATGCGCTGCGCAGTGCCGCGGACGCTCGCGAGGCCCGATTTCAGACGGGCAGATACGCGCAGCAATGGCAGCGCCTGACCGATCCAGACTGCGCGCGTGTGCCTCGCGAATTCAGAGCCGAGGCGCTGCTGCAGGCCGCTGCAATGGCAATGCCCCACATCTCACCGAAGGCCTGGCTGTCGCGTTTGGATAGCGTCCCACCGCGCTCCTGCCTGCCGCACCGCTGGCTCGACTTTCTTCGCGCATTGTCGCTTGGGCGCTACGATGACGCTCAGACATTGCTCACGTTGGACATGCGTCGACAGCTTACCGGGCGCTGGTGGCGTTATGCGGCGCTGATCGACCGTTTGGCTGGTGCCAAGCCGGCGGCGACCGCGCCCGATGACGCCAGAGCTATGCTGGTCAGGCTGCTCGAAAGCAATGTCGTCCCTTAACGCCGAGTGAAAGTAAATCGACCTGAGCTGTGCTGGCGGCCTGCACCTGCTGTGGTCGTGCGCCAGGTACCGGAAATCTGCCGGCCATCGTCGCTGATTCGAATGTTCTCCAGCACGCCTTCCCTGCCGATGGCGGGTTCGGCTCACACTCCGGTGTAGCCGGTGCGCGTGTCGCCCTGCAGAGCGAGTGTGCCGAGTGCGCTACGATCGTATGTGCTGTCGTAAGTGCCGTGGCCGGCACCGTCGATGGTGACGTTACCCCAACCGTTTGAGCTGAATTCGCCGGCGTGCGGGAACGTACCAGCCCACGGTGTTTTTTCAGTCAGAGATGCATTCTCGCCGTCTTCAGGCAGCGTTTCGATG
>JAUIED010000157.1 GCA_030428905.1 Gammaproteobacteria bacterium
CCCAACGCATTCGCTTCGATGATGACGGATAGGAAGGATAACCGCTATATCGGCTGAAGTTCAGAGGTAAAGAAATGGCGGTGCGGGTAGCCCAGGCGTGATGAGAGGAGCCGGAGTATAGGGGGTGTTGTTTTCGCTGACGCGCGGGGCGGGTGTTGTCAGGCGGCGCCGATGGCTGTTGGCCCACGGGGTGTTTGAACAGGCTAGAGGGGCCGGAAATCGGTTTCAGGAAGCGACCGATCGGGGAGATGGGGCGGTGTTCTGTTTTGTGGGTGCTTTGGCTGGCGGAGCCCGACTCGTCTTGATGTGCTGGAGAATCTTGTCGATGAGCTGCGGCTGGGTGATGTCGGCGATGACGCGCAGGCGCCCGCCGCAGAGGACGCAGGTGGTGACTTCGATCTCGAACGTGCGCTTGAGCCGTTCCGCCCAGGTCATTCCGTGGGACCTGGCGGGAGGCGGCGAATCGACTTGCGGTGTCTTCTGATCTGTACACGAGGTTGAGGGCGCGGCACGGCGCGGAACGATCTGTTTCCGGAAACGGCTGTTGGGTGCGAAGACGCCGTGATAGCGGGTGAGGTTCGCGCGCGGTCTGGGCACGAGAGCGGCGAGCCGGGCGAGGAGGTCGAGGGGCTCGAAGAGGAAGTGGGTGATGCCTGTGGCGTATAGATGCTTCAGTGCGTAGCAGAGCTTGCCGTCGTCGGCGACGGAAAGGCGGTCGATGGCGAGGGGAGGTCTGGCGACATAGCGGCAGAGGCGCTCGAGTTTGTGGCGTTCATGGGGCTGACAGGAGACGGCGGCGTTGAGGGAGAAGCCGTCGCGGGCGACGGTGAAGGGCTTCGGTGAGGGAGCGGTAGACTCCATTCCCGGTTGCCTCAGGGTGAGGGTCTTGCGGCCGGCGTGGGGGCCGGTGGCGATGCGGTACTGCACAGAGGCGGCGGAGAGCTGATCGAGGCCTCCGTCGAGGGTAAGGTCGAGGTAGGGCTGATCGACGTCCTCGATGAGCAGGCCGTCGCGCAGAAGCTGTCGGGTGATGCGCTGGATGATGCGGTCCATCAGATGCTGCATCTCCTCGATGGCGGGTGCGGTGGTACGGTGGAAGCGGGGCTTGCCGTGTTGGAGGACGTAGACCCCGTCGGGGATGAGCATGTGCAGGTGCACGTTGAGATTGAGCGCCGAGCCGAAGCGCTGGATGAAGGTCACGGCGCCGGAGCACGCATGCTGACTTTTACGCAAGCCTGCTTTGCGGACCAAGTGGGTGTCGATGGCGCGCAGGACGATCTGCAGCGTGCGGGAGAGGGCTTGCGGGCGCGCTGCGTAGAGCAGACGCAGTGGCCAAGGGAAGGAAAGCACCCACTGGCGGATGGGGATGGACGGCAGCACATGGTCCACCAGATGCGCGGCGGTGTCGGTCATACGGCGGGCGCCGCAAGAGGGGCAGAACCCGCGGCGTTTGCAGGAGAAGGCGACGAGGAGTTCGTTCTTGCAGTCGGTGCACTTCACGCGGACGAACCCGTGCTCGAGGCGTCCGCAGCGCAGGTACTCGTGGAACTCGCGGAGCACGAAAGCGGGTGGGGGATTGTCCTGCGAACGCAGATGTCCGGAGAACTCCGGCAGGTGGTGGTCGATCACCTCGTAGAGGAGGGTGTGCTCGGGGCGATGGCGAACGTAGGGGTAGGGAGCGACGTTGGGCATGGGGGAGCGGAGCCGCCGGAGTGCAGGTTGGTGAGTCTGCAATGTCGGTGCTGTCGTGCCGGTGCGCCGGGAGCCTGTAATGCTGTGCGAAAGTGACGTGGTTCCGGGGCGTCCGATCGCTGGCTCGTGCTTCGATCATTCCTGCCAGCGGTGGAAGCTTTTCGGTACGGACCGTGAGGACGATGATCCGGACACCACCTGGAACGAGCGACATCTTGGGAGCATAGGCAGAATAACCCACCTATTCACCGCCCGGCCGAAGTATTCGTTGCGGCGCTGGTTCCGTGAGGATCGATCCCTTCTGTAAGCCTGGGTCGCTGTCTCGGATGTGATCGAGAAACTCGGGGAGGTGATGGTCCATCACCTCGTAGAGGAGGGTAAGCTCCGGCCGGTGACGCACGTAGGGATAGGGGGCGCCGTGTGGCATGGGGCCGAACCATTGCGCAGGTACGCCGTCCACTCTGCACGCTTTGGATAGGGGTCATCCACAGACAGCTGCACGTGCGCATGTACGTCAGGACCCTTTCAGGTGCACAGCTGTGGGTGCCTAAGCGAGATCGGCAGCGAGGGCTTCGCGGGTGTCTTCCGATGCTGCTGGAATCTGCTCGAAGCCGTGATAGTCGATGCCGAACTGCAAGGCGGCGCCCGCCTTCAGCAATGCAACCGACGCTGCGTCGAGCTCGAAGCGCAGGAAGTGCACGGCGGAGGTCTTGTCCTCCGTGGAGCGGTTCGGATCTTCGTTGGCGATGGCGAACACGCGCTCCTGCTCGCCAACCTGCACCCACACCCTGTGCTCGACGCCGGCGAGGCGCGCCAGCGCTTTGCGCCGCTCATCGACGTCGCCGTACTCGATCATGAAGGTGGCCTTCCAGTTGGTGCCGTCCGGAATCAGCAAGTTGTTGCGGGTTTCATGGAATACACGCTTGCGATAGATGACCACGCGTTCCCGCTTTGTAGCTCCAACCGCTGCCAGAACGGCACCTTGATGGCGTAGTCGATACCCGGCTGGTCCAACAACTCGATGATTTCCGTGAGGAAAAAGGCGCCATCCATACGAAATTCCGGCTGCTGAACTCAGGATCGCGCTTACTCTTCACCGATCTGGTACGTGCCGAAGTAGCTCACGCCTCCAGGAGGCGTGTGCGGAAGTTGGCCGCCGCGGGCGAAAGCTGGGTGGATTGCCGTTGCACGAGCGCCAGTTCCCGCGCAATGGCGAGGCGTTGCACCGGCACCTCCCTCACGAGGCTCTGCCCGGCCACCCCTAGCCGGCTGACGAAGGCCAGGTTCTTGGTGGTCGCCACCATGCGCAGGATGGCGGGAATGGAACGCAGTTCCATCACCACGTTGATCTCAACGCCTGCTCGGCGCAACTCGTCGTCGACGATCTGGCGGATAGCACTGCCGCCCTCGAAACCCACGAAGTTCTCACCGTCCAGCGCCTCGATGGGTGTGCGTTTTTGTTTGGCCAGCGGATGGTCCGCGGCAGCGATGAGCACGATGTCGTCAATCATCAGCGGGGTGATGTCGAGCCCTACCTTGCGTACGGGAAGCGTAACTAGCCCGAGCTCCAGACGGCCGCTGGCAACGTCTTCCGCCACGTCGGCGGAACTCGCCTCCTTCACCTGGAAGTGCACACCGGGAAACGCCTGCTGGAATGCTGCGATGGCATCCGGCAGGAGGAACGACACCGCCGTTGCGCCGCCGCCCAGGCGAATGGTGCCGGCGGTGGCGGAGGTGTGGCGCGACACCTGCTGGCGGATGCGTGCGTAGCGTTCCACGAGCAATCGCCCTTCATCGGCCACCATGCGGCCGACCTCGGTGAGGGTGGCGCCATTGCGCCCGCGCTGCAGCAGGGTGGCACCAAACTCGGCTTCGAGCTGCTGCAGCCGTCGGGTGAGCGCAGGTTGGGTGAGGCCCAGGCGGCTGGCGGCCTCGGTGATGGCACCGGCGTCGGCGACAGCCAGCAGAGAGCGGATATTGGATAGGTCTTGCATGCATGAATTCTATATTAAGCATCAATAATATCCATTATACGCATGGCTATACCTCTGCTATCGTGCTTTCAGATCCATTGAGCCACCATGAGAACTGCCATGCTTGAAGCCTATCGTGCCCATGCAGCGGAGCGCGCTGCCCAGGGAATTCCGCCGAAGCCCCTCGACGCGGAGCAGGTCACCCAGCTCATCGAGCTGCTGAAGAACCCGCCGAAAGGCGAGGAAGCGTTTCTGATGAACCTGCTGACCGAGCGTGTACCGCCGGGGGTGGACGACGCTGCCTACGTGAAAGCGGCATTCCTGGCCGATGTGGCCAAGGGCGCGGCTTCTTCGCCGCTCATCGATGCCGCACGTGCGGTGGAGATCCTCGGCACCATGCTCGGTGGCTACAACATCCTGCCGCTGGTGGAACTGCTCGATGACGATGCGCTTGGCGCGCTGGCAGCGGAGCAGCTCAAAGGCACCTTGCTGATGTTCGATGCCTTTCACGACGTGGCCGAGAAGGCCAAGGCCGGCAATGCCCACGCACAAGCGGTTATGCAGTCCTGGGCGGATGCCGAGTGGTTTACGCGCCGCGATGACGTGCCGCGCGAGATCCGTATGACGGTGTTCAAGGTGGCAGGTGAGACCAACACCGACGATCTGTCGCCGGCGCAGGACGCCTGGTCGCGGCCCGACATACCGCTGCACGCGCTCGCCATGCTCAAGAACCCGCGTGAAGGCATCACCAATGCCATCGATCAGATCGAGGCGCTGAAAAACTCCGGCAACCCGGTAGCCTATGTGGGCGACGTGGTTGGAACCGGCTCATCGCGCAAGAGCGCCACGAACTCTGTGCTCTGGCACATGGGCGACGACATTCCGTGCGTGCCGAACAAGCGCCAGGGTGGCGTGGTGCTTGGCGGTAAAATTGCACCGATCTTCTTCAACACGGTGGAAGACTCAGGCGCGCTGCCCATTGAGTGCCCCGTGGACAACATCGCTATGGGCGACGTGATCGTCGTCAAGCCTCACGACGGGGTCATCGAGAACGATGCTGGCGAAGTCATTTCCGAGTTCAGCCTCAAGACCGATGTGATCCTCGACGAGGTGAAGGCTGGCGGGCGTATCCCGCTGATCATCGGCCGCAGCCTCACCGAGCGGGCCCGCGAAGCGCTGGGACTCGGACCGACGGATGTGTTCCGCCGTCCGGTGGACCCACAGGACAGCGGCAAGGGCTTCACCCTGGCGCAGAAGATCGTCGGCCGCGCCTGCGGTCTGCCGGAAGGTCAGGGCGTGCGCCCCGGCACCTACTGCGAGCCGCGTATGGGTACGGTTGGTTCTCAGGACACTACGGGCCCCATGACTCGCGATGAGCTCAAGGAACTCGCCTGTCTCGGCTTCTCGGCAGACCTGGTGATGCAGAGCTTCTGCCACACGGCAGCGTATCCGAAGCCGGTAGACATCGAGACGCAGCACACCCTGCCAGACTTCATCAAGAACCGTGGTGGTGTTTCGCTGCGCCCCGGCGACGGCATCATCCACAGCTGGCTGAACCGCATGCTGCTGCCCGACCAGGTGGGTACCGGCGGCGATTCGCACACCCGTTTCCCTCTGGGCATCTCGTTCCCGGCGGGTTCAGGCCTGGTGGCGTTCGGTGCGGCGCTCGGCGTCATTCCGCTCGACATGCCGGAGTCGGTGCTCGTGCGTTTCACCGGCGAGATGCAGCCAGGCATTACCTTGCGTGATCTTGTCAACGCTATTCCCTATGCAGCGATCCAGCGCGGTTTGCTGACGGTGGAGAAGAAGGGCAAGAAGAACGTGTACAACGGCCGTATCCTGGAGATCCAGGGTTTGCCGGATCTCACCGTGGAGCAGGCCTTCGAGCTGTCTGATGCCAGCGCTGAGCGCTCCGCCGGCGGTTGTACGATCGATCTCTCGGAAGCCTCGGTTGCCGAATACCTGCGCTCCAACATCGTCATGCTGCGCTGGATGATCGGCAACGGTTACGGCGATGTGCGCACGCTCGAGCGTCGTGCCCAGGCCATGGAGGCGTGGCTGGAAAATCCAAGCCTGCTGCGTGCCGACGACAACGCCGAGTACGCCGAGGTGATCGAGATCAACATGTCGGAGATCACCGAGCCGCTGCTGGCCTGCCCGAACGATCCCGATGACGTGAAGCCGCTTTCCGAGGTTGCCAACACGAAGATCGATGAGGTGTTCATCGGCTCATGCATGACCAATATCGGCCACTTCCGCGCCGCCGGCAAGCTGCTGCAGGCGGCAGGCGAGGCGATTCCCACACGCTTGTGGATTGCGCCGCCTACGCGCATGGACGAGCAGCAGCTCATGGAGGAGGGCTACTTCAACATCTACGCGCAGGCCGGTGCCCGCACGGAGATGCCGGGCTGCAGCCTCTGCATGGGCAACCAGGCGCGCATCGCCGCCAACTCCACAGCCGTATCCACCTCCACGCGGAACTTCCCGAACCGCTTGGGGCAGGGTGCGGATGTGTTCCTGGCGTCAGCCGAACTCGCCGCGATAGCGGCGATCCTCGGTCGGCTGCCTACGCCTGCGGAGTATCTCGAGTACGCCACGAAGATCGATTCCATGGCGCCCGAGATATACAACTACCTGAACTTCGATCAGGTACCGGAGTTCCTTGAGGCCGCGGACAAGGGCCGCTCCCTGGCGCGCGAGGTGGTGGTCTCCGCCTGACGCAGGCTCTTGCCGCTACGCACATTCCACGGTGGTGGAATGTGCGTGCGCGGCAACAATGCGCGTATGAAGCCCGTTCCGATCAAAACGGTGATGAAGCCGTTTCCCTATTCCATCCAGATCGACGCGCCGCTGCTGCAGGCGCGAAAGATGATGCTGGAGCATCGTATCCGACACCTGCCGGTGATGCAGGGCCATGATCTCAAGGGCATCGTTACCGACCGCGATCTCAAGCTGCTGCTCGGTCCTGAGCTCGGCTCGCCGGACCCGGTAGGTCTCACGGTGGAAGACGCCTACGTGGAGCATGGTTTCTCTGCGGACCTGGAAACCCCGCTCGCCGAGGTGCTCGCGTACATGGCGAAGCAGCACATCGGCGCTGCGCTGATTACATCTCACGGTCGGCTTGCGGGCATCTTCACCACCACCGATGCCTGCAGGCATTTCGCCGAGCATCTGCAGCCCGGGGTCACCAGCGACGAGGCGCCACAACGCGCCTGACAGGTGATCTGGCGTGGTGTTTTGCGATACTGCTCTCATAGATCCGGAGCCGCATCGGTAAACTGTAAGGTCTCCGCGAACCGGATCGAGTAGTACCGTGATCAATCGCAGCGAATCCCGTCTCATCGCCATCGAACGGCGTAACCTGCTGGTGAAGCGGGCCAAGCATCGCCAGTCTGCGCAACACAGAGATGAACACGTTCGGGAAAGGCCCGACATTGGCTGTCGCGTGAAGCGCGCCGGCTGACGTCGCCGTACTGACAGCTTCTACGCAAGCGCGGTTAGTGCGATGCTCTCCGGCGTCTACAGCTTCATGTCATCCTGTGCTGCACGAGATCGACTTCCCTGACTGGCATCGGCAACGGCAGAGCCGCGAAGCGTTGCCGGCGCTTCTTGCCCAACGCCATGCGATCGTCATACGCGAGGTGCCGCCGCACCCGCGCCATCAGCTGCGCATCTGTGCCGCGTTGGGGCCACTGTTTGGTAGAACTCGCGACTGCGGTGGTTGGAGCTATCTTCCGGAGCTGCGCCTGGAGAGCGATGCGCGCATCAACCCGTACAACCGTATCTGGCATTGCGATACGTCCTGGGCGCAGACGCCGGCACAGTACACCGCGCTCTACGCGCTGGAAGCCGGGCCGGAATGCGCCTCCACCGAGCTCGCTGACGTTGCGGCTGGATTCGCGGCGTTGCCCGAGGCTCGGGTTCGTGAGATCGAGTTCTGGCGCGCTTTCCACCATGTCGCGCGTTCGCGGCAGACACGGTTTGCCCATATCGAGCCGGCAAAGCCCACAACACCTGTCCGCAGCGACCGTTGGCAGGCACTCACCGCACGCTGGCGGCTTGGCAGTTTGGTGAGGGCAGTGATGCTTCGGGAAACGGCGCCACCCGGTGTGCTGCACCAGGTTGTTGCAACAGACGCACCCACCGGCAAGCGGTATGTGGCGCTTGGAGAGCATGCCTGGCGGCTGGAGCACTTGAGCGAAGCGGACAGCGCTCGCGCACTCGATGCGTTGACGGAAGCGAGCGTACGTTGCGTTGCGGAACATCGCTGGCGTGTGGGTGATCTTCTGATATTCAACAACCGTATCCATCTTCACCGCCGGGGAGATGGTGTGGAAGGCATGCGGACGTTGCGACGGGTGCTGATATTGCCCGTCTGACGTCTGGCCCGTTGAGGGTAGGTGTCGTAGTAACCTGTGCCTTTGGATCAGGAACTTCGGCATGCCTATCTACTTCGACCTGGACGGGACGCTGACCGACCCCAGAGAAGGGATCACCAGGTGTATCCAGTACGCGCTGAGCGCGCTTGGTCGAGCGGTGCCTGCTGAGGACGATATTCTGTGGTGCATCGGGCCGCCGTTGCTGCAGAGCTTTGAGAAACTCGTGGGCAGGGCGGATGCCCATACAGCGGTACAGCTCTACCGAGAGCGATTCGGTGAGCAAGGCTGGCTGGAGAATCGACCCTACGACGGCATAGATGTGCTTCTGCAAAACTTGTGTGCGAACGACGTTCCCCTCTACGTCGCAACCAGCAAACCTCAGGTGTTTGCCGAGAAAATTCTGCAGCATTTCGGCTTGCGCGGGTACTTCAAAGATGTGTTCGGGCCGGATCTGCACGGCAACCTCTCGGACAAGCAGGCGCTGCTCGCGCATGCGAGATCGGTGGTTGGGTTGACGCAGCCGTCGATCATGGTTGGAGACCGCCGCTACGACATCGATGGCGGCAAGGCCAACGCGCTGGTGACCATTGGCGTGCTGTATGGATATGGGTCGCGAGAGGAGCTCTGGGCTGCAGGCGCAGACTACCTGGCGAACGACCCGGGTGAACTCGGCGTGCTTCTTGCGGCGAACTACGGGAGATAAGTCGAGATGACGGAGGATCTCAAGCGCAATACGGTCCCTGGCCAGTGCCTGTGTGGAACTGTCAGATTCGAGATCGATAGCCTCTGCGGGCCTTTCGAGCTGTGTCACTGCAGTCGTTGCAGAAAAGTCAGCGGATCAGCGTTCTTCGCAGCGGTTGCCGCAGAACGAACTGGCTTTCGCTGGTGCTCCGGCAGGCAAGCCATTCGCGCGTTCGAGGCGCCGGTTCTGCATAGCGCGCCGGCTTACAGGTCGTGCTTCTGTTCTGTGTGCGGTTCGCCGGTGCCGGACCCGGATGGCACGGGGCCGCTCATCGAGATCCCTGCGGGACTTCTTGATGGCGACATCAGCGTTAGACCAGACAAGCACATCTACGTTGAGCACAAAGCAACGTGGTACGACATCGACGGGCGGTTGCCCCGATACGATGCAGCGCAGCTGAAATTGCTCCGGGCAGGTGGCGTCAGTCAGAACGTTGAACTCATCCCCTACAAGGTCGAATACGCGATAGAGCTGGTGAAGATGTGGCGCAGATCTTTCCAGCGAGCCATGGGGCTCGAAGAGCAGAATCGTTACGAAGAACTGCGTGACCAGATGACTTTCTTTGCGCGTATCGATCCACACAGCATTTCCGTTGTGGCTGACACGGTGTCCGGCGATCTGATTGGCCTCATGGTGCAGGAAGGCAGAGAGCTGGAGCACCTGTACGTGCACGTGGACTGGCAGGGTGCGGGAATCGGCTCGATGCTGCTGAACCAGGCGAAATCGGCGTCTCCCGAGGGGTTGGAGTTGTATACCTTCCAGAGAAACGAAGGCGCGCAGGCGTTCTACCTGTCACATGGATTCAGCGAGGTGCGCCGGGGGTACGCAGCGCTCGAAGACAACCCCTGGGCTGATTCGCGGGATCAGCTGGCAGATATTCGCTTTCGCTGGGCGCCAGACTAGAAGTACATCGCCGACAGCGTCCAGGTGAGCGTCACCCACATCAACAGCGTCAGCGGCACACCGACCTTGAGAAACTCCGAAAAGGTGTAGTTGCCTGCGTTCATCACCAGCAGGTTCGTCTGGTAGGCCATGGGGGTTGCAAAGCTCATGTTCGCGCCGAACAGCACAGCGAGCACGAACGGTTCCGTGGGCAGGTTGAGCTGCTGGGCGATGCCCACGGCGATGGGCGTGCCGATCACGGCGGCGGCGTTGTTGGAAACGACGTTGGTCAGCACCGCGAGCAGCATCATCAGCGCGCCGAGCACGATAGTCGGCCCGGCACCCGCGGTGAGTGCCAGGAACACTTCGGTGATGTAGTCAGTCGCTCCCGTCGTGATGAGTGCGTGACCGAGGGCGAGGCTGGCCACAACCACGAAGTATACGGAGGTCGAGATCGCCCGCATGGCGTCGATCAGCGGCAGGCAGCGGGTCACCAGCAGCAGGAACCCGCCGGCAAGCGCGGCGATGGCAATGGGGATGATGCC
>JAUIED010000158.1 GCA_030428905.1 Gammaproteobacteria bacterium
TGAAGTTGTCACCTGCCTGGCGACAGGGTATCCGCCGATTGATGCATCGCTCGGTTGACCTGGTGCACAGCTTCGCCGAAGTCGCGGGTGTAGACGTTGTCGTGGAGAGCTCGAAGATAGGCCAGCGGCTGTTGCAGCTCTCCCGGCACGGCGGTTTGAAGATTCATGTCGTTCGTATGATCCGCGACGGCAGAGCCGTGGCATTGACGTACATGCGCCCAGGCGAGTTCGCCGACGCGAAAGACGAGAAACTTCGCGGCGGCGGCTGCGGCGGCTACCGCGACAGCGAACTCTCCATGGCCGAAGCCGCCCGCGAATGGCGGCGCAGCAACGAGGAAGCCGAAGCGCTCCTGCCTCAGCTCAACGTCGCCTCCACCACCACTGTGCGCTATGAAGATCTCTGCCGCGACCCGGCTGCAACGCTGAATCAGATCTATGTCGACGCTGGATTGGCCCCCATCGCCGAGATTGGTGCCTTCAAAGACGTGCCGCATCATGTGATCGGCAATGGCATGCGGCTGGACCGCGAAAGCCATATCACGCTGGATGAACGCTGGCGAAGCACACTCAGCGATGAGGAACTCGCCGTGTTCAACGAAACCGCCGGTGCGTTGAACCGGCAATACGGCTACAACTGACGATGCAAGGCACGGACAAACCGCATCCAGACAGCGTGGAACCTCCTGCGCACGACGACCCTACCGGCGAGAAGCGCCTGACCTGGAACGTCGCTGTGTCCTGGGCAACACAACTGCTCACCATCGTGATCGGTTTCGTCATGCCAAGGCTCATCGACGAGAACCTGGGGCAGACCTCTCTGGGTATCTGGGATTTCGGTTGGGCAATCGTCAGCTACCTGTCACTGGTCAATTTCGGGCTGGGCTCGAACTCCAGCTACTACGTCGCCACCTATCGCGCTGAGGGTAACACCCAACGTCTGAACGAGGCGCTGTCTTCAGCGCACCTGGTGCAGGTCGTCATCAGCGTCATCGTTGTGGGCGCGACGCTTGCGACCTACGTGTTTCTCCCGTCCTGGCTGCCGGATACTGTCGCAGAACACGTGGAAGACGCTCGGCTGATGGTGTTGTTTCTGGGGCTCAGCCTGACCGCCCAGATGCTGTTCGATGCCTATCGCGGGTTGCTCACAGGCGTGCATCGATGGGACGTGCACAATGGCATTAACACCATTCACTACACCCTGTCGGCGATAGGGATGGTTGCAACGTTACTCAGCGGTCTCGGCCTTGTGGCGTTGGCCGTGGTCTACTTTCTCTCGACGGTCGTTGCAGAGGTGCTGCGTTATTTCGCAGCGCGCCGTTACTGCCCCGAGGCCCGACTACGGTTTCGGCTAGCCAACCGCCCGGACCTGCGTCGGGTCACTGTGTTCGGCATGAAGAATCTCATCGCCATGGCAGGCCCCATGGGAATCCAGCAGACGGTCAGCGTGCTGATCACCATGCGTCTGGGTCCGACCGCCCTGGCCACGTTCGCACGCCCAGCCGCATTGATTCGGCACATGGAAGTGTTCATTCTGAAATTTGCCTTCGTCATCATGCCGACAACAAGCTCACTCAAGGGTATGGGGCGAAGCGATGACCTGAGATCATTTTCCATCGAGATGAGCAAAGTCGGTTGGGCGATGGCAATACCAGCGAGCATCTTCCTGTTCGTCTATGGCCCACAACTGATCGAGCTCTGGATGGGCCCAGACTATGTGGTTGCCGACCTGATGATGCTCCTCGCAGTCGCCGGTGGCCTGACCGCTGCCAATCGACCAGCTTACCGTATCCTGTTTGGCCTCGACGAACATGGGCCGGTTTCCAAGGCGAGCCTGGTCGTCTATCTGGGCGTACTTGCCGTTGGTATTCCTGCCATGATGCTGGCGGACATCGGACTGCTGGAAGCAGCCGTGATGTACGTGATCGGAGACGTCATATTCAACCTCATCATCGTGCCGCTCCATCTCGCCAAAGTGCTCGGAATGCGCTACGGCGCATACCTGTGGCAGGTAAGCCACCGGGCAATCGCTATCGGCGCCTTGAGCTATGTGGTGCTCCATCTTCTGAGCACGATTGATTTTGGCAACCTCGCCATCAACATCGGTGTTGCCGCGGCAGTGCATGCCGCGTTCGTGCTCACGCTTTACTGGTGGTTCCTGCTTTCCGAATCTTTGAAAGCCAAACTCTGGTCCATGACCCCTTTTGCACGCAGTGTTTGAGCTAAGAGACTACCCGTTCCCATACCGTTCCATGCTCGCCGTCTGCAGCGATCTGGACGAAACACCGGACGCCGATACGTACTTTGCGATCGCAAAGTACCTGAACACAGGCGAACAGACACCCATAGGGAAGGGCGTAGGGCTCGAGATTGGAAACACGCTCTTCTTTGATATGGCGCCTGGAGAGTTCTCCTATTGGGGAGCCTGCGAAGCAGAGCGACGCTATGCGCGCGCGCTCATTCACTCGGGTCACATCGATTGCCTGCATTCATTCGGAGATCTCGCAGCGACACGAGATCACGCGCAGCGCGCCCTGGATGAACTCGAACGGCACAACTGCCGCATTCGCTGCTGGGTGGATCATGCAATTGCCCCCAGCAATCTCGGGCCCGACATCATGGCCGGTTTCGGCGATGATCCGGAGCATGAGGTGTATCACGCGGATCTTACGTTGGCCTATGGAATCCGTTACGTCTGGGTTGGCCGCGTCACCGCTTGTATCGGGCAGAACGTTCCATACTCGCCCACAACCAGCTTGAGGGCTGAGCGCTCCCTGCAAAGTCTGATCAACACGGGTCGAGATATCGCAAAGATCGCCCGTGCAACACTGGGCGATGACAAGTACGGCATGCACCGCGGCAACCTACTGATGCGGCCGTTTGCGCTGCGCGACGGCCAGCGCGCAACGGAGTTCATACGGTGCAATCCACATCCTCATGGCGTCTCCGTTGGAGATGACGCACTGGGATTCGGCCAGGCGATTACGGAGGCGGCACTGGGCCATCTCATACAGCGACGCGGTGTGTCGGTGATCTACACGCACCTCGGCAAGCATGTCGACGCAGAACACATTCTTCCTGCACAGACCCGAATGGGCTTTGAGCGTCTTGCCGACGCTCAACACCGCGGCGACATACTGATCGCCACGACACGGCGCTTACTCGATTACCTGACCGCTCGCCAGACAGTACAGTTCGAAGCGTCGCCCTCGCTCGTGGCGTTGACGCTTCCGAGCGGAATCCCAGGGGATGGGCTGGCCTGGCGATGGCAAGGTGAGACACCCAGGGTCACCGTCAACGGCCGTGACGTGTCTCCAGTGCGCGTGGAGGAGGGCTGGCGAACCTGGCTGACACTACCCTGGCCACGCCTGAGCTTTCCGCTTCCGGACTGACAAGCACACCATTTGTAACGTAGATGTGTGATCGGCATCGCGTTACCAGACGATGACTCACACTTGCCGCATATGAGTCACAAAACTGGGAGAAACCTTCAACACACGCAACGACTCAGTTCCTACAATGTGCTCGAACTGGATGGATGCCGGAACAATGAGCGGTTCGAGCGCAAGGAAACTGATGGAATCCGAAATCGACGAGAACTTGGGGGCAGACACGACGAGCGCAACGCGCATCGATCTGTTTGGCGTGCCAGTGGCCGCCGTTACCCTGGCGGAAGCCGTAGACATCGTCGAGCGTGCCGTAGACGAACGGCGCCGTCTGGACATCGGCGTGGTGAACGCCGCCAAGGTCGTCAACATGCAAACCGATGACGAACTGCGCGGCAGCGTGTTGAGTTCCGACATCATATTTGCCGACGGCATGAGTCTCGTATGGGCTGCGCGATTGCAGGGTAAGTACCTGCCAGAGCGCGTAGCCGGTATCGACCTGATGTATGCACTGCTCGAGCGAGGCAACGAAACCGGACTGCGTGTGTATTGCTTGGGTGCAGAAGAATGGGTATCACAGGAAGTCGCACAGCGTATCAAGGAGGAGTATCCCGGCGTGCGGCTCGTGGGCTTCCGCAACGGCTACTTCTCCGAAGAAGAGCAAGCCGACATTGCAGATGATATTCGAAGATCCGATGCAGACGTTCTGTTCGTTGGCATGTCCAGCCCCTACAAAGAACACTTCATGGCCCGCTGGTCGAACCAGATGCAGGTACCGGTCACCCATGGCGTGGGCGGATCCTTCGACGTGTTCGCCGGAAAAGTTTCCCGTGCACCGAGGCTTATGCAGGACCTCGGTCTGGAGTGGCTGTACCGGGTAATGCAGGAGCCGCGTCGCCTCTGGCGACGCTATCTGCACACCAACTGGCTATTCATACGTATGGTGGTACGCGCAGCACTCGCGGCCCAGAGATGATACGCACAGCCGCCCTCTGGCTGTTCGTAACCGCAGTCGGGGTCTACTCCTTCAAGAACTGGTATCGCGGTGTGCTGGCGCTCATTGCGCTCATCGCTGTGGTGGAGCATCCCGATTTTCCGAAGTCCCTTGCCGGCATTCAGGGCCTCAACCCCTGGAACATCCTACTGGTGTTCGTCGGCATCGCGTGGGTAAACGCACGGGCCAGCGAAGGCTTGCGCTGGGATATGGAGCGCCGGCTCTCCGTGCTTCTTTTTATGTACGGCTGTCTCGTAGTTCTGGCGTTTCTACGCGCAGCCACGGATCTCGGGCCGGTAATCTCCTTCAACCGGGCCATCGGCTCGGAAGACATCCCAACGTTTACCTACCTGTTCAGCGATCACATCATCAACTGCATCAAGTGGGTGGTTCCCGCCATCATGGTGTACGACGGCTGTCGTGATCAGGACCGTCTTCGGGAAACCATCTATGTCATTGTTGGTGTGTACTTCCTGCTCGCCGTGCAGGTCATCCGCTGGATGCCGTTGAGCAGCATTACGGCAGGCGAGGACATGGCGGAACGGGCGCTGAAGATCCTGTCCAACGAGGTTGGCTTTCATCGCGTCAATCTGTCCATGATGTTCGCGGGCGGCGCCTGGGCGGCCATGTACGCCGCGGGCTACTTCGAGAACCGTCTCATTCGGCTGGCGTTCTACTTTGCCGCATTCGTTATTACGTTCGGAATGGCGTTAACCGGCGGCCGCACAGGTTACGTCACGTGGGCGCTGCTCGGGTTGGGGTATGCCTGGCTACGTTCGAAGAAGATGCTCCTGCTGCTGCCATTCGCGGGCGCTGGTGCGCTGATGGTTCCCGGCGTACAGGACCGCCTGATGCAGGGGTTCACGGAGGAAACGAAGGATTCCTCGGCGATCGTCGAAGCGCACGGCTCAGAGACCGACAGTCCGGTGGACATCTATACCGTGACCTCCGGACGCACCTTCGCCTGGAAGTTTGTCATACCGAAGATCGAGGAGAAGCCCATCTTCGGCTGGGGCCGACTGGCGATGATACGTACCGGCGTGTCGGAGTACCTGTGGGTCACCTATCACGAGGGATTTCCACACCCGCACAACATGTATCTGCAGTGGGTGCTCGACAACGGTTTAGTGGGTGCCATTCCGGTGTTCTGGTTCTACACGATCCTCATCGTCTATGCCCTGCGCATGGTCAAACGCACCGATCGAACCAGTCGTGCGGTTGGCGGCATTCTGTTGTCGTTGGTGGGCTCTCTATTCATCGCCGGCATCGGCTCGCAGACGTTCTATCCCCGCGAGGGTGCCGTGATGATGTGGGCGACAATCATGCTGGTCTTCCGCTGGTACCACCTCACGGCACCACAGGAAGACACGCGGCTGGAAGAAGCCAAAGCCCGCTGGGCGGCACCTGGGAGAGCGTAGGCAGACGTGGATATGCGTTTTCTCCTGGGTGTTGATTATGAACTGTTCTTCGGGAATCCCACAGGATCCCCGCAGGCTTGCATGATCGAACCTACAAACGCGCTTCTTGGCGTGCTGGAGAAACATGGTGCACGGCTGACCGTATTTGTCGATGCGGCGTATCTGCTCAAGATTCAGCAGGCGCACGAACGCATCCACCGCAACGCCTTCGACCAGGTCGCGCGGCAGTTGAGAATACTGGTTGACCGGCAGCACGACGTGCAGCTGCACGTCCACCCCCACTGGCTGGACAGCGAATGGCGGGAAGGGCGGTGGCACATCGACACGCAACGCTACAAGGTGCACGACTTTGCAAGTGACGTGCTGACCGGGATGCTCCAGGAACAGGTTGCATGCCTCCACAACATCACTGGCCTGGCCCCCGTTGCTTATCGTGCTGGCGGCTGGTGCGTGCAGCCGTTTGCACATCTTGCCAGGCCTTTATCTACGGCCGGGGTGCGAATGGACTCCACCGTGTATTCTGGAGGTTCCAGCGTCAACCCGGGGCGCGAGTTCGACTTTACCGGCGCGCCAACTGATGACTTCTGGCGTTTCGACGATGACCCTCTTGTACCAGATCAAGACGGCGGGTTTATGGAACTGCCCATCTCTACCGTAACGGTGCCCCCGACTTTCTACTGGCGCATGCTTGCCCGTCGGCTACGACCCGACGATACCCACCGGGTCTTCGGAGACGGCAAAGCACTGTCTGGTTCAGGCGCTTATTACTTACGTAAGCTGTTCGCATGGGAGTCAGGCGTCGCCTCCATTGATGGCGCCAGAGCATCCATGTTGCCCCGGGCACTGGCGGCCCGTCGCCGGCTGGGTGGTAAAGTGCTCAACGTCATGGGCCATCCCAAGTCGATCTCGCGTGTGTCACTCCGGTATCTGGACGATTTCCTGCAGACCAACAGCGGCGCGTTCGACTACCACACGATGTCGAGCTTCCTGGAGCTCGAAGATCAGCCGCCCGCAACGAACTCGAACGGAGCATCCACGATTGCAGGGTAGCGATGCAGATGCCGACCGAAGAGGTTCAGCTCTGCAGTCCAACCGCTGGAGACAAACCCAGAGCGTTCCGCACTGATCTGAAATGCTCTGTTGGTCCACCCGGTGGTAGTGACAATCTCCTGCACGTCAATCGATGCATAGTATTCCGCCGCGCGAAAGATCAGCCAACTCATCAGCGCATGACCGCGAAAACTCGGAACCGCGAATGCTTTGAACAGGAAACGTACCGAATCATCGAGGCGCAGGCCGATACCTGCGAGATCACGGCTGGCACGGTTGTGTTCCCCATCTACAAGGCCACTGGCAAAACATGCATACGCGGCCAGCGTACCGTCCTTCAGCGCAGCGAAACAGGTGACCGTTCCGCTTTCTACCAACGCCGCAGCTTCAGGCGTTATGTTGGTTTCCGGCTCGCTACAGTAGCCACGCATCTCACCCGGGCTGAGAAAGCGGAAGTCGAAGCCGTCTGCAGCTATCGCAGGTTGCTGTCGATGATCGACGCCCAGACGGTAAACGCGGGTGATATCACAGGGCACGACGCGGGCGAACTTGTCATAGACGTATTCAACTACGCGAGTGAACTGACCTTGCCGTGGTGCAGCCGGGCGGGTAGGGCGGTGTACCTCATCTGATGTGCCTGCGCTCTGTGATGCGATCATCGCAATCGGTTATCCTTTGACCTTCAACGCATCCTGCCCAAAACCCGCTCACCCCGCCATGTCGGCCATCACAGCCCGGGGTTGTGCGCAGCGGCCTGTGCGAAGCTTTCTGTGAGGTGCTCTTTGATCGAAGACTACGACGCTCGACACCACCGTTTCGACGCTTGCTTCAATTTTCGCGACATCGGCGGGTATGCCGCTGCAGATGGGCAACAGGTGCGCTGGGGCCTCTATTATCGGGCCGGGCGACAGGACCGGATGACGGATCACGACATCGAGCGGCTTGCGAGCCTCGGCATACGTACCCAGATCGATCTGCGCAAGAGCGATGAGGTGACAGATCAGGGCCGCGGCCCACTTGAGCGTCTTGGCGCCGAATACTGCAATCTTCCTGTCATACCGGATGGCGGCATCGATCAACTCGCGCGCCTGGTTGGCGACACCGGTATTTCTGGTCGCCGCTACCTCGGCTACCTCGAATTCGGCCCGGATGTCTGGCTTGCGATGTTCGAGCTGTTCGCGGATGCCAAACGGCATCCGATCCTGATTCACTGTACGGCCGGCAAGGACCGGACCGGCGTTTCGACCGCGTTCCTGTTGTCCGTGCTCGGCGTGCACCGAACCATCATTGAAGCAGACTACCTGTTGACCAACCGAGACGTTTCGCGACAGGTAGATTTCATCGAACGCTACGTGGGCCTTCCTGAAGGCATGGACCGAGCCGACATGCAGCGTGCCGCAGGCGTGCCCGAGAATGCCATGTCCGACTTTCTGGATGGTCTGGAGAGCCGTTGGGGCGGCGCCATAGGCTATCTGGAGCACATTGGCGTTACCCAGGCGCAAATGCAGGCAGTGCGGGAAGCCTTTCTGGTGCGTTGAGGGGTCAAGGACCGTGGCAACTCCACGGCCCCCAAATACACGCCTAATTGCGCATAATATGTATTATGTTAAATAACATAGTTTGGATCTTGCGCAGGTAACCGCAGCACATTGGCAGGTGTAGTTCGCGGCTATACTGGCCTCTCCCGAGACGAACCGCGACAATGCGCCGGTTGTGCGCCCGGTTAGCGTCTCGTTTGCTGTCACATCAGCAAGCGAAGTCGGCACATGCAGGTCAATGAGGAGGACCGTTGCCCCACATCCGCGTTTTACGTCACTACATTCACACGCCCTATCTGGTGATGGCGGCGTTTGAAGCTGTGGTTATCGCCGCAGTGACGTTCGCGGGTTCATTCACGCGCTACGGTATGTGGCCCGACACGGCGGAATTTCTACCCACGGCGATCACCTTCTCGATCGTCATGGTGTTTTCCATGGCAGCGATGGGCGTATACGAATCGCGCGTGCGCGAAGGCTTCATGGGCATGACACTGCGCACCGCCGTGTCGATATTCCTCATCGGCACCATGATCGTCGCCGTGTTGTCTTATCTGATTCCAGCATTGTCCATCGAACGCGGGGTTCTCCTGTTCGCGGTTCTGGAGACTTTTGCCGCCGTGGTTGTCGTGCGCTGGATAACGATGCAGTTCATCTCGGACGATGCGTTGAAAAGCCGCATCGTTGTGCTGGGCGCAGGCCACCGGGCTCTGAAGATCGCCACTCGTATGCGGCGCAAGTCAGACCGCCGCGCCTTCATACTATTGGGCTTCATCGACCTGGACCCCGAACGTGCGGAAGTGTCCTCACACGGTGCCAAGCTGCTTGCACGGCCGAATCGCCTGCTGGACTACTGCACTGCCAATGACGTAGACGAAATCGTTGTCGCTGTTGATGGCCGCGACGAAGATTCCATGCCCGTGGATGAGCTCGTGGACTGCCGTTTGTCCGGAATCGATGTGTGTGATGTGCAGGAATTCTTCGAACGGGAGGCCTGCAAGCTCGACGTCGACATCCTCCGGCCGGCCTGGCTTGCGTTCTCAGACGGCTTCGTAACCAGCCGCTGGCGAAGCATCAACAAACGCACATTCGACATCGTCGTCGCCACCGTCATGCTGATCCTCACCAGCCCGATCATGGCGATTACTGCGATATGCGTCGCGTTCGAGCACCGCTTTCATCAAACGGTGCTCTACCGGCAGTTGCGGGTCGGACGCAACGATACGCTGTTCCGCGTGTACAAGTTTCGCAGCATGCGGCCGGACGTGGCCGACGACGACACCGAGTTCGCGGCCCATAACGACCCGCGTGTCACCCGCGTTGGGCGTTTCATCAGAAAGACCCGCATCGACGAGCTGCCGCAGCTGTTTAACGTCCTTCGCGGCGACATGAGCTTTGTCGGTCCACGGCCGGAGCAGCCGGTCCACGTGGACAAGTTCGCTCGTGAGATCCCCTACTACAGCCAGCGACACCGGATCAAACCCGGCATCACAGGCTGGGCCCAACTGTGCTATCCCTACGGCACTTCCGTTGCGGATGCCAAAGAGAAGCTGCAGTACGATCTCTACTATCTGAAGAATCAAAGCCTATTTCTGGATCTGGTGATTCTGCTGCAGACTGTGGAGGTCGTTATGGTGGGCGAAGGTGCTCGATGAGCATTGAGAACGACCAGCCGGCCTCAGACACCGGGCGCCTGCGCCTGCTGTGGGATGCCCTCGTGTTTCAGCTCAAACTGGCTGTAGATGGCACCCGTGATCTGCTGCTCATCCCGATCTCTGTAGCTGCGACGATATGGGGGATGCTGTTCGGCGGCGATGAACCA
>JAUIED010000159.1 GCA_030428905.1 Gammaproteobacteria bacterium
GAAAAATTTTGCTGCAGGTCGCCTCTGGGAACACTTCTGGATTGCCGCCTACAACGCGCACCCGGTGCTGCAGATACTCTCTGGTTTCCTCTTCTGTGAGATGGGTGAGGTGGCACTCGGCGGTAACCCGCTGGGCTAGCTGCCGCAGCTCTGGTGCGTTGAGCAGGTCAAACAGCTCTGGCTGACCAATGAGCACAATCTGCAACAGCTCGTCTTTCTCGGCATTGATGTTGCTGAGCATACGCAGCTCTTCGAGGTTGCGAATGCTCATGTTTTGCGATTCGTCCATGATGAGCACCACTTTCTTGCCTGCTGCGTATTCCTGCACGATGTACTCCTGCAGGGCACGGAACAATTGGGCATTCGACATGCCCTCGCACTCGATCTCGAAGGCCAGAGCTACCCATTGCAGCAGATCGCCCAAGCTCTCGTGAATGTTGCTCACCAAGCCCACCGACACCTCGTGATAGGGCACCCTGAGCAAAAGGTGACGCAACAGCGTGGTTTTGCCGGTGCCAATCTCGCCGGTGAGCACCGTGATGCCAGACTGCTCGAAGATGCCATACTCCAGCGCTGCAAGCGCAGTGGCATGCTCCTTGGACATGAAAAGGAAGTCTGGGTCTGGGGTGATACTGAACGGCTTTTCAACAAATCCGAAGTGCGTAAGGTACATAAGCCTACCGCGCCTTATTCAGTATGGTGCCAATGAGGTTGGCGTTCTGCAGCAGGTGCACGGAGCGCTCCACATCATCTGCGGTGTTCTTGCCCTCTTCCACCACAAACAACGTGCCATCGGCAAACGGCGTGAACTTCAGGGCATCGTCGTTGCGCAGCAAGGGCGGGAGATCGAAGATCACCAGGCGCGAGTCGTAGCGCGTGGTGACATCCTGCAACAACCTGCGCATGCCGCGTGAGGAGAGAAGCTCAGAAGAAGGCTTTCCCAGGGGGCGGCCAGGCAACACCACCAGGCGCGGTATGCAGGGGTTGATGAGCACGTCCTCTATCGTTGCTTGCCCTGTGACGACGTCTACCACCCCTACGTCCACGTCGAGGCCCAGCACCTGATGCACATCGGGTTTGTGCAGGTCCAAGTCCACCAGAATAACCGTGTGCGTGGTTTCGTGCGCTAGACTGATCGCCAGATTCACCGCTGTGAGCGTCTTACCCGCATCCTGAAACGGTGAGGTAATTGCCAGGGAGTTCCAGTTGTTGCGCGCGAAAAGCTGCATCACTTGCGTGCGCAGCTGCCGGTAGGCCTCCACGCGGGTGTCATCGAATAGCCCTGCAATCACGCGATTGCGCTCGAGCACCTTTGGGTTGAGCTCCACCTGCCGGGTGACCGTATAAAAAATCTCTTCCGGTGGCGGCGTACGCTTCTTGCCGCGCCGGCGCTGGGGCGGCACGTACAACCGGCCCTCGCCCGGTAGCACCTCCACGTTATCGGCACCCAAGCGATAGTCGCCAGGCACCTGGCCAATAGTACCTTCCCGCTCGCGGCGGGCTCTATCGATGGCATCCTGCAGGCGGCTCATAGTGCCCTCCTAAAATCCGATCTTGTTCAGCAGCATGAACCAGAGCACGTCCAGCGGCTTGATGAAGAAATGGAAATACACAACAAACACGGTGAAGCCTAGTGCGCTGGCAATCACCCAGCGGCGTTTGGACCGGTTTGCCAACACCGCGTCTTCACTATTCTCGATGTAGGGCACCACGGCAAACGGCGGCGTGCCGGTAATCGCCGCAAGCTGTACATCGCCGTAGATCGCCTTGTCCATGGCCTCCATAAGCATGGCGAGGCCCACACCTGAGCCCATGGCCAATATCAGCCCAACCAGGATGAGCGCTGGGCGATTGGGGCTGGAAGGCGCGAGCGGAAGATCTGGCGGCTCAACGAGCACAAAGCGCTCGCCTTTGCGTTCACTCTCCAAATTCTCCGCCACCTGGGCTTCGCGTTGCTTGGCCCGGACCTCCTGATACTTTACCTCGGTGTTCTGGTAGTCGCGCAGCAACGCCTGGTACTCCTGCTCCACCGTTGGCGCACGAGCAATGTTGTTTTCCAGCCGGGTCATTTTCTGCTGCAACTCGCGCCGACGGGCGCGTAGCGCGTTCTCTTCCGAAACCGCAGCCTTGCGCTGGGTGTCGAGTAGCACGTAGGCCGGATTGTCTGGTGCCAGATCTACCGCCCCGCCACTACTTCGCGCTTGGGCAAGCTCCGCCTCGAGATCTGCCACCACCCGCTCGGCGGTGACAATCTGCGCATTACCCGGCTCGTAGCGCTGGCGCAGATCCGTTAGCCTGCTGCGCTCCTCGCGCAGACTGTCGGAGAGCTCTTGCACCGTGGCTCCATGTACGCCCAGCTCCGACTCGAGCTCAGCGATTTCACGCTCCAGGCGCCGCACGTCCGGGTGCGTGGCCCTGTAGGTCGCCGCCTTCTGTCGATACTCTGACCGCAGCGCCTTCGACCGATCTGCATCGCTCAGCACAGCCTCGCCGGACGCCAGCACCACCGGCGCCGATGGGCTGATTTGCGCAAGCTCTGAGGCAAGCTCGATCTGCCGCTTGGCAATCTCCTTAAGCCTAATGTCTACATCGCCGATCTCACGCGACGTGCGCTCTAATGTCGACAGGTTGAACTCATACAGCTCCGGCAGAGCCCCTTCGTTCTTCTCCTTGAAGCGCGCCAGCTCCTCTTCCAGGCGCAGGAGCTCGTCGTTTAGGCTTTCAGACTCCGCAGAGAGAAACTCCTCGGTGCTGGCTGCGCGCTCCGTTCTCGTGCGTAGGTTCTCATCCAAGAACAGTGTCACTAGTTCATTAGTGACGTTCTGTGCCGTGGAGGGATTGCCGTGCTCGAAGGCGAGTGTAAAAGCGATGGTCGCCTCAGTGGGCCGGCCGCTACGCGGGTCAATTACGTCGGCACTAACAAGCTCCAACGTGGTGTCTTGCCTGAACTGCTCCGCCATGAGCGTGCTGGGCAGGCGCTTGCCGGATTCTTCGTCGAGATACAGATCGTACTTCTCAGCGATACCCCGAATACTCTCGGCAGTGAGCACACGCTGCGAGATCACCTGGATGCGCTGGGCGGCGAAGCTTGTGATGGTGGACACCACAAACTCCCGCGGTACCTCCTGGTCTTCAATGAGAATGGTGGCTTGCGAGGTATAGCGCGCTGGCAGTGCAAAGGTGATCATCACGGCAAGCGCAAACACCACCACCAACGGTAGTATCAGGTGCACCTTGCGGCGCTTCACAATCTTGATGTACTCCTCGAGCGAGCGCAGCCCCTCGTCGTAGTGCATGACCTCAGCCATCAAATCTGCCCTCCTATGCCTCGCTCGCTAAAGGCACGCCCTCAAGCTCCTGCAACACCCGCCGCGCTTCATCGACGCCGCGGAAATCTACCCCCGCTTCCAGCGCCTTACGCAGCGCATCGCGCGCCCGCGTGGGCTGATTGTTGCGACTCAAAGCCATACCCAGGTGATACTGAATAGCCGGGTTCACATCGCCCGCAAGTTCCGCCGCCTGGCGCAAATAGCGCAGGGCCGTGCGGTGCTCCCCTGCTCGGTAGTGCACCCAGCCCAGGGTATCGAGCATGGCAGCGTTGTCGCTGTTGGCATGTTGCCGCATCAGGCCGAGCGCACGTTGTAGGTTCTCTTCCGTTGCCAAGTGATCCGCATAGACCATGGCCAGATTGTTCTGCGCCGCAGGCACACTCGCGAGCGTGAGTGCAGTTTGATAGTGGCGCGCGGCCTCTTCATACGTGCCTAGCAGCTCGTTCACCTGGCCCAAGCGCAACATCAACGGTACGTTGCGCGTGTTCTGCGCAAGCCCGCGAGTGTACACCACTTTGGCCTCTTCAGCGTTGCCCTGGCTCAATACCAGATCGCCCAGCAGCATGTATGCCGTAGCGCGGCTAACATCCTTCTCCAACACGTCTTCAAACCATTTGCGGGCTTGCGCGTGGTCTCCCGCATCTGCAGAGAACTGGCCCAGAAGCTCCATGGCATGCAGATGCTCAGGGTGTTGCATGAGGTGACCGCGCAACGTCTGCAATGCTGCCTCTAACCCACTCTCTTCCTGCTGGAGCAATGCTAGCGTGCGTAGCGCCTCCACCACCGCTGGTTGCAGCTGCAAGGTTTGCTGCATCTTGATGATGGCCGCTTTGTTGTTGCCCTGCAGCTCATAGATGCGCCCGAGCAGATAGGTGCCGAGCACCTGAGTGGAACGCAGCGCAGCCAGACTATCGGCCTGGGCAATGGCCTGGTCGAAGTCGCCGTCTTTGGCGTATGCCGTTACCAGCAACCTTGCTGCTTCGGTATTGCTCGCATCCACACGCAAGGCAATGGATGCCAGCATGGCAGCGGCGGGGTAGTCTTCGCGGCGAATCGCATGCTCGGTGAGTGCAAGCAGCGCTGCCCGATTGGTGGGATCGTTGTAGATGATCTCCCGATAGCGATCGATGGCCACGTCGGTGGCACCGGATGCTTCCTGGGCACGGGCCAGCACGAGCAACGTTTCTACAGACGTTGGGTCGTTCTTCAGCGCCAGGCGAAGATCAGACACCGCCTGCTCCAGGTGCCCGTCTGCTACCGCGAGGCGTGCTTTGCTGGTGAGCGCCTCCACATTGTTCGGCTCAATCTCGAAGATCTCTGCCAGCAGCGTCTCCGCGCGGGGCCGATCGCCTTCCGCCAATGCCATACGCGCCAACGCATTGCGCGCCCTCTGAGCATTCTCACTGTCGTGCTCTTCGGTAACGAAGCGTTGATACACCCCAACAGCCGCTTCCAGCTTGCGTTGCAATATGTAGACCTGCGCCAGCGCAAACCGCAGCTCCACCTGATCTGGCTGATCACCCAAATACTCGAGCAGCGCCCGCTCCGCCGCTGGTAGATCTTTGCGATCGACCAGAAACTGTGCCAGCCAGATCTTGAGTTGCTGACTCTCGGGCCGCGCCTGCACCACCTGACGAATGAGCGCTTCGGCCTCATCCGAGCGGCCATCTGCCTCCATGAGCAAGATGTAGCGGTAGTAGTAGTAGAGGTTATTCGGGTGCTCGTTGAGGAGCTCCTGATACACCTTCTCGGCACTCGCATAGTCGTGATGAGATTCATGCACCGAAGCACGGAGCAACTTCAACGCTGCGGGGCGGGACTGCTGCGCTATACCTTCCTCGATAAGGTTGAGAGCTGCGGCCGGATTGTCGTTCTTGTAGATATCTGTGAGCACACCGATAGCACCAATGTTGCCAGGCTCTAGAGACAAGGCCTCTTGTGCTGCTGCAATCGCCAGATCTGGCTCACCCATGCGGTGATGAATGGCTGCCTTCAGCGCATGCGCCTGAGCGTGCTGGGGTTGGTGCTCGATCACAGCTTCGACATGCTCCATCGCCTTGTCGAATACGCGATTCGCCAGCAACAGCTCGCCAAGCTTGATACGCGCCGGAATCAGCACCGGATCGAGCTCCACCGCAAACTTCAGGTTGGCATACACTTGGTTCCAGTTCTGCTCGCGCTCCAGCACCAGCGCATATAGGTACCGCGCCCCGGCATGATTGCCGTCGATCTGCAGCGCATTGCGCACATCCACACGCGCCTTATCCAGATCACCCGTATCGAAGTACTGTTGGGCACTGGCAACGTAATCCGCCTGCCGCTCCGCCGCTCCGGAACAGCTCGTGAGCACTGCCCACGCTACAAGCAGTGCCGCCCAAATCACCGGCCTGAAAACACTATTCATAGTTTGTACCGCAGCGCTGATCAAACAGCCATATGCAGCCCCCCAAGGAGGGCTATAGACAATATACTAGACATTATAAGAATGTTCGCCGCTTTTCGACCCCGAATGAAGACAAATTCTGCAGCAAAAAGTAAGAGCAGCGGCCGTAGCGCCACTCGCACGACGTTCAGCATACTGGAATCTGCCCATGCAATGGCCGCCAACAAGCCTGCAAGCAGGAGCACGAGGTAATCCTGCGCGTCCAGCGCAAACACTTCTTTGCGTGTTACGCGAATTGCCAGCGCAAGGAACACGGCAAGCCCAGCGAACATCAAGTCTACGCCCGCATTGAATACTGGCCGGCCGTCTGCACCTAGCCAATAAAGCCAGGCCACGGTACCGGCACACAGCAGGAATATCAGCCTTGCAATAACGACATTCGCTGACCGCCATACCAGAAACCACAGCGCTGCCAAACCGGCGGCGGCCACTACGAGCATCCCTCCATCAACACCATCTGGTACACGGAGAAACCAAGCACTCGTGAGCATTGCCAAACCCATGGCGCCCGCTATACAAGCGTGCGCATAGCGGTGAACGCCCACCAACCCACGAAACAACGGATTTCGACGTTCGCGCCCAACCGCAGATGCAGCCTGCGCATCTCCTCGCCCACCCCAGGCTAGCCATAACACGACTATCCCAGCAAACAGGCCGTAAACCAGAAGGATGATTGCTGAGTACTCATAACGAAGGAAGTATGCCAGGCTCACTGCAACCGCCTTCAAAGCGTACATCACCGCAACCACCTGCGGCTGAGAGAATCCTTTGGCAAGCAGTTGATGATGAATGTGGTTCTTATCTGCAGCAAATATCGAAGTGCCAGCCCGCCACCGCAGCACGATTACCATTGCCGTATCGAGAATCGGAACCCCAAAAAGCAAAACGAACATTGCAGGGCTAGCGGCAAACTGAGGTTGTGCGACCAGCGCAACCGCAACTGCAGCGGCCCCAAAGCCAAGGAATTGGCTGCCAGCGTCACCCATGAATATCTTTGCGGGGTGCGTGTTAAACGCCAAGAACCCAACCAAACCACCAACTAGACTGACAGCAAGCACCGCGAGCTCGATAGTTCCAATCTGAAAGGCGAGAAGCGCCAACACTGCATACATTAGCAACGTGCTGCCAGCGGCCAGCCCATCCAGACCATCGGACATGTTGATGGCGTTTGTTACGCCGACCAAGAAAAGAACAGCACAGGGAGCGAGCAGCAACAAGTAGGGCTGATGAACAGGCAAAGCCAGGAACCACGCGGCCACCACAACAACCGAAGCACAGATTTGTGCACCCAGCTCATACCGCGCCCGAATATCGAAACGATCATCTAAGTAGCCCAGACAAGCAACAGAAAGCAGCACACAGCATGTGACCAACAGAGGAGGTGGCGTTACTGGCCACACAAGCCAGGAGCACAGCACTCCCCCCAAGATTGCCAACCCACCGGTTCTTGGAATAGGGGTACTGTGTACATGTCTCCCGCCTGGCTGCGTAACGAGACCCAGAATCCCACTCACTCGCATGGCGAATGGGAGCAGAATCAAAGTACACGCAAGCGACACGGCAAACGCCAGAGCAACGATTTCAGTAGGCGCACCCATCCAATGGAGACCTCAGCCGACTAACGAGCAGAATGTGCGAGGTCCGACCAGAACTCAACACTTTCGAGTATGCCAACTCACCAACGACTAGTCGCCATTCAGCAACATCAGGAGCATAATGGCATCTTTCTTGCCGTTATACTATCAACCATGCCCGCAGCCTGGTCAACCGTATTCCGTGCGCGTGTGTAGGTAGCACATAATTTGCCCGGTTCTGTAGCACGTAAATTGTCCGGTTCAGAAGAGAGGTGGCCCCAAGAAATCGGACATTGGCTTAGGTGGAAGAACTGCTCGACAATGGGCGTAAGCCCGAGGAGCAGAGATGAGAAGACCCCGGCGCAACCACAGCGCGAAATTCAAAGCCCGAGTCGCCATTGCGGCACTCAAGGGCGACAAGACGCTGGCGGAGCTGGCATCGCAGTTTGACGTTCACGCCAACCAGATCACCGACTGGAAGAACCAGTTGCTCAAGCAATCGGAAGATGTGTTTCTGACTAAAGCCGAGCGGAAAGAGCAGCAGTCCGGCCCCACGGTTCAGGAGATGAAAGCGAAGATCGGTGAACTGACACTGGAGAACGATTTTTTAGAACGCGCGCTCGGCAGGCTGGACGACCCGAGCGCAAGAAGATGATCGATCCAGACCATGCGTTACCAATCACTCGCCAAGCGAAGGCATTGGGCCTGTCCAGGTCCAGCGTGTACTACAAGCCGGTACCGATCTCAGAGGCAGACCTGGCGCTGATGCGGCGAATCGACGAGTTGCACCTGGAATACCCATTCCTTGGCGCTCGCCAGATGAAGCGTCTGCTGAACGCTGAAGGCGCCCAAGTCGGTCGTAAGCACGTATCAACGCTGATGACGCGCATGGGGATTGAGGCCCTGTACCGCAAACCTCGAACGACGAAGCCGCATCCAGGCCATGCCGTCTATCCCTACCGCCTGCGCGGGTTGTCGATCGACCGACCGAATCAGGTTTGGGCGCTGGACATCACGTATCTACCGATGAAGCGGGGTTTCATCTACTTCGTGGCCGTGATGGACTGGTACAGCCGGAGGATCCTGTCATGGCGTTTGTCGAACACGATGACCGCCGATTTCTGTGTGGAGGCACTGGAGGAAGCCCTGCGCCGCTATGGCGCCCCACAGATTATCAACACCGACCAAGGCAGCCAGTTTACCAGCGAGGAGTTCGTCAGCTCGGTACAGGCAAGCGGTGCGCTGCTGAGCATGGACGGCAAAGGCGCCTGGCGTGACAATGTGTTCATTGAGCGATTCTGGCGGACGCTGAAGTACGAGGAGGTATACCTGCGGGCATACGAAAGTGTCACCGAGGCACGCCATCATTTGGCCCGCTATCTGCCGTTCTACAACGAGCGGCGGCCGCACAGTTCGCTGGAAGGACGTACGCCAGATTCGATGTACTTTGAGAAACAGAGAATCGCAGCGTGAGAGAACGCGTTATCCACCGCTCGGCATCGCTTAGCTCTGAGGGGCTGACTCGCCGATCCGTGGATAACGCTTTACCGCAGTTCAGACAATTAAATCGGCCGAGAGGCTGTCCAAAGAAACGGGGCCACCTCTCAAGACGATGGATGACCTACAATCTGATCTTGACGCCTGGATGGAAACCTACAACAACGAGCGAGCGCATCAGGGTAAGATGTGCTGCGGACGGACTCCACTACAGACTTTGCTCGATGGGCGGAGTGTGTGGGAGGAAAAGGTCGGTAATCTAAACTGATCTGACAAACGCATCGACGTCATAATCGGTAACTGTCAGATCGGGTCGCGACTATTACAAGTAAGCGGCGCTTACACTTGACCTGCTGCCTTGATCACGCTCTACGCACCAGCGCGATGTACCTAGAGTCCGAAGTACCGTCTGTTATTTCACTCTCTTGAACAATTGAGCAGGCGACCATTTCGGATAGCTCCGCCAAGTGCGCTCGGCTGACTTCCTCAGACTCACCTTCGTGCCCCTCATATATCATGTACTCCCAAGACAGCGTCTTCAACGCGGGAAGCCAACCAACGTGCCCTCGTATCGACAAGTAGGTCAGAATTCCATTCATTGAGTTGTTAAGGTGCAAAGGTAAGCCTGCACGCAGGTCCGTCCGCTCAGATAACACTCCGCCAGTTAGGCTATAACGAGTACAACCAATGGATGAGAGTACTTGGTCACTAGATTCCACAACTTCCTCAAGGTCCCAGCCGTGGTACCAATGAGCCCCATTCTTTAGAAAGTGAGCGCCAATAAGGCCCAGGTTACAGCCAACATCCAATATCACCCGGTTTTCAATCTCGATTCCCACTTTCGAGAGCATCCTTTGGAAAATAGGCATACGATCTGCTGGATCCCTTTTCGCCGGCAGGCTGACGCCGGGAATTGCTTGATAAAGGTACTTTCCGCCTAGCAAATGAGATCGATCCCCAAAATGTGACGCACCCTGAACACTTTGTGCGACGTTCGTCAGATACTGGTCGTAGTCCTTGAGCGCAAAGTTCTGAGTATCTACATAGACACACCTTCCATCCCTCAGCTTTATTAGGTTTCCGTTACAGTCGGGACCATAGAAATCCAAATTGTCGAAGCCTTCGGCGTTGTAAATCTCAAGAGGTGTCGTCTCTAGCTTTTCCTTGAGGAGATCCAAGAATGCATTGCAATCATCCATCGAAGGTTGCCCTTCACCAGCGTGTTCAACAACATATGCTACACACGGATCAGTTCCGCCGCCCTGTAACTCGATG
>JAUIED010000160.1 GCA_030428905.1 Gammaproteobacteria bacterium
AACGGCCGGTGCAATCTCTCCACGATCGGCCCGCTCGGCGGCACGCCTGGCGCCAACACGAATCAACTCCCGCGCCCGCGACGGCGGTATGCAGCGCGCAGACTGGTTGGCATACGCGTGTTTGACCACCACGGTTTCGACGCCGGGACAGATGCGCGTCACCTGCTCCGCCACCACCTGGTCCCCGGTGACGAGCGCCACCGGCACGCCGAGCTCGCCGCCGCGGATGGCGAAAAAATCCGCCTCGCCGATGGGCTCGCCGCCGAGCAGCACGCGCCGGAAACCGCCGTAGGAGATGGTGTGCGCCATGATGCCGGGAAACGAGCCGCCGCTGCCGTGGTGGCCCACCAGGAAGATCGCGCCGGCGGATGCATCAAGCCCCGCCATGGTGGTAGCGCCCGGCCGGCCGGCGCCGCGCACCACCTCGCAACGGGGGTCGATGCGGTCCATGTCCAGCACGCAGAGATCCTCCACGCCGTGGTTTTCCTCCACGATCACCTCGCTCGCGCCTGCGTCGTACGCGCCGGCGATGGCGGCGTTGGCGTCTTCCGTCATGCGCACGCGGTTGACGGCAAAGTCGATGCCATTGCTCGACACATCCGCCCAGCGCACCAGGCCGCTGATGCCTTCCATGTCGACGCTGATGAAGACCTTCATCCCTTCCCCCGGAGAAAATCAGCAAGTGACGGGACTTTAGAGGATTCCGCCGGTGCCGAACACCATGGCTTTGCCCAGGCCGGTGCAAGCTTTTTTCGCCCAGGCGCAGCGCGACTGGTCGTCAGAATTTCCGGGTCTACGGCGCTCCGAAGGTCTGGCTGCAGCTCAATCGAGAAACCATCGGAGATGTACCACCGGCGGAGAAGGAAGACGCGAAGTATCAGCGGCTAACCGGATCGGCCATGGCGGCCTGACTCAAACGAAATAGCCTTCGATGAACCTAGTGCGATTCACCCTGCGTCAAGTTCAACTGCAACTAGTTTGGACTTGGACGCTGCATCCAAGATGCATTTTCCGGCGGGCTCTACAAGCCATCCCTTATGCCTATGCCCAAGCACTGCAATACTGGCACCTGATACTCGTACACATCGTGGAACATATGTGCATACTTCGTACACGCTATTGAGTCCGACCGAGTGATGGCGCGAGTTCAATTGATCATCCCCGATGAGGATCGCGACGAGTTCGTTGCAGAAGCGCGACGTGACGGCATAAGCCTGAGCGAGTGGCTGCGTTTGGCAGCCAGGGAACGTGCCGAACGACGGCGCAACGAAGGCCGGTTTCATAGCCTGCATGATCTGGAAGCGTTCTTCGACGAATGTGACGCCGCTGCCGGAAACGGCGATGAACCCGACTGGGAAGAGCATCTACGGGTTGCAGAAGAATCTAGATCATCAGGTTGGCCAGATACGTGATCTTCGTCGATACCAACGTATTCATGTACGGAGTCGCAAATCGCATCCGCTGAAAGCAGAGGCACGCGCGTTCCTCACCCGCTCGAGCACTGAAGGCACAGTGCTCATCACCTCCTCCGAGGTAATGCAGGAACTGCTGCATGCATACATTCCGGCAAACAGGCAATCGGCTATCGAAAGTGCGATGCGCCTCGTCCAAGGCGTATGTTCAGACGTCTGGTCGCTGGAGAAGGAAGATGTGCTTCTGGCCAGAAGCCTCGCGGCGCAGCATCCAGAGCTTGGCGCTCGCGACCTCTGTCATTTGGCCTGCTGCAGACGACGCGGCGTCGAAACGATCAAGACCTTCGACCGCCGCCTATCGCTTGTGGCCGGCCGTTTTCTATAGGGCAGCACGAGCTTCCTACTCCGCCCAGCCCATCCAGCGAGGCACCGTCGCAAACCAGAAAATCGTTCCGCCAAGCATCCGCTCTCGTCGAGCAGCTCCGCGCCATGAGGCAGTACATCGAGCAGCCGGAACATGCCGACGTTGAAAGCGATGAGTGCCGCCTCGATCCACCGAACGAGCCGTGCTTCACCACAACCGTCAACAAGCGCCAGACGCGCTCTTTCGAAAGCCTGTTCGTTCAGCGCCTGCGACAAGCGTGCAGACGGCCATATTCTCCTTCTTTTTCAATGCACAGGCTCACTGATTGACCCGCACCTAACCGCCAGTTTTGCTCCGCCTCCTCTGCAACAGTGTGCGTTCCTGCAGTCCCATATACCGCGAACGCTCGCTGCCCAAATTCGTATTTCAGGATTTCGACGACTACTTGAAGTGCGGTCGCCTCAAGCACGGCTCTGCCTCGTACGCGCTCACGGAGCGCGTGGCGGAGCGATCACCTTTATCCAACGTTTCGGCTCTGCGGCGAATCTCAATGTCCATCTCCACATGCTCATCCCCGACGGGGGGTACATTTTCCACCTCGGAAAACCTCGCTTCCATGCGCTCGCCGGCCCACACAATCGCCGCCAAACCTCAGGCGCGGTAGCCCGGTTCGATCCCTCCTGCCTGCCGATCACACCAGTACAGATTTCCAACAACGCTTTTGACAGCAATCGGCACACCAACCCGTGCGTCATTCACCTGCCACACAACAACGCGCACGCTCCCTGAACTCGCCACAACCAAACATACGTCGCTGAACACTCAAATGGGCGGGTTATTCTGCCTCGCTTGAACCACGTCTTTTGTGGGGGCAATCGAATACAAGGCAATGACCGGGAGGAACCCATTCAAAACCTCCGAGGTCAGCCGCGTGCTGCAGCTCGCCTACGACTTTTTCGAGCTCGATCTGCCCGATCAGACTTAAGGAGCCTCTGAATAATTCCGAAAGCTCAGAGTTTCTGGCGCGTGTGCTGGCAAGGCGCGCCTCGCCGGCAATGTCGAGCACCTTGCCAAGAGGGGTAACGCAGGCGACCCAACGGGCCCAAAGAGCGCGCGCGCCAGAAACTCCCGAAGGGCGGCTCCCACGGGCTCCGTGTCGTTGTTGCGCTCCTTGCCAAGGTGGTCGACATTGCCTGCGGAGCACGCCTAGCCACGAAGCCCGTGGGAACCGCTGAGCAAACGGAATTATTCAGAGGCTCCCTAGGCAGGGTCTTTCCCTGCCTGCGACAGGCGCGTTTCGGCAAGACGGTCTTCCACCTGCAACCGGTAGGTGGGGCCGTCGATGCCGAGCTGCAGGGAACAATCCAGCGGCAGGGGTGCTACCGCGACCTTTCGGCCATCCAGCAACACGCCGTTGCGACTCTCCAGATCCACTACCCACCAGCCATCCGCACGAGGCTCGACTCGGGCATGACGTCGGCTTGCGCGCGGATCCAGCGTGGAGATGTCGCAAGCCGCATCGCGCCCCAATTCAAACGGCACCATGAAAGAACGCAGGTTGTCGCGGCCGCCATCCTCCCAACGTACGTGCACGTGGGGTTGTGTCCCGGGCGCACCGGCAATCATTGTGGTCTGCGCGCGCCGGTCGAGCGACTCTGTTGCAGCCTCACGGGCGGTACTGTCGAGAACTACACCCTTATCGGTGATCTCGAAATACCATGCAAGCGCCACCACCACTGGAAACGCCAGGAGCAGGACGATGACAAACGCACGTACGGCACCATCCGGGGCACCAAACGCCGGCAGCAGTTCGGCTGCGCCAAGCGAGGCCCCCCAGGCCGTGACGAGATAGATACTCGAAACCTGAAACACCTTGCGGCGCTTCAGCTCGCGAACGAAATCCATCAGCCGGTGCATGACGGGGCGCTCGGAGCGCGGCTCTAGAAGAGGAAATAGTAGGCGAGGCCGAGCGCCACGAGCACTGCCGCAAACACCGCAATACCCATTGCTGTCCCCCCCCCACTTTTCTCACCGGTAGACTTCGATCCCGTGGATGCTTTTCCTCCGCCCGGGAATACGATTGCAAACTCCACCGTGCCCAACTTGATCTTGTCGTTGGGGTTCAGAAACGCCGTGACCACTTTATCGTTGTTGATGAACGAGCCGTTGGCAGACATCTGGTCCACCAGCTTCCAGCGCCCACCGTCGTGCACGATCTTGGCGTGAAAGCTCGAGACCCCGTCGCCTCGCAAGACAACATCCCGAGCAGGATCGCTGCCAATCGACCACTCGCTGGCGCCTTCACCCAACTGCAGTTGAACAATTGAGCCCGCATCCGGGCCGGTACCGATCTGCAGATGCGGCGCGTCCGACGCCCCCTCGGCGGCCGAGTAATCTCCAACCATTTTGGCAAGCTCATCGCGGGAGAAGATCTGCGTACCCGCTGGGTTGGCCTTATTCTCAGGATCTGCCCAACTACCGACCGGCGCTTCAGTAACTGCGGGTTTTGCCGGCTGTGGGGGCTGTGCGGCAGCCTCCAGTTCCTTCTGAAGATCTGCGGCCGAGCGGATCATCGTCTTGTCCATCTCTTCCACGCTGCGCACCACAGTTGCGCCTTCAGCAACCGCTTCCCCAGGCGCAACGAAGGTATAGGTCGCTGCGTCGAATGCCACGCGGTCGCCAGACACCAGCCTCTGCTCTCCATCGATTTTGCGGCCGTTGACGAACGTCCCGTTCGCAGACCCCAGATCGACCAACAGCACGCCATCGGCATCCACCACCAGCCGTGCGTGATGACGGGATGGGTGGCCCTCCGAGACAACGAGGTCGCAGTCATCTTTGCGCCCTACCAGCACCTCCCCCTGCAACGGGAAGTCTTCACCGCCGCTTTGTGGCCTCAACACGTACTGTGCATCCCCGCTCATACATCACCCCCTTTGAGTAGCAGGAAAAGAATGAAAACAACCAGCGCTGCAACGATACCCCAGAACACCTGATCCGGCAGACCCCCGGCCCGCTGCGGCTCCTTTTCAGAGTCCGGCGGCGCCGCTTGTTCTGCGCCAAGTGCCGAACCGGCAACACGCTGCAATGTGTCCGCATCCTGATTCGAATAACGAACCAGAATGACGCTGATGTTATCTCTGCCGCCATGATCACAAGCAGCATCTACCAACCGACCCGCTTGTGCCTGGAGCGAACCACCGGCAGATATGATCTCAAGCATCTGCGCGTCTTCCAGCTCATCGTACAACCCGTCGCTGCACAACATCACCAGATCACCATCCTGCAGGACGGTTTCCACGCGGTCCGGTTGCGGCTCGTTGAAGCCAAGCACCTGGGTGACGACATTGCGCCGCGGGTGGTTGCGCGCCTGTTCTTCGGTGAGATGCTGTCTTTCGATCATGAGCTGCATGAACGAATGATCCCGGGTAAGCGGCTTCAGATTACCGTCGCGCAACAGATACGCGCGGCTATCGCCCACCCACACTACTTCACCGCGCCGATCGTTGACACGCAGCGCCACAGAAGTAGTGCCCATACCCTTCTGCGCTTCGTTGCTGTCTGCATGGGCAACGATGGCGGCATGCGCCTGCAGAGTTGCCGCCTGAAGCTCATCGCCCAGCGCGCAACGTTCGATGATGGTATCCACCGCGATACGGCTGGCAACCTCTCCTGCAGCATGGCCGCCCATACCGTCTGCCACCAGCCACAGGCCGGCTTCCCCGTCACAACCCACACTGTCTTCATTGTGGGTGTGGGTGCAGCCCGGGTGTGTCTTGTGAGCGTACTCGAGCACGCTACATCCGCACCAACGCTGCCTTGCTGGCGGCCCTGAACTTCGCCGGGGCATAGCCCTTTTCAGTTTCTACAGAAGTAAACAGCGCATCGAGCGCTGTGGTCAGGGCGTCTGCATCACCAACGATCAGGCTGAGGCTCTCGATGGCGGTAAAGGCCTGTTCCGCGGCGGAGTAATCGTTCAGCAGACCATCTGCACCCTGCCGGGCTATCGCGCGGCGGATGCTGCGGATTTCGTTCTGCGAGAAGGAGCGCTGCAGCCAACCCTGCTTGCGTTCGCGAATCCAGCCGGCCAGAGCACTCGCCGCCGTACGCGTGTCGGCATAGCTGTTCTGCCCTGCACGCAGCAGCCGAGCGATGGAGGCATCGAGTTGTTTGGGGGCTTCGCCGCCCACCGCACCGGCTACGGCCCGCAGCATCATGAGGTGGTGATCGGCCAAACGCAGCCCTCCGGGTGCCAGCCCCTGCTCACGGCGGATGCCGCCCCAGCGCTGATCCTCCATGGCATGGTGGCAGCTATGGCAGTCGTATAGAGAAAACTCCGGCGCGATTCCGGCACTGGACAGCAGTTTGCTCTGCACCAGTTCCAGATACCTGCCAGCGGCATCTACCTGGCCAGAAAGCCACAACGTGAACGGCAGCATCGTGCCTTTGCGTTGAACGTAGTCGTCGTCCACCTCGTAGTGCGCCGGTTGGTTGGCGGTAAACGAATCCAGTTCGAAACTCAGTCTCGGGTGGCCTGCGCCCATGATGCGATGGGTGGTGAACTGATCTTCGTTCCCCATGTGGCAGTTGAGGCACAAACGCGCGCGCTCAGAGGCATCCTCCGTGGGATACATGCCCGCCGCCAGGTTCTGTGCGTGCGTAACGCCGGGTTCGGTATGGCTTTCTATCCAACGCTCACCGCCGCCGTGACACGCCTCGCAGCCCACCCCATCGCTGATCTGGAACTTCTGCCCGCGTTTCTCCGTGGGCACGTTGTCGGCATGACAGTCCAGACAGATCTTTGCCGTGTGCGCATTCTTCAGGCCGAGGTTTCTGGCCATGCGCTTCGAATCGTCGGTGAGTAGTGTCTGATAGGCACGCGCGTGCCGGTCTTCAGTGGACCAGATGCGAAACTCGTTCAACCAGACATTCTGATCGCGTTGCGGTGCAAGCTTTCCGTGACACACGCTGGAGGCGCAGCTGGCGACACCCAGATGCGCATCCGTGCCGATCTCTGCCGCCCAGACGGGGGTAACGAGCAGACAAAGTGCCGCCGCGCGCAGAAACTGCCCTGTCATTGGCCGCCCTGAGCGGACAATTCCGGCTTCAGCGGACCGACCGCGGCACTGCCCACTGGCGGATGTCCATCCGGCAGATCGTTGACGAACCACGGTTTGCCGTCCTTATCGAGATAGAGTTTTCGCATCTCTTCCATATTCAAAGGCCGCGAGCCCTTACGACCGAACACTGCCACCTGCCCACCGGTTTCGTCCACCCCGCGATCGCGTTCGAGCGGCCTGGAGAGGCTCCGTGCAGGCTTGCTGGTGGCACGCCGCGCAATCAGCATCGGGTTCGGTTCCGGGCTGAAGCCGTAGAAGCGAGACTGCAGATCAGGCGAGGTGAGCTGCACGATCTTGAGCCCACCCGTGCCGTCGGCGATATAGGCATACAGCGAAGCGTTGGTGCTCGCAACGATCACATCCGACGCATCCGCAACGCCCTCGCTGACGGTCTTCAGGCGCTTGAGGCGTTCCGGGTTCTCCGCATCGACAATCACCATGCCTTCGGCACCCGCTGCAACGTAGGCATAGGTGCGCGACACGAACACCCTTCTGGCATCGCGCAACGGCACCACATTGTCCGGCACAATCCGCGCATTCTCAGGATCGGTGATATCGATCGTCTTCAAGCCGTCACGGTCGGTGACGAACAGATAGCGAAACTGCTGCATGACGGAGTGACCACCATTGAGGGGCACCACACCGGTAAGCCGCGGTGACATCGGATCGTCGACGTTGACGATGACGAGACCCGCATCGGCGACGATATAGAGGTAGTAGCCACCCACGACGATGTGCCTGGCACCTTTGAGAATGCCGTTGTCGTTCCAGGTCAGCGCTCGCTCGAAGAAATTGTCGCGGGGCTCGCCGTCGTGCAGGGAGTTGATGTCCACCAGGATCAGCCCTTCCTCGCTGTCGGTAACGAACATGTAGCTGTAGATCGGATGGATCTCCTGCTCCATGTTATCCACGCGCATCAGCTCACCCTTGTTGCGCTCGGGCGCCACGGGTTGCGTGGTCGCGAGCGCAACACACGTAGCGTTGCGGCTCTTGACGTGCGTGTCGTGGCCCAGCGGGCTGAAAGGTGCGCTGATGATGCGCTGCGAGAAGCCCTTGTTGGCAACGTTCGCCACGTCGTAGACGCGCGCGCCTCCCTTACCGGTAGATGCGAACACGTACTCGCCCCTGAGCTGGATACAGCTGACGGTGTCCGACGCGCCATGCGAATAGGCTTCCTTCAATTCCAGACCGTTTTCCTGGTGCGCCTTGAACCAGTCCGGGTAGGCATACTTGTGCAGGTAACTGCCGATCACGGCCTGAGGCTCGTCCCACTCAGTCACGCGCACAGCGCTCAATTCTCCTTCCCCGCCAACCCAGGCGTTGTAGCCGACGAAGTTGATGAAGTTGGTCCCGTACATCAGCGTTTGCGCCATGATGGCGTTGTTGTCATTGCTCTCGGACAGGTGGCAGTCGGAGCACGTTTTGGTCTCCGTCTTGCGAGCCGTGTGCGGAAAATGCGGGTTGAAGGCCTGCGAGCTGAAACCGCTGGCAGCGATCGGCGGCTGCTGGATGTAGATCTTCTCGCGGTTGGAATTGGTGGAAGACAACACGAGTGCAGACGTGGAGCGAACCGGTGCGATCTTGCCGCCTTTCGCAGGTCCCCGCCGACCGATGTGGAAAACCTGGTCACGGGCCACCTGGGGATTGTAGGTCGCGAAGTTTCTCGACTCACCGCCTTCGTAGTGATGACGCTCGGTTTTCCAGTTCGCCTCGATGGGCAGGTGGCAACCGCCGCAGCTCGTGGTCCAGGACGTGTGACAGGTGTAGCACTCCATCTCTTCGTACGAGTGTGCCAGATCGTTCTTGGCAACCTCCGGCCCCCAGGACTGTGTCTTGGTGTCCTTGCTCATGAGCTTGGCGCGGGCCGCTTTTTCGTTGTAGGCACCGTGCCCCGGCGTCACGCTGTCTTTCACCAGCGACAGTTCCCACTCAAGCTTCGGGTCCATCACAGAGCGTTGGTAGAGCTTGTCGCCCACCCACTCGAAACGCCGCCGACCGTCAGGCGTGCGCAGCGCGGCAAGGTCCAGGCCACCCTCAAGAGCTGCCGGGCCGGATGTGTAGAGGTTGGGATAGTCCGACGCGGTGCCGTGACAGTCCTTGCAGTCTACTTCAACCGCCAGCGCCACCTCCCCATAGATATGGCCGTTGCCGTGGTTGTCGTTGGAGAAATGGCAATCTACGCAGTGCATGCCGACGTCCACGTGGATTGAAGACATGTGCACTGCCTTGTCGAGCTTGTCTGGATCTTCTTCCGGTACGATCTTTCCTTCCGCGTCCAGCAGGTTGCCTTTGCGATCGCGTTTGAAAATGGCGCGGAAGTTCCAGCCGTGTCCGTGGTAGTCGGCAAACTTCGTATCTTTGGTTTGATCGTTGAGATCCGAGACGTTTTTCAGGAACTCCACATCCGCCCACTTGCCCCGCGCTGCTGCCGCCTCTGGGTTGCGATCATTCACCGCCCGCTGCTCGGCCATCGTGGGGTACACCTGTTCCTCAGGCCACATCAACGGCGCATCGGACTCGTAGTCCCACATCGTGTAACCGAGATAGGTGTTCATGAACATGTTAGGCTGGTGCATGTGGCAGATCATGCACTGGCTGGTGGGAATCGAGCGGGTGAACTGGTGCTTCAGCGGATGCCCGGACTCGTCCTTCGGAATGGTGGGGTCTACGGTCTGCGTTTTACCCTCGTGGCCGAACTGCGCATACACTCCTGAGTGCCGCGGATCACGGTCGTTGGCATACACCACATGACAGGAGGCGCAGCCGGAGTTGCGGTAATCACCGGGCTGGTCGTTGGTGCCCATGAACCAGAGGAACGGATCATTCAGGCGCGTCTTGGTGATGTTGATCACAGGCACGGCAATGCGCGCGCCGGTACCAGGGCCGCGATTCGATTGCCGTATGTCCGGCCTTCCGGGTTCCTCGATGCGCTGCATCAGCCCCAGGGCATTGGGCAGGCCGGTTTCCGGAAAGAGGTTGGAAATGTTACGTCCGCCGCGTTCGAACACACGGAAGATATCCGCGGGGTATACCGTTTCCCAGGCTGGCAGCGGATAGAGCTTGGGCAGAATTCCTTTCGCGCGCGCTGCCTCCACCACATCCGGCGGCAGCTCCGGCCCTTCTATGGCCGCGCCCACACCATCATTGGTATACGCCTCACCCAGAATGTAGTTTTTGAAAGGCAGAATGCCGTTGTTGTAGGACGCGCCGCCCCAGAGC
>JAUIED010000161.1 GCA_030428905.1 Gammaproteobacteria bacterium
ATCGGCCTGTTCTGCTGCTTTCTGCCCATCCCATTCCAGATGGTGGTCGCCGGTGCCCTGGCCGTGCAGTTCCGCTGCAACCTGCCGATCAGCGTGGCGCTGGTGTGGATCAGTAACCCCGTCACCATGCCGGCGATGTTCTACTTTGCCTACCGCCTCGGGGCGTGGCTTTTGAATATGCAACTCGAGACCGCCAGCATCGACATCAGCTTCCGCTGGCTGGTAGATAATTTCGTCGGCATCGGCTACCCGCTGATTTTCGGCAGCCTGCTTTGCGGTTGGGTGCTCGGAGTGACCGGCTTCGTTCTGGTGCGTGTGCTCTGGCGCATGCACGTGATTACCCGCTGGCGCGAACGCCGCGCGCGACGACTCGCACGCCGCAAAGGCAACGCCTGAACCGACTCAGCCGTGCAGGCCAGCGATTGGGGAAAGATTGCGCGCGCGTCTGGCAGGCAGATAGGCAGCGACCAGTGCGAGGGCTGCAGACAGTGCGGCAATCACCAACAGGTCCACGGCCTCGATGGAGACCGGAATGGTGACAAAGTACGTCCCATCCAGCAGGTGCACGCCGAACACTGATTCCAGAGCGCCAACGATGGCATTTATGTGCCGGGCCGCCAGCACGCCGAGCAGCAGGCCGGCGAAGATGCCCAGGCACCCCACCAGCAGGCCCTGTAGCAGAAATACTCTGGAGATAAATCGGCTATCGGCACCCATCGTTCGCAGGATGGCGATCGCGGAAGTCTTCTTGCGCACCAGCATCAGCTGCCCAGACACGATATTGAACGATGCTACCGCGACGACGAGCAGCAGGATCACGAACATCATCGCCTTCTCCAGGCGCACGGCTTGAAAGAGGTCGTTGAATCGTTGCATCCAGGTGCTGACCCGCGCATCCGGCAAGAGCTGCTGGACGCGGTGTTGAACCCTTGCAGCCTCAAGCGGTGCGTGAATGCGCAGTTGCACGCCGTTGTCGCCGCTGCGCTCGCGCACCCGCGCGTCCAGATCAGCCAACGCCACCAGTACCAGAGAGGTGTCGAGTTCCGCCTGGAGCTCGAAAGTGCCCACGAGCTCAAAGCGCTGCTGTACCGGCGCCAGGCCAAGGGCGCCGGGCATGGGGAAAATGAGCGCCAGGCTGTCACCCGTAGCAAGGCCAAGGTGGGCAGCCAACGGGGCGCCGAGAATCGCCGCCCGGGAACCTGCCCTCAGGGCTTCCATGGAACCGGTGCGCATGTGCGCGCCAATGTCACCGAACGCCCGAGCGCCTCCCTCACCCAGGCCGAACACCGACACCGGCGTTACCGCTCGGCCGCGGCTGATCATGGCCATGCCTTCGAAAAAGGCAAAGGCAGCGTCCACCTCAGGCAGTTCGGCAACGCCGGGCGGAATCTGACTGGCTTCTTCAATGACCACGTGGGGAACCGCGCTCAACAGGCGCTCCTTCAGTGCATCGTCGAAGCCGTTCATGACGCTCACAACCACAGTGAGCACCATCACACCGAGCAACAGCCCCGTGAACGACACCCAGGTGATGAAGCGCGTGAAAGGATCCGCACCTCTGAACAAGAACCGAAAAGCCACATCGCGCGCGGCGCTCATTCGAGCCCGCCACCTGCCAAGGACACCATTCGGTCCACGGACCCGGCAATGTTGCTGTCGTGGGTGGCAATGAGGAATCCCACACCGCGGCTGCGGCACAATTCGGTGATCAGCGCCATCACCTGGTCGGCACTCTGGCGGTCCAGGTTGCCGGTTGGTTCGTCCGCCAGCACCACTTTTGGCTGCGCCACGAGCGCCCGTGCGACAGCCACGCGTTGCCTCTCGCCGCCGGAAAGCTCTGAAGGCCGGTGCCTGGCACGGGCAGAGAGCCCCACCGCGTCGAGCATGTCTCGGGCCGAGGACTCCGCGACCCGGCGACCGGCGCCAGCAATGCGCAGCGGCATGGCGATATTTTCGAGCGCCGTGAATTCCGCCAGCAGATGATGCATCTGGTAAACGAAGCCGAGATACGCATTACGCAACGCCGCTCGTGCCTCTCCGCCCACCGACTGCAGCGGTTGGCCCGCTATGTACACCTCGCCGGCATCCACGTCCTCGAGACCGGCCAGCACATGCAGCAGCGTGCTTTTGCCGGAGCCGCTGCGTCCGACAAGCGCCACCAGTTCGCCCGCACTGATGCGCAGATTCACATCACGGAGCACCTCGATTCGGTCCGCGCCCTGCAGGTACGCCTTACAGACACCCGTTGCGACGAGTACTTCGGCCGTATCATTCATGGGCAAGCACCCTCGCAGGACGCAAACGGGCGGCCCGCCAGGCCGGGAACAGAGTCGCCAGCACCGTCAGCAGTGCGCTGACGATGACAATCGCGCTCACATCTGCGGTGCGCACCTCCACAGGAAGATAACCTATGAAGTACTCGGTCATCAGATCCGTCTCTAGAGCCTGGCTGAGGTGGGTGTAGAGATCTGGCAACGACGCCGCAAGCGCGACACCAGCCGCGGTACCAAGCAGCACGCCGACAGCGCCCAGAAGGACGCCGAGTACCACGAATATGCCAACGATCTTTGGCGTACGGCTGCCTAGAGTGCGCAGCACGGCAACATCGGCGCTACGCTGATCCACCACCATCACCAGGCCGGAAATCAGATTGAAGGCGGCAACGCCCACCAGAAAAGACAACAGCACGAACATGGTCAGTTTCTGCGTCAGAATCGCCTGCAGCAGATTGCCATGCACGCGTGTCCACGGCCGCACGATCATGCCGCCCTCAAGAAATGCCGCGTCCACCGCACGGTAAGCCGCGTCAATGTCGAACAGGTCCACCAGACGCAACTGATAACCGGAGATGCGTTCACCCATACGAAATAGCCGCTGAGCGTCATTGATATGCACGTAAGCGTTACGCCCATCGGATTCGGACTGGCTGTCCACCAGCGCCACTACCTCGAAACTGCGTTGCCTTGGCAGGAGGCCGACAGGAGACACCGTTGCGGTGGGCATGACGATGCTGACGGTGTCTCCCACCACGACATCGAGCCGCTGCGCCAGGCGCGCGCCGAGGACCACGCCGTAGCTGCGCGGTGCCAGCCGCTCGTAGGAACCGGCTACCTGGTAACGAAAAATATCGGACACAGCCGCATACTCAGCAGGCTGCACGCCGTACACCCCCACCCCGGCCACACGCTCGCCGGCAGCCAGCAACGCAGGTTGCTGAACGAAAGCAGCCGCACCCCGGATTCCTGGCTGTTCACGCAGGATATCGGGCGCCGTGGGATGGCGCGGCATGCCAGCACGATGGTAGACACTGACGTGCGGTACTACGCCCAGTACACGCTCCTTGAGTTCTCGTTCAAATCCGTTGATGACGCTGACCACGACGATCAGCACGCAAATGGACAGCGCCAGGCCAGCGACGGCAGCAACGCTCACGGAGGATGTGGCGCCTTGCCGACTGGCGCCGTAGCGCCAGGCAACGGCAACGCAGAAGGTCAGCGTATGCATGAACCTCGCGCGCTGCGCTGGGTTGGAAACTGGTCGGGCCATGGGGCGGGCATGTTACGGGCACCAGCACCGGTTCGCCAACGACTTCGCAGGCGGACCGGCGCATGCGCACTACACTTAAGGAGCCTGTGAAAACTTCCGAAAGCAAGAGCTGTTGGAGCGATGCCATGACGACAGAACCAGGACTGCAGTCTGCCCTGCTCGATGAGCGCCGGGAAAGCTGGCGTGCGGATCTGGAGCTGCCCTTACGCTGGTGCCGGCTACCCGGTTTCGTAGACGCCGACACGCTGGCGAGCGCTCTGGGCCTCGAAGCCTGGCATCGGCGGGAGCGGATTCTGGCCGACATCGACGATCCTCTGCGCCAGGCCATCGACCTGGTGGCCGACCCGCAAGCTGCAACTGCCCTGAGACTGCTGGAAGTGGCGGTTCGTCGTCTCACGGAACCCACGCATGGCGACGCAGTGGGCGAGCCGACACCGGTTAATCTTTCAGTGGATGGGCTGAGCTTCCTGCTGCACGGGTCTGACCCACATCTGCAGCCACGCGATTGGTTAGGCGTTGCATTGACGCTGCCCGACGGTTATCCCGTGATTACCTGTGTGGAGGTGGTCTGGGTTGGCAGCACCACGGACCGTCTGCACGTGGGTGGCCGCTTCCACCATGTGACCGAGCACGCCGCACGCAAGCTCAATCGCTACATGCTGCTCACCAGCACGCACTGAGCCACGTACAAGCTCGAACGTTCAACCCGGAAGGCAGCGGCCGCCAACCCGAAAGGCAGCGCCCGCCGATTCGATCAGGCAACCGCTTCCGCACGACCGCCTGCACGCCGCAGTGCAGCCGCCGCATCGAGTGCAGCCACGCGGTAGCTCTCCGCATACGTCGGGAAGTTGAAGATATTTTCGATGTACGTATCAATGGTGGCATCGTGGATCAGCCCCATCTGGCCGATATGCACCAGCTCGGTGGCGAAAGCACCGACGATGTGCACGCCCAGCACCCGCCCATCCGCGCCAACCACAAGCTTCAACATTCCTTCCTGTGATTGCGCGATGTGGCCGCGGGCGATCTCACCGAAGTAGGCGTACCCGACAACAACGCCATCAAACTTTTCTCTGGCCTGGGCTTCGGTGAGCCCCACACAACCCATCTCAGGTACCGCATAGATACCGGAGGGCATGAGCTCCCCGACCCTTCCCGGATCGAGACCAAGAAAATCACATGCCGCACGGCGCCCTTGCTCCATGGAGGCAGACGCCAGCGAAGGCGGCCCCACTACGTCCCCGGCCGCGTAGATGTGCGCGACGTTGGTGCGCCCTGCTTCATTGACCGACACCAGTTGCCGCTCGTTTACCTCCACACCGGCATTCTCTATGCGCAGCCCCTGCAGCTGGGAGATTCTTCCCAATGCACACAGGGCCTTATCTGTGCGCAGCAGCGAACCATCGGCGAAGGTTGTCTCCACCTGGCTGATACCGTCGAACCGCACATCGGTGACATTCGCCTCGCCGATGAACACGCCGCCATGGCGCTCGAAGTACGCGAGGAACCGGTCCGTCAGATCGCTATCGAGAAACCCCAATGGCCGCGGGTAACGGTCCACCAGCGTCACCTGCACACCAAGCATGGCGAAGATCGAAGCATACTCACAAGCAATCACACCGCCGCCCAGCACGAGCATGGTCTGAGGCAGGTAGGAGAGCGCCAGCACAGAGTCGCTGTCGTAGATATGCTCGTGGTCGATAGCCACGTTATCAGGCATGCGCGGTTTTGAGCCGGTGGCGATCACCACGTAATCTGCGCGATACACTGAGGCTTCGCCGTTGGTGTGGCGCACGCGAATGGTATGCGGGTCTTCGAAACTGGCACGGCCATGTACCAGCTCGATGTTGTTGCGTTCGAGCTGTTCTTTCATGTACTTGTCGTGGGCGCGAATGACACCGGTCATCTCACCGATCAGCTCTCCAACACCGCCGCGGAACAGTTGCGGCCGTCCTTTGAGTTCATCAAAGCGCTCCACCGCGCGGTAGCGTTCCATGGTCCTTTCGCGCAGCGCTTTGGACGGGATAGTGCCGTGGTGCACGCAGGCGCCGCCGATCTCCCGGCCCTCCTCGCAAATCGCCACGCGCTTGCCTGCTTTGGCGGCCTGCACGGCGGCTTTCTGACCGGCCGGGCCGGACCCTATGACAAAGACCTCCACGGTCGTGTGCTGCTTGCTCATAGAACCATGGACTCCAGGGTGGATTGAATGTTCTCTGAAAAGCTCAGCAACGTTTCAACATCGTCCGGATAGAGGTTGAGATGCTGCACGGCGAGCCCCTGCACCACCGCCTCGGCATCAAGTGCCTCGTCGAGGCTCGCCAGCGCAATGGCACAGCCGGCCTCCACCACGGCGACGTCGTCCGCATCGGTATCAGCCGCTGCGAAGTGACCGAGAAACGTGATGCAGGTGGATACCATGGGTGGTAACTGCCATGCGGTGACCAGCGCCACGCCGGCTTCCCTGCCAAGCGATTGCATGAGGTATGCCGCATCAGACAGGGCCAGAGCCGGTTCTCGCTTACCGAGATCTACCGCCACGAAAGACTGGCCGATGTTGTGCAACAGCCCACAGAGATAGGCCTGCTCGACGTTGCGGCGGGTGGCACGTGCCACCTCTTTCGACCACAGGCCAGCCGCCAATCCCTGGCGCCAGGCCTCGTCCATGAGCTCCTGGAAGCTGCCTTTGCTGGCCATGGCGTTTTTCAGCGAGGCGGTCAGCGCAATCTCGCGAATGCGCACCATGCCGAGCCGTGCAATGGCCTGCTGCAGCGCGACAATTTCGGTCGAGCCACGAAAAGCTGGTGAGTTCACCACGCGCAGCACATGACTCGCGAGCGATTGATCCTGTTGGATCAGCTCGGCGAGCCTCGCTGCGTCAGATGAGTCGTCAAGAGAGCTTGATAAAACCTCGGTGGCGACAGCCGGCAGCACGGGCAGTTTGATCTTACCGGCGGTGATATCGACTCGAATCTGCTGCTCGAGCTCGAGCGCCTGAGGAGATGCAGAAGGGCTGCCTGCGGCAGCACGGAGTGACTGGCTCATAGCGGTTCCACTTGATGCTGAGAAAAGCATAGTGGAGATTTTTCATCCTGCGCGGCGCGGCCGCGCGCGACGGCGACCGCGTCAGCGTTTGCGGTTGACGTCGTAGGACAGGTTCCGCGCCCGCTCGCTGGAGGCTGCGCTCGCCTCTGCATTGCCATCGTTCGAGTCGCACAACGTCGGGTTGCCGCCGCAGATTTCGCACTCGACATCCATACCGAGGGCCTTCATGCCGCCGCAGGAGCCAGAAATGGGTTTGCGGCCGAAGAGTACACCTATCGCCATGGCGGCGACGATGACCAGCATGAACACGAAAGCGAGCACGATGGTGGCGTTCATGGAGCGTCTGCGAGGTGCTGTTGCATGGGCGCAGTATAGCGCGCTTCGAACCCGTCTTCCGCACGAATCAGGAAGTACGCGGCCAGACCGAGGGATTCGGCCAGCGCCATCCCCTCCTGCTCGCCGAGCACGTTCAGCGCCGTTGCGTAGGCGTCTGCCTGGGCGCAGGTGGCGTGCACGACCGTCACCGAAGCGAGCCGGTGGCTGATCGGTGCGGCACTGCGAGGATCGATGGTGTGCGACACCCGTCGCCCCCGCACTTCGCGGTAGTTTCGGTAGTCGCCGGACGTGGCCACCGCCTGCCCATCCAGCGACAGCACGCGCTCGACGCCGCGCCGCACCAGGCTGGGTGTCTCGATGCCGATGCGCCAGGGCGCGCCGCTGGGATTGCGCCCACGCACCCGCACCTCGCCGCCCACGTCGACCATGTAGTTCGGGCATCGAGCGGCCAGGACGTCGGCAGCGCGATCGACACCATAGCCTTTGGCAACCGCTGACAGGTTGATCTGCACGTCCGCCAGCCGCTGCGCCCGGTCGTCGCCGACAACCTCGTAGGCAGGTACCGGTGGCCGCAGCACCTCCAGCCGCTCCGGATCTGGCGTCTCGTCCGGGTTGCCAGCGCCAAAGCCCCAGGCATCGATGAGCCGGCCGATGGAGACGTTGAAGGCACCGCCGCTCTCCCGGCGCACGGTTTCGGCCAGGGCGAGCACCTCAACCAGCGCCGCGCCCACGTCAATCGGCTCTCCGATTACTGCGCCGTTGAGCCTCATCAGATTCGACTGGGGTTTGTAGGTGGACATCTGCGCATCCACCAGCATGAGCGCGTTGGCGGCTTCCTCCAGCGCAGCCTCGGCCTGCGCACCACACTGAGCCTGCAGATGGAAGTACGTGCCCATCACCTCGCCGCGCTGGGTGACGAAGGGGTCGTTGCTGCAACTGCCGACAAAAACGGCAAGCAGGTAGAGGAAAAGGCGATGACGTATCACCGGCGTATTTAACCCAACCGGCGCCTGCATTGACAGCGTGCGGCCTTTCGTTCAGCGTGCCGTGCTTTTCACCCCGGCCCACCATGCGCAGATTCAGCTTCACCCTCCTGCTGCTCGCTGCCGCCGTGATCGGCTGGGTGCTGGCTGTCTGGGGCCCGCAGTCCGAGGCGCTGGCGCAGGTGATGGCCCTGGCAAGAACACTGTTCCTCGACGGGCTCAAGCTGATCATCGCGCCGCTCATCTTCTTCAGCCTGATCTCCGGCATCCTGCGTCTGCGCGCCACCAACGAGGTACGCAAACTCGGCCAGGTGACCGTCACCTACTACCTGTGCACCACCGCAATCGCCATCGTCATTGGTCTCGTGGTGGTGACCTGGCTGCATCCCTGGACCGCCCTGCCGCCGCTGGACACTGCAGCGCTACCCGTAGATCAGGGCGTTCGGCTGGTGAGCGATGCCGACGCCGGCATCGGTAGCGTGCTGCTGAGCCTGGTGGCGAGATGCCTGGTCAATCCGTTTGCCGCCATGGCAGAGCTCAACATTCTCGGCATCGTCACCAATGCCCTACTGTTCGGTCTTGCCGGACTTCTGGCACTGCCGGAAGGCTCGCGGGTGCCGGCGATGGTCCACGACATCACGGAGGTCATCTATCGCGTAGCCGGCTGGATCGTCCGCCTCGCGCCGATCGGTATCCTCGGTATCGTCTATGGCCTGGCCCAGAGCCTGGAGACAAACGTCATCACGCAACTGGTGAGCTTCGCCCTGGTGGTGCTCGGCGCCACCGCCGTCCACAGCCTGGTTGTACTACCGTTCATCGCCTGGCGCTTCGGCGGCGTGGCACCGGCAGACCTGTTCCGCAAGGTCGGTCACGCGATGTTCGTGGCGCTCACAACGTCATCCAGCGCCGCCACGCTGCCTGTTTCCATGCAGACCGCCGAAACACGTCTGGGCGTTCGGCGTTCGACCGCCAGCTTCGTGTTACCGCTGGGCGCGACCATCAACATGGACGGCACCGCGCTGTTCGAGGGGATCGCGGCGGTTTTTTTGGCGTACCTGTTTGGCATCGAACTCGGCACCGTGGGGTTGTTTGCCGTTTTCTTCGTTGCCATGGTGGCCTCCATCGGCGCACCTGGAATACCCTCCGGCTCCATGGCCGGCATGCAGATGGTGCTGCTGGCGGCGGGCATCCCGCTGGAAGGCATCGGCCTGCTCCTGCTCATTGAGCGGCCGCTCGATACGTTCCGAACCGCGGTCAATGTGCAGGGAGACCTGGTGGCCTGCGCGGTGGCCGAGCGGACAGCGTTCAGGAGCGACGATGGCTGAAAGACTGCTGTTGGTGCGGCACGGACAGATCGACGCCAATCGCGGTGGACGCTGGCACGGTTCCACCGACAGCCCGCTGACCTGGCGCGGCCGACGCCAGGCCAAGCGCACCGCGCGCACGCTGATGCAACGTGGCTACGCCTTCGAGGCTCTCTATGTAAGCCCGCTGGGGCGTTGCCGACAGACCGCCGCCCCGTCCGCAAAGCTCTTCGATCTGGAGGCGCAGGTGCACAGTGAGCTGCGCGAGTGGGACATCGGCGAGTGGGAGGATCTGCCGTTTTCGTTCCTCGCGCGGGAGCACGACTTCATGAATCATGTGCGCCGAGATCCCGAGTTTGCACCACCCGGCGGGGAGAGCCTGCTCACCGTGGCCAGCCGGCTGGTACCGGCCCTGACCAACATCGACAAGGCGCACGAGGGCACAGTGCTGGTGGTCAGCCACGGCGCCTGCATGTCAGTTGCGCTAGCGCACCTGCTGGACCGTGACATCCGCCAGTGGCCGCACTACATGTTCGACAATTGCGGGTTAACAGAACTGGTGATGCGCCCGCAGCCGCACGTGAATTTCTTCAACCGCACGGAGCACCTGTGAGGCGCGAGGGGCAAGGTCAGTCAGAGAGAAGCGCAGCACCGATGGCATCCGCCACCACGGCAACCGCGAGGCACACGTCATTCAAAGCTTCATGCTCACCGCGTGTCACCATTTCGGCGGCGATCTCCACCCGTGGAATTGCCACGTGCAGCAGATCCGGGAGCGGCGCGAACTGACCGGGATAAACGCTGTCGACGCGATCGGACATCTATGTGCAACCAACTTCTG
>JAUIED010000162.1 GCA_030428905.1 Gammaproteobacteria bacterium
CGAACGGCTTGATCAGCGACATGTAGGCCCGGTGGTAGTTCAGCCAGGACTCCGCCCAATGATGCTCCTCACCGCGTTTCTTGCGGGAGCGATAGTACTCAGCCGGGGTTTTCCAGATGAGCACGTGTCGCACGTCGACACCCGTGCGCAGCAAGCGGTCGGCGTTGCGCTTGATCCAGGGTATGTCCTTGCTCGAATCGACAAGATAGCCAACATCCTCAACAACGCGAAACAAATGCTCGTGTGCGTCCTGCGGATGCCGGGCGATGTCTTTCCAGATGGGGCAGTTCGCATCACCGCAGCCGCACTCCGGATCGACGTGATACGGCAAATAGGGATGTACTGCGCAATTCACCTCTCCGCAGGAATGCCCCGCGGGATCATTGGCAAGTATCATGTCTAGCAGCGTGCTGCCGCTGTACGCTGTGCCGCCCACGAAGATGACCGTACCTTTCCGTCCCTTGGTACCGTTCGCGCTGCGCTTGTCCTCATCGCCGCTCGTCATATCGTTGCCTGGTGGCCCATTCCCTGATCGCATCAACGGGTCATTCTAGCGGCCTCGCTGCGATTACAACCAGAACCAGTTCGCGTTCGTCCGGCGCCACGCCGGCCGAACTTACATGCTGCTTACAGGCGCTACATTCCTCTCCCCATTCTTTACAACACCGGCCCGCCCGAACGGTACTTTTGTCCCACAGCTCACTCATCAGGAATCAGCAATGTCGCGATTCTTCAAGATCACCCTGGTCGCCGGCCTTGCGGCGAGCCTTGCAATGACCGCTAACAGCGCGTTCGGCCTCAACAACCAAGCTTCGTTCATCCCCCCGGCGGAGCCGGAGTCCCACAGCGTGCCGTTGTGTGCGATCACACCCCGCGCTGAACACAAAGCACCGCTGGCGCAGCCTCTCGAGCTCGGCCAACTGGACGCGGCAGTAGAAGCCGTACGCATGCACCTGATCCTTTCCGGCGACCTCGACCGCGAGCACGCGTACACCTGCCAAAGCCTCGCCGCGCAAACCTTCGACTACGATCTCATGCTTGCTGTCATACGTTTCCAGACCCGCCATGGCCTGGAGCCGGACGGTGTAGTGCATCCACAGACCCAGCGGGTGATGGAGCTGGAGGCACAGCGCAGCCGACCTCAGCACGCCGGTCTTCTGGGCCCCTGATGCCGTTGTGCGGCGCTCCAGAGCGCCGCGCGCCATTGCACTGAATCCGGCGGTCTGAGAGCATCCGCCGGTGCCCGGCCAACCCCAGACAAGCATTCCCTTCAGCGTCGTCATACCCTGTCATAACGACAGCGTCTGGCTGCCGAGATCCGTTGCGTCCGCAGCACGCCAAACGTTTGCGCCGCTCGAGATCATCATCATCGACGACGGATCTACCGACGCCACGCCGGATGTGTGCGCGCAGCTCGCCGAGGAACACCCGCTGCTGCGAGTACACCGCCAGCCCAACGCCGGCGTCAGCGCCAGCCGCAATCAGGGCATCGCGCTGGCGCAGGGTTCGCACCTGGTGTTTCTCGATGCGGATGACGAGCTCAAACCCGAGGCGCTGGGAATTTATCAAGGCGCGATTCGATCGTCTGGTGCAGAGTGGCTGATCGGCAGCTCTGAGTGGGAGCGCGACGGCCGGGTACGCAGCCGAACTCCTGTACTGCCTGCCAGCCGTGAGGCGCGCTTTCGCCAGTTCATGGACAAGTCGCTGCACCTCGGCAACATCTCCAACATGTGTTTCGCCCGCGATCTGTTCGAAGCCCTGCGTTTCCCCGAGCAGCACCGGTTTGGCGAGGATCTGGTCGTATTCGCCGTGCTGCTGGCACGAACGGACCCACAGGTGCTGGCTGAGGTAACCGCGCTCCAGCACCGGCGCCCGGACAGCCTGCGCAATCAGGCGACGTTCGATGAGCGCGCGGAGTCTACGGTGCCTGCCACAGTGTTTGCACACCCGTTGCTTCCAGCCGCCTATGCCCAGTACGCTGGCACCTACTGGGCGCGGCACAGCCGGTCGATCATGAAGCGCGCCTATAAAGGGCGGCAGTATGCGGAAGTGATCCACTGGTACCGGGAGATGATCAAGGCCGATCCCAGGCTGGCGCTCAACCCCAAGTGGACCTGGCGCTACCTGCGCGCCCGGCTCGCAACCAACACAGACGATGCAGAGAAAAAGGAATCCTGATGGCGCTGGAGCTACACAGAAAGCTGGCCCGCAAACTCGGCTACGACATTCAGAAGTTCAACAAGCAGGTGGTGGTGGAGACGCACCTGCGCTACCTGCTGCCGCTGCTGAACATCGACATCGTGCTGGATGTGGGCGCCAACGAGGGGCAGTACGCGCAGGGGTTGCGTGAAGTGGTGGGCTATGAGGGCACGATTCACTCCTTCGAGCCGCTGCCCGCAGCCTATGCGAAGCTCGCAGAGAAGGCCTCGAAGGACCCTCGCTGGCATGCGCACAACTTCGCGCTGGGTGATGAGGATGGCGAGGCTGAGCTGAAGGTCATGGAACACACCGTGTTCAGCTCCCTGCACGATGCCAACGCCCAGGGCCAGGCCAAATTCAAGGATGGCATCAGCGTGGCCGAGACCGTCAAAGTGCCGCTGCGGCGCCTCGACGGGCTCGTGCACGAGCTCGGCATCGACGTGGCGGGTACGCCTTCGTTCCTGAAGATGGATACCCAGGGACACGATGCGTGGGTGTTCCAGGGCGCGTCCGGTATCGTGCAGCACCTGAAAGGGCTGCAGTCGGAGGTGAGTGTAATCGGCATCTACGAGGGCGTGCCCACCTACCTCGAGCTGCTGGCGGTGTACAAAGGCGCTGGCTTCGAGCTCACCGGCGCCTACACGATCAACCGCTACCGCGACACCGGCCACATCGTGGAGCTGGACTGCGTCTTCGCCAGACGGTGAGCTTCACGGTACTGATCCCCTGCCACAACGACGGGGACTATCTGCCGCGCTCCGTGGGGTCTGCGGCGCCGCAGTTGGATGCCGATGACGAGATCATCGTCGTCGACGACGGTTCCGACACGCCGGTAAGTGGGATCGTGCAAGCGTTGAACGAACAGTTTCCCGGCGTATACATCCGTTGTGCCTGCCAGCCGGCATCCGGCGTCTCCACCGCCAGAAACACCGGCATGGATGCTGCAAAGGGCGACTATCTGATCATGCTCGATGCGGACGATGAGCTGCTGCCAGGCGCGCTGGATCGCTACCGTGCGACCATCGCAGCGCAGGCGCCTGCCTGGATCATCGCCGCACATGAGTGGCAGGTGGGTGACGAGCGGACTTTGCGCACACCAGATCTGCAGGGGACGTCCGAACGGCGATTTCAGCGCTTTCTGGACAAGCGGCTGCATATCGGCAATCTCTCGTGCATGTGCATACGCCGGGATCTGGCCCAATCGATTCGCTTCGCCGAGCACCTGCGCGTAGGCGAAGACCGGGTGCTGCTGTGCGTACTGATGGCGCTGCACCCACCAAAGCTGGAACCCGTGCCGTGCGCACGGGTCCACCGGCGCCCGAGCGGAAGTCTGCGTAGCGTCAGCAGCATCGAAGACGCGGAGCAGTCGCAGGTGTACGACACGCTGTTTGAACACCCGCTCCTGCCGGATTCCTTCCGGGTGTTTCGCAAGCGCGCGGAAGTCCGCCACTGCCGCTCCGTGCTGCGGATGGCCTGGCGGCAGAAGCGGGCGGACGTATACGTGCGCTGGTATGCGAATTTATGGCGCCTCGCACCCCTTGCCGCGCTGCACCCGAAGCTCGCCGCCCGGCGGCTCGTGGTGGCCTTGCGCGCATGAAAGTGCTCGCGGTTATCTACGCCAACCGGGTACCCAACAACGACAGGCTGTACGAAGGCCTGGCCGAGAACGTGGAGACGTTGGATGTGCGCCGCGTGTCCGGGGCGCAGGCACGCCGCCTGGACGAAGTGATTACCAGGGCCGACATCTTGCAGTTCGACCGCATCGTGCTGGAGATCCGCGCCAAGCACGCGCTGGGGCAGGCGCGCTTCCTGCGCACGATCCCCCAACTCGTATTGTTCGAAGAAGACACCTGGCAGAACTACGTGGGCTTCACCAAGAACCAGGGCCTGTTCGTACACTACTACCGGGCCGTGCAACCCAAGCGCATCATCCACTCCGGCTTCGCGGTGGCGCAGAAGACCCGCGCATTCGGCTTCGACAGCGTCTGCCTGCCCAAGGGCTATGACGGCAGCCGTTTGTGGAACGAGCACCGCGAGCGGGATATTCCCGCCGCTTTCGTCGGGCGCATCGCGCACGACAACTACGGCACCCGCAAGGCGCTGCTGGAAACCGTGGCCGCCGAGCGGCAGGTGGCGCTGCTGCGAACGGAAACGCCAGAAGAGTACCGCCAAACCCTCAGCCGCATCCGCGTATTCGTCAGCGCCGATGTGGGCTTCGGCGAGCACATGATCAAGAACTTCGAGGCCCTCGCCTGCGGCTGTGTGCTCCTGGCGCACCGCCAACCGGTGGACGACGCAGCGCTCGGTTTCCGCCATATGGAAAACGTGGTGCTCTATGAGGGCACGCAGGATTGCATCCACCAACTCGATGCCCTGAAGGCGATGCCTGGCGCTACCCTTGATCGCATCAGCGCCGCAGGCGAGGCGCTTGCGCAAGCGCACCACGAGCACCTTGTGCTGGCGCGACACTTTGCGGATCTGCTTGCGCCTCCGCTGGCAACCACCTGTGAGGCGCGCCTGCCTTACCCTGGGGCAGGTTTGCTGCAGAAGCTGCGCCGCGCGTTGCGCCACTGAGGGAAGCTGACAGCCTGTTGTTCAACAGGCTGTCACGAACCGTATACTCGCACGATGGACGATACCAACCTCGAACGCCTGTTCACCAATAACGCCGACTGGGCTGCCAGCGTCGCGGAGAGCGACCCGGATTTCTTCAGCAACCTGGCAAAGCAGCAGCAGCCTGAGTACCTGTGGATCGGCTGCGCCGACAGCCGTGTACCCGCCAACCAGATCATCGGCCTGGCGCCGGGTGAAGTGTTCGTACATCGCAATGTCGCAAATCTCGTGGTGCACACCGATCTCAACTGCCTGAGCGTGCTTCAGTACGCCGTGGACGTGCTTCGAGTGCGGCACGTCATCGTCTGCGGCCATTACGGTTGCGGAGGCGTGGCCGCGGCCGACGACACCGCACAGCTCGGGCTCATCGACAACTGGCTGCACCATATCCGCGACGTGCTCGCCAAACATCGTGAAGAATTGGACACGCTGGATCTCGAACCGCGGCGCGATCGGCTGTGTGAGCTGAACGTGCTGGAGCAGGCAAACAATGTCGCCCGCACGACAATCGTGCGCAACGCCTGGGCCAGGGGGCAGGCGCTATCGGTGCACAGCCTGATTTACCGGCTCACCGATGGACGGTTGCGGCGGCTGGGCAAGCCGCTGACCGCGCAGGCCTGAGGCTCTACTCCGCCTCCTCTTCGCCGCTGTTCGCAGTAACCGCCTGCACGGCCGCTACGTGCGCACGCGGCGCGGGATCGTTGCCGTTCCACCACATTACCTGCACCGGCGCATCGTCGTCCTGCTGGGCAACCTGTGCCGGGGATGCGGACACCACCGGCTTGTGAGGTGCAGGCTCCGGCTGCTCTGACAGCAACTCCTGCGGCTCGGCAGCCGGTGCCTGCGGTAGTGCCGGCGGCTCATCGCGCTCGAACAGGGCCTTAACCTGGTCGATCTCGCTCACCCAGGGTTCGACCACGGGGATGTCGAACTCCGTTTCATCCATCTTGCGGAGCGGTTCGACATTCCATTCCTCTGTCGTATCTTCGGCAATCGTCGGGGTGATCAGCACGACAGTTTCGGTTGTTCGCGCTTGATTCGCCGTGCCCGAAAACAGCCGACGTAGTCCTGGAACGCGGTTAAGCATGGGAACCCCCGTGCGACGGAAGCTGTCGGTCTTCTTGATGAGACCACCGATGAAAACCGTTTCTCCTGTGGGCACCAGCAGGTTGGTCGTCACCTCGGTGGTGGTTTGGCTCGGCACACCGTTCTCAGCCACCGTACCTGTACTCACCTCTGGATGCACCTCCATAAGAACGTGGCCGTTTTCGTCAATCTGCGCGGTGACATTCAGTATCACGCCAGATTCGAGAAACTCTATGCTCTCTGTCGTCACCGTGTTGACAGTATTGGTAACTCGATAGCCACGCCGGTCACCAATTACAACGCTCGCTTCTTGATTTTCGAGCGCCACCAGCTTGGGTGTCGACAAAGTATGAACCCGACCCTGATCGTGAAGCGCGTCGAGCGCCACCGTGACGTTCGGAGTGACCAGGTCAAAGAAAAAGCCGGTAGAAGCACCGCTCGCCATACCCCCAGTACCAAAACTGCCAGATCCTCCGTCGCTGTTGAAGAGATTTGCCCAATCGATGCCGAAGCTCTCGTCATCGTTGAGTGCCACCTCGAGAATCTTTGCCTCGATAAGCACCTGCCTGGGGCGCTTGTCGATGGCTTTGAGCAGCTTGTCGATGCGGTAGAGAAACTCCGGCCGATCCTCAACAACGAGCAGCCGGCGATTTTCAATGAAGTCCACCTTCCCGTAGCGCGACAGATAGTTCTGCACCACCTGACGCACCGACTCACCGTCAGCGTAGTTGAGCTCGTACCAGCGCAGGTTTGTGACGCTGCCATCGGCGTAGCGCCCCACCTCGTCATGGCCGACGATGAAGTAGGTTTTGCCGCGCCGCTCCAACGCAAAACCGGCAGCATTCGCAGCAGCAGACAGCGCTTTCTCCACTGGCATGTCGTAGAGATTCAGCGACACCTCACCGCTGACGTTGCTGCCGAGCAACACGTTCACGCGCTGCTGCTTGGAGATCATCTCCACCACCTCGGACAGTTCGGTATTACGTACGTTCAGGGTGACGTTGTTTGCCCAGCCGAAAGTCATGGGCAGGGCACACAACGCCAGCAGTATCAGGCGCCTACTCATGGTCTTTGTCCGGTTGGTGGATGAATAACTCGATGACGCTGGTACCGCGCGCGAGCACGGCGCCGTTCTCTGTCACTTCCGCGAGGAGGTAACCCCGGTATGCCTCACCCACGGCCAGGATCTCACCGTCGATATTGGCAAGGGGATGGTTGGGAGACGGCATCACCGCCTTGAGCACGAACGCGCCGCCTTCACCGCCTTGCGACGATTCGGCGTGTTTTACCTCCGCCTCGGCGTTGGCAAAGGGATTGACCCTTTTCTGATCTGCGCCCTTTTCCTGCTCAGCAAACGCTGGCAGAGCCAGCAGCGCGAGCAGTATGAAAATCCATTTCATGTCGTCCATCCATCGACAACGAGGCCTAAGCCCCCTCCATGCGGTACGCGCTCAACAGAACGCGCGCGCTCATGACCGGCTCCAAGCCGGCCTCTTTCACCTTCAGCGAATATTCCTTGAACACCACGTAGCCGAGCTGTTCGGAGACGCTTCGCATCCAGTCATCCAGGCTGAAGTAGCCACCTTCCAGCTGCAGCCGGAAGGTCAGCTCCTGGTACGGTAACTCTAATTCTTCGGTCTTGGGCTCGATCGTGATGAGGTTCACATCGTACTGCCAAGAAGCGCTCTGCAGCGCCGAAATAATGTGCGATTCGAGCTGTTTGATGGGCAGATTCTGCAGGTCACCCTGGAGGGTTGCCTGCAGCTTGGCCACCTCTTCTTCCAACGGTTGAATGCCCAGGTCCATCGGCGCATTCGCAAGCGACCGCAAACCCTCAAGCTCGGTGTCGACACCGTCGTACTGCGCGTACAGCGGCTTGCCCGCGAACATGACGAGCGCAGTAATCGTGAGCAGCAGCACAGAACCGGCGATCAGGTAAAACTGCCGGAGATCGAGCTGGTCCAGCAGCGCCATCATGAGAAGTCCTCCGCGCTGCGTACCACCACCGCGACGTGAAAGGTCACGCCGTGCACGCCCTGCTCGGAGCGCTGAATGCGCACATCGTCGATATTCGGCTGCTGAAACAGGCGCTGCACGAAGCGCGACAGCGCTCCGTGGTCTTTGGCCACGCCCTGTATCGTCATGTGGGTCATACTTTCCCATACCTTGGGAAAGTCTTTTTCCTCGCTGGTGATGAAAAAGTAGCTCGGTGGGCGCGCTTCGGGCTCGTCTTCCGTGCGGATTCCGGCTCGCCGGAACTGCCAGTTTTCGAATCGTACCTCATCACCCGGCAGCGCTTGTTCGATGGCCGCTACCAGCTCCGGCATCGTCGCACCGCTACGCAGACTCGAGAGTAGACGCATGTCGGTCTGTAGCTTTTCTTTACGCCGCTGCAGCTCCGAGAGCTTGGTCTGCTGCTGCATGGACAATGCCTTCTGCTGACGCAGCGTCTGCACCTCCTCGCCACGGCTGTCCAGCAGCGAGGCCACTACGAGGTAGGCGGCACCCGAAAGAACCAGCACCGCGCCGAGAGCGATCCCGGTCATCGTCAGCGCGCCACGCTTCTTCTCTCGAGCGCGGAACTCCTCGGGTACGAGATTGAACTCAGACATGATGGAAGTCCCGCAAGGCAAGCCCCGCGGCAATCGCGAGCTCCGGGCGTCCGTCCGGCGTGGAACGCCCCTCGGTGCCGCTCAGGAACGGCTGCAATGGATCGGGTATTTTCGTCACCGGGTGATTTACCAACCCGCTCAACAGCGCATCGGCACCTTTCCAGCGCGCCATGCTACCGATGAGATATACATTGGCATCGGAGCGGCCACGGCTTTCGCTCGTTGCGTAGATCAGCCCGCGCTCTATCTCACGCACGAGTTTGTTGAGCTCAGGACGAATGATCTCCAGCAGCGTGCGCGTTTCGTCGTCCGGTCTGTCTGCACCGAACTCAGCGTCGTGAAGCAAACTCACAGCCAGCGCTTCATCTACATCCAACGCACGGGAAATCTGCTGCAGAATAGAATCTTCACCATAGTCCACCTCGTCGTCCGCGAGGATGCGCCGGCGGGAGATCAGCGTCAGGTAGGACTTCGCACGCCCGCAGTTCACCACCAGCGAGGCCGTCTCGTCGCCAGCTACATGCCGGGAATCCACGAGGCGTTTGATTGCTACAGGGCCTATTTCCATGGCATCGGCCTTCAAGCCGCTTCTGCGCAACAATTCAAGGTACTGCATGACCGTATCTTTACGGCACATGGCGATGAGCGAGGCCCGGTCCCGGCTGTTGGACTCCTTGTTGATGGGCATGTAGTCGACCACGAAGCTTCCCAGCTCATCACCGATTCGGTCGCGCATCAGCTGAGCGATCGCGCCTGCCTCACTCTGGCCGGCGTTGATCTGGTAATTGACGCTCATCACGCGCGTCAACGCTGACGGCATCGCCACAACCGCCCGAGAACCGGTGAAGTCGTCGCTCTTCAATGCCCGCTTGACGAGGCTGAGGAACCGATCGGAATCCTGCAGCAGCTCCTCGAAGGTCGTACCCAGCGGCAGAGATCTGGCCGCGCGCAGGCACACCTCACCATTGCGGTGCTCAAGCTGCACCATGTGCAGGTATTCCAGAGAAAATTCGACGCCAATGGCGCCCGTGAACTTTCCTTTTGCGCGGCCGAATGGGAGGCGCATCACAAAGGACATCCTTCTATCACGAAGTCATCAATGTATAGGCCCTCTCCCGTGGTCATTGTGTCCTCGTTCACAACTTTGACGTAAGCATCGGCGGTGCGGAAGGAGGCTGGAATCGTTGCTGAGAAGGCGGAAGAGGTTCCGTCAGATATACCGGCGCCGGAACCGGTCACCCGCCCGAGTTCCTGCTCGCCGTCAGCTTCAACCCCGGCTACCAGCGCAGCCTCCGCGAACTGAAGCCGTCGACGCGGCAGCGTTTTGTCGCCCTCGCCTTCCAGCACCCGACGGCGGACATCGAAACCCGCGTCGTCGTCGGCGAAACCGGTGTCGGCGAGCCCGTCGCTCGCGCCCTGGTGCGCGATCCGGAACTCATCCTGTTCGACGAGCCG
>JAUIED010000163.1 GCA_030428905.1 Gammaproteobacteria bacterium
GCGGATTGGCGGGAATCCGGTGTTTCTGAGGTAGCTGATGTGCGCGCCAAGCGGTACAAGCGCATCCACGAGATCACCCACAGGGCGCTCGCGCATACGCTCGATTCCGTCCAACACGAAGGTGCCTCGGCCTGTGCACAGGGCCGCCGCCAGCGGGCGGTAGGCTGTGCCTGCCAGGCCGAGGTTCAGCGCCAGATCGACAGACGCCTCCCGGCACAATGCCCCACCGCGGCCCTGCACGAGATCGATGCCACCGTGCCGCTCCACGTGCACACCCAGTGCATCGAGCGCCGCCCGCATGACTTGCGTGTCTTCGCTGTCGAGCAGATTGGTAAGCTCCGTGGTGCCGGAAGCCTGGGCTGCCAGCAGCAGGGCGCGGTTGGAGATGCTCTTCGAGCCGGGCAAGGCCACCTCGCCGGACAGGTGGCGCACAGGATTCAGCACGAGGCGGTCGGATGTCGTCATGCGGCGAATTCTATCACCGTGTCACACCGCCGGCGGCATGGGCGCGAGGGACTCCAGGAAGTGAGTGAGGTTCGGCGCCACCGTGCGCACCGGTTTGCGGCCGGGCAGCTCGAGTTGCACCTCGCCGGTGTCGTTGCGCACCGCCAGGAAGTACTCCGAGTCTTCGCTGGTAGTGGCGAAGAACACGCTGAAAGGGCTTTTACTCTGCCGCTGGGCCAGAGCGTGACCCAGCAGGTTTTCAGTTAGACGGTGCACGTCTTCGTCATTCCATAGGAACATCAGATGCACCGGCCCATCCGGTGCGGTCGCCTGCATACCGGCGGCCCAGTAGCGGCCGAAGTAGGCTTTGATGTCCGGGTGTACATCGAGCTCCAGGGCGCGTTCGACGCCGGCGAAGTCCTCCGTATGGTCTTGCGCATGTGTGCGACGCACCGCCTGCCAGCGAATGTGGTCGATGCCATCGTCATGCCGGTAGGGCACACCGATCTCGCAGGCAGACGGCCACTCGGGGTCGTGCTCGCAGTGCAGGTACTCGGCGGACTTGGCGTAGTGCTCCACGAACTCGTCGAGCGCGCGTTTAACGCTCACGGTGGGCCGTGTCGAGGCGGCCGGCGGTGCCGCAGCTGCTCATCGAGCGACTCACGCTCTTCGACGGTGAGGTTTTGCAGTACCTTCACCAGGGCTTCATGACCAGCCTTGTGCTGTTCGGCCAGTGCCTGCTGCAGCGCATCGAGCGATGCACGCACAGCCTGGCTGTCCAAGGGCTCCGCCAGCATCGCGGCTCTAAAAGCCTCCTGACGGCTGCGTAACATTCGAATATTCGGGCGGGCCGCCTGCTGGTATTCGCGCAGGGTCGCGCTGAGCTCAGCCTGGCGTGTTTCGGGCAGCGTCCGGGTGAAGCGCATGATACCGAAGAGCGGATTGCCGCCTCTGGGCGGCCCTATACCCTCGGCCCAGTGACGGCCAACGAATGCGCCAATCAGCGCTACGTTGAGCAGCACGGATACAACGAGCCCGATGATCAGCCACTTGGACTTATTCATCGATGACGAACTCCTGTGTGTCGATCCATGGGTAGTCTGCGAGGTAGGTGTCGTACCTTTCCTCCTCCCCAGGCACGGTTGCACCGATGATGGCGCCGACCATGAGCGGTGCGAGCAGCATAGCGGCCGGCCGCCAGAGCTTCTCCGTCAGCCAATCAAAAAGCGGCCGCAGCGGGTCGACGGGTTCGGCCAGCGCGCTTATGCGCGTGGCGAGGCCGGGGGTAACACTGTGCATGCGCAGCGCGCTCAGCGTTTGCTCGAGTGCTTGCGCCGAAGCCAGTTCCTGCTGTGCTTCGGTGGAGGCTCGCAGCAATGCCTGCGCTGCCAGCCGTTGCGCATGTGGCCAATCGTTCATATCAGCGCCGCGTGCGTCCAGTAGCGCGCGAAAGCTATCGATGTGCATGGCCTCATTCATGGTGCATTGCCTCTTTCAGAGATCGACGCGCGCGGCTGATCAGCGATTCCACGGCGCGCGGGGTCATTCTCAGGATGTGCGCCGCCTCGCGGGTGGAATGCTCGCCCAGCAAGCATAACGCGACCGCCGTGCGCTGGTTGAGCGGAAGCGCGCCGAGGAGCTTGTGCAGACGTTCGCTGTCCTCTTGCGGATCAGTGGTCGTGAGCGTGCTTTCCTCCACCGGCACCTGAGGGCGCCGCCGTCGCAGCAGGTCCACCACAGCGTTGTGGGCGATGGTGTGCAGCCAGGTGGTCACTTTTACCTTGCCCTTCCTGTAGGTGGCAGCCTTCTGCCACACCTTGAGAAACACATCCTGGCTGACATCGTCAGCGTCTGCGCGTGAGCCGGTCAGCCGGTAGGCGTAGGCGTTGATCGGCGGGAGATGGCGCGTCAGAAATACGTCGAACGCGCCTTTGTCTCCCTGCGTGATGGCGGCCATCAGCGCTTCGTCCGATGGCTCCATCAGTGCCGATCAGCCGCGCCCGCGCCATTCGCTGCGTGCCGCCCGGCGTTCTTCGCGGCTGAGCTTGCCGTCACCGTCCGTGTCGGCTGCACGCATGCGGTCTGCGGGGTTGGGCATCTCGCTGCGGCTGAGCACACCGTCGCCGTTGGTATCGAGCCGGGCAAAAGCCTGCTCCTTCATCACCGTTCTGCGGGCGCTTGATAACGCTTCCATGGTGAATTCATCCGCCGACACCATGCCATCGCCGTTGCTGTCCACCAGCGAGAAAGCACGTGCCTCAGCGGCTTCCACGTCTACGTCGTCGGGCGCGCCGGGCGGCGGCCCGAACTGCCCTCGCAAACCGCCATGATGGCCGCGTGGACCACCGTGGCCTTCGTGGGCCATGAATTCTGCGGCGCTGATGTCACCGCTTCCATCGGCATCGATAGCATCGAAGCGCTCATTCATGCGCGTTTCGATGGCGGCGATATCTGGCGGGCCGCCGGGGCGGGCATCGGCAACACTGGTTGCCGCAACGGCGGCTACGGCAAGGGCTGTGAGGGTCATTTCGCGGATCATCGAGGTCTCCTGTCGTTTGATCTCATCCCTTGTACGCACCAGAACACGGATTCCGTCGCTACGAATACTCAATTTTAGTGATTGCGAAATACTGCTCACCGGCGGGCGTGTGCACGCTCACCTCATCATCCACCTGCTTTTTGAGCATGGCGCGTGCCAGCGGCGAGTCGATGCTGATGTAGCCCGGCGCGCTATCGAACTCGTCTGGGCCGACGAGGCGGTGCCGTGACTCCGTGCCAGCCTCGTCCTCCACCGTTACCCAGGCGCCGAAGAACACGCGGCTCGTATCCCGCGGCGGCCGATCGACCACGGTAAGTGCATCCAGACGCGTGGACAGGTAACGGATGCGTCGGTCCATCTCTCTCAACGCCTTGCGGCCGTAGATGTAGTCGCCATTTTCCGAACGGTCGCCGTTGGCGGCCGCAGCGCCGATGCGTGCGGTCAGTGCCGGTCGCTCGACTTTCCAGAGCTGTTTAAGTTCCTTTGTCAGGCGGGCGTGACCTTCGGCGGTGATATAGGCTGAGGACTTTGCTGCCGGTGGGCGGTATCTGCTCATATGGCGAGAGCATAGCGCCTTGGCGTGATAGAGAGAATTCGTCTAAGCAGCCGATAACAGGCGGCGTATGATCGAAGGGTTCGCACATGGAGGGCAATCTATGCGGCGACTCTACTATCTGGTCGATGACATCGACACCACCCGCGCCATATCCGAACGCCTGCACGCGGAGGGCATCACCGATTGGAACTTTCACGTCGTGTCCCGGGATGAAGCCGGTCTGATACGGCACGATCTGCATGCCGCAACCACCTACCAGCAACTGGACCTGCTGCACAGCGGTGCGCGTTTCGCCGTGATCGGCGCGGCAGCCGGTTGCCTGCTCGGCGTTGTTGCCTGGTGGGCTGCACAACGTGGCGCGCTTGGCTTCAGCTTCGATGTGCCGGCGATCGTCCTGCTGACGCTGGTGGGCGCTCTGTTTGGCGCATGGCAGGGCGGCATGGTCGGGCTATCGCGGGAAAACTATAAGCTCGCACAGTTTCACGATCACATTGCGGCTGGCGGTTATCTGGTGATGGTGGACGTACCGGCTGCGCGCAAGCCCGAGGTGCGGGAGCTGATGAGTCTCGGATTTGCGGATGTCGCCTTCGGCGGTTGCGACACCACGTGGGTGCAGCCGTTCGCTCGTGCGCCGCGGGTGTACCCGCAGACCACCCACTGAGGCGTCGTTAGCCGAACATCTCCATCAGGCGGGACTCATCTGGACCGTGCACCACGCCGCGATCGCTGATGATGGCGGTAACGAGTTCCGCGGGGGTTACATCGAACGCCGGGTTGAACACCGCCACGTCAGCGGCGTGATCGCCGCGCACTTCTGAGGCGTCGCGCTCTTCGATGGGGATGTCTGCGCCTGTTGGCGTGTGCTTGTCGTAGGTGGAAGACGGGCAGGCTACGTAGAACGGAATGCCGAAGTGGCGGGCGAGGATGGCGACACCCAGGGTACCGATCTTGTTGGCCACATCACCGTTCCTGGCCACGCGATCGGTCCCCACGATCACCAGGTCCACTTTGCCTTGCGCCATCACCGTGGCGCTCATGTTGTCGCAGATCAGGGTTGCCGGCACGCCGGCTGCGGCCAGCTCCCAGGCGGTGAGCCGCGCGCCCTGCAGCAGCGGCCGTGTTTCGTCGACCCAGACGTGCACGGGCGTACCCTGAGCGTGTGCGTGGTAGATCGGTGCGGTAGCGGTACCGAGGCTCGACACGGCAAGCGATCCCGCGTTGCAGTGCGTGAGCACGTTGGCGCCGCTGCCGAGGAGAGCTGCGCCGTGCTCGCCGATCAGCCGGCACTGCTTGCGGTCTTCTTCGTGGATGGCCTGCGCTTCATCGCACAACGCCTCGTACGTTGCCTGTTGTTGCGCCCTGCGAAGCTGCCTGTCGACGGCCCAGCGCAGGTTCACGGCCGTGGGCCGTGCGGCTACGAGTGTGGCGGCGTTCGCCTCAAGGGTATCGGCGAACGCGCAGGGCTCGACACCACGCATGCTTTGCGCCAGCGCGTAGGCGGCAGCAATGCCGATGGCTGGCGCACCCCGCACCGCGAGCGTGCGTATGGCTGTCACCGCGTCGGTGAGGCTTTCGATGGCCAGGTACTGCACCTGCTTGGGCAGCGCTCGCTGATCGAGAAGCTGCAAACGCTGCTGCTCCCAGAGGATGGTCTCGGGTACGGTCATGAGGACAGCTCCAGTTGGCGGGCGCGTGCCAGAACGGCGATCAGCCGCGCACCTGCAAGAGAAAGGTCAGCGCCGCAGGCGAACACGCCGTCTTCATGACCGAGTGTGACAAATACCAGCGGCCGCGTCTGGTGACTGGTAAGCAGTTCCTGCACCGCCCCAACCATGGCGGGCGTGCCGTAGGCGGTCTGGGCGTCTGTGCACGGCAATGCGAGGGCTTCGGCGTGCCGCCAGATGGCCGGGCTGTGCACGTGCAGCACGGCGCGAATACGCGCATCGGACGCATAGATCATGGCGTGCGTGAGCGCCTCTGAAGAGGGGGGCTGGTGGCCCACGGCTTCGACCCAGAATCGATCGAAGTTCACCGCGTCGAGCCGGGTCAGGGAATCTGTGTTGAAGGTTGCGTCGCCGGACGTCTGGCTGGCGGTGATGACGATGGACTGGGAATCCGGCTGGCGCACGCTCACGTTGCCGAATCCGAATCCGCCGTAGCGATTTGTGTCCTGCCCAAGGATGTGCAGGTCGCGCAGCATGGAGCGCCAGGCGGCGAGGCCGGCGAAAGCGTCTGCAGGCAGCAGCTCGCCGGAGGGTGTCGTCAGGCTGTACGCAAAGCGTATGGTCCCCTCTTCCATCAACTGTCGCTACACTTGCAGTTTGCCTGCCCGAAGGATGCTGGTGAGCGAACCAGAGATCAACAGCGAAGCGGATGCCTCCCAGTTCCAGCTTCTGCGTCAGCGCCGCTTCGCGCCGCTGTTCTTCACCCAGTTTTTCGGCGCCTTCAACGACAACCTGTTCCGCAATGCGATGACGCTGATGTTCGTGTACGGCGGACTGGTCGCGGCAGACAGCATCAACACGTTCGTCAACGCGGCGGCGGGGCTCTTTATCCTGCCTTTCTTTCTGTTTTCAGCGCTGGCCGGGCAGCTTGCCGACAAGTTTGAGAAGTCCCGCCTGATCCGCATCATCAAGATCTGTGAGATCGCGATCGCCCTGCTCGGCGCGCTGGCGGTCTACTCCCAGAACGTGCCGTTCATGCTCGTGGTTCTGTTTCTGCTCGGCACGCAGAGCGCGTTCTTCGGGCCGCTGAAGTACTCCATCCTGCCGCAGCATCTGCACGAGTCGGAGCTGGTGGGCGGCAACGCGCAGATCGAGATGGGTACGTTCGTGTCCATCCTGCTCGGCACCATCGCCGGCGGCCTGGTTGCGGGGCTCGAGAATGTCAGCCTGTTTCTCAGCGCGTTTGTGTTAATGGTGGCGCTGGTCGGCTACGCGTCGAGCCGCCTCATTCCGCTGGCGCCGGCGACCGATCCTGCACTGGCGCTCGGCTGGAACATTCCGCGCGAGACCTGGCGCATGGTGGGCATGGCCAGAGAAAACCGAACGGTGTTTCTGTCGATTCTCGGCATCTCCTGGTTCTGGCTGTTGGGCTCGGCATTCATCGCGCAGATTCCCAACCTTACCCGCCTGCACCTCGGTGGCGGCACCACGGTGGTGACCCTGATTCTGGCCGTGTTCACCATTGCTATCGCGTTGGGATCGCTCGCTTGTGAGCGGCTGAGCGGGCAGAAAGTGGAGATTGGCATCGTGCCCGTGGGCGCCTTCGGCCTGTCGTTGGCGGGCCTGGATCTGTTCTTTGCGGTGACCCATTTCGACAGCAGTGCGCCGGTGGAGTGGCTCGCATTTCTCGGCAGCGCCGGTGCGTTGCGGGTGCTTATCGATTTTGCCCTGATCGGTTTCTTCGGCGGCATGTTCATCGTGCCGCTGTATGCGTTGATTCAGTTGCGCACCCCGGAAAGCAGACGTGCGCGCATCATCGCCGTGAACAACGTCATCAACTCGGTGTTCATGGTTACCTCGGCGTTGTTGGCGATCCTGTTTCTCGAGGCAGCCGGTTTCACCATCCCGCAGCTTCTGATGACGCTGATCGTCATGAACGTGGCGGTCTCCGCATTTATCTTCTACACGGTGCCGGAATTCGCCATGCGTTTTCTCGTGTGGCTGTTGAGCCACAGCATGTACCGTGTGCGCCACGACGGCCTTGACAACATTCCAGACGAAGGACCGGCGGTGCTGGTATGCAACCACGTCACCTTCGTCGATGCCCTGCTTCTGGCTGGCGCGGTGCGGCGGCCAGTGCGCTTCATCATGTTCAAGCCCATCTTCGATATTCCCGTGCTCAACTTCGTGTTCCGCACCAGCCGGGCAATTCCCATTCAGGGACGCTCGGAGGATGCCGCGGCATACGAGGCGGCGTTTGCGCAGATCCGTGCCGGCCTCGCCGCAGGCGACCTGCTATGCATCTTTCCCGAAGGAGCACTGACCCGCGACGGCGAGATGCAGCGTTTCCGCCCGGGTATCGAGCGCATCTTGAGCGAAACGCCGGTGCCGGTGGTACCCATGGCTTTGAAGGGCCTGTGGGGGAGTTTCTTCAGCCACCACGAAGGCGTGTTTTCCAAGCCTTTTCGGCGTATCTGGAGCCGGGTAGACATCGTTGCCGCCCCTGCGGTGCCTGCGACCGAGGCCACGGCGTCCCATCTCGAGGAGCTCGTGCGCGGCTTGCGGGGTGACGCGCGCTGAGCAGCGTGTATCCTCCCGGCTCGACATCCGACGTGCCGTACACAGGCGTTGCAGGCTATGAGTTGCAGGCTATGAATAGAAAACAGGGTTTCGAAACCCGCGCGATCCACACCGCGCAACCCCCGGACCCGGTAACCGGTGCCGTCGTGCCGCCGGTGTATCTCACGTCCACATTTGCGCAGCGCACGCCGGGTGAGCATCAGGGCTGGGAGTACAGCCGCTCTCACAACCCCACCCGCGCGGCCTACGAGGCCTGTCTGGCAGACCTGGAAGGCGCCCGCTTCGGCTTTGCCTTTGCGTCTGGCTGTGTGGGTGCGACCACCGTGATGCACCTGCTTGAGCATGGTGATCATGTGGTGTGCTGCGATGATATGTACGGCGGCACCTTGCGGTTGTTTGAACAGGTGTTCAAGCCGCACGGCATCCAGTTCGACTACCTGGATCTGTCCGACCCGACGAAGCTGGAAGCGGCCATCAGGCCCAACACCCGGCTCCTGTGGCTGGAAAGCCCCACCAACCCGCTGCTCAAGCTGGTGGACATCGCCGTACTGTCCGAGGTGGCGCACGCGCACGGCGTGCACGTGATGGTGGACAACACCTTTCTCAGCCCGTACTTCCAGCGGCCCATCGAGCTGGGCGCGGATCTGGTGCTGCACTCCTCCACCAAGTACATCAACGGCCATTCCGACCTGGTGGGCGGGCTGGTAGTTACCGACGACGAAGCGCTGGCCGAGCGGCTGGCCTTTCTTTCCAATGCCATCGGCGGCATCCAGGCCACCTTCGACGCCTATCTGTGCCTGCGCAGCGTCAAGACCCTGGCCGTGCGCATGCGCGCGCATGAAGCCAATGCCAAGGCGGTGGCCGCGTTTCTGGAATCGCACCCGAAGGTGAAGCGGGTGATCTATCCGGGCCTTGCGAGCTGCCCGCAGCACGCGCTTGCGTGCCGACAGCAGAGCGGCTTTGGCGGCATGGTGGCGATGGAGCTGGAGGGCGATCTCGGCCACGCCCGCCGATTCCTGGAATCGGTGCAGGTGTTCACGCTGGCGGAGAGCCTTGGCGGCGTGGAGTCGCTCATCGAGCATCCTGCGATCATGACCCATGCCAGCGTGCCGCAGGCGGTGCGCGAATCGCTCGGCATCTCCGACACGCTCATACGCCTCAGTGTGGGCATCGAGTCGGAAGAGGACCTGCTCGACGATCTCGAGCGGGCGCTGGCTGCCGCGTGATCATCGACAGCGTGGATGCACACCTCGCTGAAGCGGGGTCCATCGACAAAGCGGCGCTGCTGCCGGGGCAGTTCCTCGCCTGGTGCGCCAACATGCAGCTGCTGGATGAGCACTTCGAGAACGACTTCAGCCGCGTGCTGGTGCGCGCACGCTTCCGCGAGATTTCACCGAGTGAGCTGTTCATCGTCACCTGCGGCGGCGAGCTGTCGGACCGGGTGCTCACGGAGCGCGGCCAGCAGTTTGCCCGCACGCACTACGAGGCGTTTCGTCAGGAGACGAAAGCCGAGCTGGGTGAGGCGCTCTACGAGGTGGAAAACGAGTGGTGGCTTTACGAGCGAAGTGGTGCGTGGCTGACGGCCAGGCTGCTCGGTAAAGTGCCGTCTTCTCGCCCCTGGTGGCAGTTCTGGAAAGCGCGGGCGTGAACCGGTTTCTCAGCAAAGAAGTGAGTATTTACTATCCGTACGCGGAAGAAATTCCCTACGACCTTCTGAAAGAGGCCGGCGCAGATCCGGCGCGGGTGGCGAATCTTTCGCACGAACCTTTTGTGCGCGTGGCCAAGCACACGGGTCAGGTGATCGGCGTGTATCTGATGAGCCAGCTCGATGCGCAGACCTTTCGCCTCGATGCGCTTGCGGTGGAATCGGCCTTCCGCAACCGTGGGCTCGGCAGCTGGCTCGTGGGCCATGCCATTGGCGTGTCGGAGTCCCGCGGCGGCCGGCGCGTGCTGGTGACGCGGCCCTACGCGGGCGGGTTGCTCGGCCGCCAGGGGTTCGAGCCACAGGCCGGCGGACAAGTGCTCACCATCACCCCTGAGTAGGCAGATTGTCCGTAAAGGCGGCGCGGTAAAGGATGCGCTCATGGCTTACGCCAGGCATCTCCTGGCATGATCCTGCGCATAAATGCATCGAACAGCGGCACGGTGAATGCCGTATCCCCGTGGCTTGGGCTCC
>JAUIED010000164.1 GCA_030428905.1 Gammaproteobacteria bacterium
GGAAGCTGGTGCGGCGATCGGTCAAGCCCAGGCCGCACGGCTGCCGCGGCTGACCGCGAGTGGCAACGTTACCCGCAGCGGGCGCCGCAACCCGTTCACGGATCAGTTCGAAAGCGACAGCGACTACGGGGCTGACAGCCAGCTCGCCTGGGAGCTGGATCTGTGGGGGAAGTTGAAGAAGGGGGTGAACTCCCGCCGGGCTGCGTATCGGGCGGGAGAAGCGGATTGGCGGGCGGCGTATCTCGCCACCGTCTCACAGGTGGCATCCGCGTACTTCCTGGTTCGGCAACTCGATGAGCAGATGCTGATCCAGCGCCGCGCCCTGAACACGGCGCAATCCATACTCGACATCTACACTCAGCAGCTTCGTGAAGGCCTGGTCGCCAATACGCAGGTGCTGCGGCAGGAGGCCGAGCTGACCAGCATCCGCCGCGGGCTGCTCGACCTTCAGCGACAGCGGGATGTCGGCGAGCTGGCGCTGGCCACCTTGCTCGGCGTTCCTGCCGCCGACCTCGATGTGCCGGAGGCGCTGCTGACTACCAGCGTGCAGGAGCTGGCCATCCCCGCAGGGTTGCCCGCTGAGCTCTTGAGCCGCCGACCGGACATCGTTGCAGCACAGTTCCGTGTGCTCGAGGCGCACGAGCTTGTCGGGCAGGCGCAGCTCGCACGGTTGCCGTCCATCAGCCTCACAGGGAACACCAGCGGTGGCGGCAGCCTGGCCAGCGCCGGCCTGTCGTCGTTCATCAAGTCGTTCACTTTCGGCATCGGCCCGTCGGTAAACATCCCCATATTCGATCCGGGTGTGAAGACGCGCATCACCGCGCGCAAAGCCAGCGTCAAAACCCGAGAGGAGGAGTATCGCAAGACGGTGCTGCTGGCGTTTGAAGAAGTGGAGCGGGCGCTGATCAACATCAGCAGTCGGCGCGCACAAAAATCCGAGCTCGAACAGGAAGTGGCAAACCTGCGCACCGTGGCGCAACAGACCCAGCGTCAGCTTCAGGTTGGCCTGGTGTCGCAGTTGGAAGTACTGGAGTCGGAGCGGCGCCTGCTCAGCAGTAATCAGTCGTTGCTGGATATCCATCAGCAGCTCCTCGCCGATACCGTGATCCTGTACAAGGCCATGGGCGGCGGTTGGGATGACGTGCTCGTCTCTGTGGAGGCGTTGTGAACGAAGCCATACCGGTTGCATCGCTCCGCCCGACCTTCGCGGGTTCCAGCGGCGAGATAGCGCTCGACCGGCCGCTGGTTGCCATCGGCTGTGGTGAGCCGCCATTCGTCGGCTATGCCGAGAGTTTACGTGCGCAGCTATGTGAGCGGCATGCACGCATCATTCGCGAGCCAGACGGTCTCTACCTCATAGCGCTGGACGGAGCCGGCGCGACCCTCGTGAACGGTGAGGCCGTGGCGCGCAGCGGTGAACCGCTGAATCTGGGCGACGTGGTGCAGTTCGGCGAGTCGCTGACCTTCGACGTGACAAGATCCGATGCGCCGCCGACCACACAGTCGCTGGGCGGTGCCGGCCCCGCGCTTCTCAAGCTGCTGCTGTTGCCGAAGTCGGAGCAGGGGCCGGAGGCGCCTATCGCCGTGAACGAGTTTCCGTTCCTCGTGGCGAAGAACGATGGCCACTTCGCAAGCTACGAACTCGAGTGCAAAGAGGCCTTCAGCTTTCTGTCGAGGCGACACGCGCACGTGTTCCGGCAGGGAGACGCGCTGTTCGTCGAAGATCTCGGCAGCACCAACGGTACGCGGATCAACGGTGAGTTGATCGGCAAGTCTGCGATGCGCATTGAAAGCGGCGACGAGCTGACGTTCGGTCATCCCGCCTTTGCGTTCGAAGCGGTGGTCATCGACGGCGGCAGGAACGACGCGCAGGAAGACCCCGAGGGTACGGTACTGATTACGTCGGCAGGTTCGTTTCTGGACATCTACTGCGATGCCGGGAGCGACGAGGCCGTCGAGGGCGCTGGTGAAGCGCCGCCATCTACTGCCGCAACGCAGGATGGAATGGACGGCGGCCAGGTGGCACGCAAGCTCCGCGATCGCGCGGCCAGCGTTCTGGGTGGCGCGCGCAGGCGCTGGTTGGAGTTGCCCCTTGGCCGGCAGGCACGTACCGGCCTGGCGTACGCAGGCCTGGGTTTGCTCATCGCCTTCGCGGTGCTGGCATTCATCCGTGATGATCGGTTGCAGCAGGCGCAGGCGCACCTGGATGCCGGGCAGTTCGCCGAGGCGCTGACATTGGCCGCAAGCTACGCAGCGCAATATCCCGATGACGCCCAGGGTAGCCGTATGCTGGCCGAAGCGTACGAGCGCTACGTGCTGCCCGGCTGGATCGGTGCGGTGCAGGCTGACGACATCGAAGCCGGTAACGCGATCCTGGATGGCGGTGTGGCCATCGCTCCGCAGATGGCAGACGACGTGTTGACCGATCTGTTGCGCTGGGTTGGCCGCCTGCGTGGCGTGCTGCAGCAAGCAGGACAACGTGGTCCGGTAAGCGCTGCATTTGACAATGCCGAAGTGCGCGGCGTGCTTGATCAGTGGGCCGCCCACACCGATCGCTACACCCGCCTGCTGCGGCGCCTGTCTGAAGCGTATGCGGACATGGCTTCCCTGCACGCGCGCACCTCGAGTGATCTGCGCCGGTTGCAGGCGGAAAGCGCCATACAGCTCGAAGCGGTGCGTGAACTGCATGCACGACTCGATGCCTATCTCGACGGCGGGCGTTTTGCGGAAGCGACCAGCCTCGTCGAGCGGTTTGCTCGCGATTACCCGCAAGTGGCGGATAGCGAGCTGGTTGCGGGAGATCTGGCGCGCATGCGAGCGCTCGCCGAGGCGCGGGCGGGGGATGCGCTGGAAGCATTTCTAGCCGCAAGCGCGCAATGGCAACTCGATACGCCGCTGTTTGTAGTGCGCGCCGAATCGCTGCTGGCGCAACGCCCGGCAGCGCAGAGCGTGCAACGCCGTCTGCTGGAGGCACGGGAGGTATGGCGAGCAGGCGATCTGAGCCGCGCAGTGACCCTGCTGGAGGAGGTCGGCGACAGCGCCTGGCAGTCGGCGCTGTCAGAGCGTCTTGCCCGCTACCGGGACCTTCGTGAACGGTTCAACGGGCTGCTTGAGATCGTACAGACCGAGGACTACCCGCAGGCGGTGATCGAGTTTTACGGAAGTCTCGATCAGGAAGAAGACGCGTTCATGTACGCGGCGCTGGAGGAAGACTTCTGGAACCATCAGGAGCGCGCGCTGGCGGAGGCTGGGGCACTCGCGGAGCAGGGTGCAACGATGTGGGCGCAGTATCAGTCTGCCTACGAGGGGATCGGCGGTGGCCTGCGGCTGGAACGCGAAGTGTCGGAGGCCTTTCGCCAACAGGCAGCGCTGCTGTCTGACTGCCAGGACCGGCTGAACCGATCTTTACGCCTTTATCGCCTACTGAAGCAGGAAGCGCCGCAAGCCGTGCGCGCCCAGGGGGAGGCGGTGTTGGACGAAGTACAGCGACAAAGAAGTGCCATCGAAGCGCTGCGCTCGATTCTCGAACGCGACGTGGTGGAAGAGAAGCTGCGGCTGCTGCCGGAGGCTGCGCGCGCATGAGCACTTCGCTGCACCGCCTGCTCGATGACCACACCCTGGAAGGCACCAGCCTGCTCGTGGCAGAACCAGCAGTGCTGATACGGTTGCTCAATTACCTGGTTGCGGCGCTGGTTTGCGCGGTCGTGGTCTGGGCGTTCATCGCCCGCGCTGATGTCATCGTGTCGGCCACTGGCACGCTGGTGCCGGCGCAGGACATCCGCCGCGTGTACGCGCCCATCGACGGCGAGCTGGTGGACATCTACGCATCGGTGGGCGTGCCTGTGCGTCAAGGTGACATCGTCGCGCGCATCAACGCCCGCGGTGCGATTGAAGCCGCAAGCAAGGTCGTGGAGGCGAATATCCGCCTGGCGGACGCGAGGCTGGTGCACGAGCGATTTCCCGATCAACGGGCGCTGCTCGAGCAGAAGATTGCGAGCATTCAGAGTCGGCTGACCTACCTGCAGCAGGACTACGACCAGCGGCTGGAGGATGGGCTGCACCGTCTTGCCGAGGCGCAGCGCGCGAAACTGGTGGAGGCGCGTTCTGTTGTGGAGCAGGCGGCTCGCAAGGCGCAAGCGGCACAGGCTGAAGCAGAGCAGTTCGAGCGGTTGTTTGCGATGCCCGGCGGTGGTGGCGTTTCCCGCGTGCAAGTGGAGCAGAAACGCAACGCCTTTCTCGATGCCCAGGCGCAGCAGCGCAACGCTGAAGCACGCCTGTCGTCGCTCGAATACGAACTCGGTAACGCACTCGCCCAGGCCGACAAGAACCTCGCCAGCGCTGCCCAGGAGATCGCTGAGGCACGCATACAGATCGAGCAGACCCGCCGACAGATCGAACGCGAGCAGGCGGAGGTTGAAGTGCGGCTGCGCAGTGCCGAGCTTGCCGCGGAATCCGCCGAGCGGGTGAGCTTCGAGAATTTCGATGAGAACAACTTTCTGAAGATCCATGCACCGATCACCGGCGTGGTCACACAAGTGCCGTTCACACAGCAGGGCGACAAGATCAGCGCTTCGCAACCGTTGCTCAGCATTGCCCCGGAAGGGGCGGAGAAGGTTCTGCGGGTGCGCATCAATGAGCAGGACCGCGGATTTCTCGCCGTTGGTCAGGCCGCGAAGCTGAAATTCAATGCCTTTCCCCACCAGAGCTACGGGTCGATACCCGGGCAGCTGGAGTACATCTCACCAACGATCGTCAGCGACGACAAAAGTAACGTTGCCGCGTACGAAGGCAAGATTCGTCTCGACGTCGATCAGGTGGATACCGCGCGCGGACCGATGAGCCTGCGCTACGGCATGGGCGCCGTGGCGGAGATCGTCGTCCGTGAGCGGCGCGTCATCGATTTCGCCCTCGATCCGCTTCGGCGGTTCAAGTAGGGCCCAAACCAAGTGCAGGAGTTGCCATGCAGATTGCAAAAATTGACGGGGTGCCATTTTCCAGTGACGAGTTCGTCAGCTGGCTGAAACTGACTGGTCGATTTCCCCATGTCGTGCAGGACATGATTCGGGAGAAGCTCACGGCGGCTGCCGCGAAACGGCGGGGCATGGAAGTCAGCATCGATGAGCTGCAAACCGCCGCGGACAATCACCGGCGGGCCCATGGCCTGCAGCGTGCTGCGCAGACCACGGAATTTCTCGAGGCGGCCAGCGTCTCGCTCGAAGGGTACGAGACGTTCATTGAAGATACGGTGCTGGCCGACAAGCTGCGCGATGAGGTAGCCAGCGAAGCGTCCGTGCAGGAACACTTCAACCTCAACAAGCCACAGTACGACGCCATAGAGATTGGCCACATTCTGGTGGCGGACGAGGAGATCGCAAAGGAGATCTTCGCGACGGTGCAGGAAGACCCGGAGAGCTTTGCGGAGTTGGCGCGAGAGGCATCGATCGCCGAGTCTGCTGCAGATGGCGGGCGCATCGGCAGGATTGTTCGCAACGCCTTACCCCAGGACCTGGAAGCCAGGCTGTTCGCCGGCAAAGTGGGTGACCTGCTCGGACCGTTTACCACGGACGATGGCTGCTTTGAGATTTTCCGGGTGTTTGCCCGACACGACGCGGTGCTCGATGGCCCCACGAACGACATGATCCGTTTGCACCTCTACGATCAGTGGTTGCGCTCCGCGGTGAATGACTTCAGCGTGGAAGCCTGAGCGAAGCGGTGATCGACAGCCTTCCTGAGGTCGAGTTTCTCTCTGCGCTGACGAGCGATGAGCGGGCGCGGCTTGCGAAAGATGCTCAAACGCAGCATTACCGCCTCGGAGAGGTGGTGTTGCGGGCCGGTACCGAAGCCGTGGGGCTGCACATCGTCGTTTCCGGACGCTTGCGTGTTTTTGAGTCGAAAGACGGGAAAGAGCGCAGCATCGGGGTGCTGGGCGCGGGAGACATCGCAGGCGAGCTGTCGGTGCTCCGGCGCTTCGAGTTCGACTACTCGGTGCGCGCCTCCGGAGCCTGTGAGCTCGTCTTCGTGCCGGCGGAGACGTTTCGCGCCGTTCTGCGCGGCAACCCGGAAGCCGAAGAGTTCATGGCGAGCTATGCCGCCATTCGCGCGACCGGAGGGCTGGTCAGGCAGCTGTTTGACATCGGCGGCGCGCTCTCCGCTGATGCGCTGCGCAATCTCGTGGGTACCGTAGGCATCAAGAGCATCGCCGCGGGTCAAACCGTCTTCGAGCAGGGCAGCACGACGGATGACCGGCTCTACGTTGTGCGCCAGGGTGTCGTTCGTCTCGAACGCACCGAGCACGACCACACCTTTGACCTCGAGCGGCTGGCCGAGGGCAAGCTCTTCGGCGAGAAGACCTGCCTCACCGGACAGCCGCATATTGCCAATGCCGTAGCGACCACGGCCGTGGTGCTTCTGGTGATCCCCAAAGAGACGGTGCGCCAGCTCCTAGAGCACAACCCCAGAATGCGCATCGTGCTCGAAGAGCGAATCCACAACCTGGAGCGGGAACTCACCCGCCAGAAAAAAGTGCTGGAGCTCGATTCAGCGCCGTTGCTGTCATTCGATCTGCAGTCCAGAGAGCGCCGAGGCGAGCGGGTACTGCCGCGTTTTCCCCTGGTTCAGCAGGCAGAGGAGATGGATTGCGGAGCGGCCTGTCTCGCCATGATCTGCCGCCATCATGGCTTGCGGATGAGCCTCGGCAAGCTACGCGACCTGATCAATGTCACCCGCGAAGGGGCAGCGCTGGACAGCATCGCGCGAGGTGCGGAATCCCTGGGTTTCACCGCTCGGGGTGTGCAGGCGACAGCGGGCGCGATGCAGAATTTCGAATTGCCGTTCATCGCCCATTGGGAGGGATACCACTTCGTCGTCGTGTACGGTGTGTCCGCCGAGCATGTGTGGGTGGCGGATCCCGGTCCGGGTTTCAGAAAGCTCACCATGGCGGAATTCGAGCGTGGTTGGACGGGCACCTGCCTGCTGCTCGCAGCGGATGACATAGAGGCGAAGCAGAGCCAGGGCAGATCTCCGTGGCTGCGATTCGTTGAATATCTCAAACCACACAAGCGCAGCATCGGTCACATGTTTCTTGCGGCGCTGGTGATTCAACTCCTGAATCTCGCGCCCCCCATCATCACGCAGAATATCTTCGACCGCGTGATCGTGCATGAGAACACGGTGCTGCTGATGTATCTGGCCATCGGCCTGGTGCTGGCGCAGGTGTTTGCTCAGTTGACGACTTTCATGCGGGGCTATCTGGCCAACTTCATGACCCGCAGCATGGACTTCGCCATGATGTCGGGTTTTTTCCGCCACACGCTGGCCTTGCCCATCGCGTTCTTCGCCAACCGGCGCACCGGTGACGTGATTGCACGGTTCCAGGAGAACCAGACGATCCGCGACTTCCTCACCGGCCAGACCGTGGGCACGGTGCTCAACGTGCTGATGGTGTTCGTCTACCTGACGGTGATGTTTCTCTACAACGTCAAGCTGACGTTGCTGCTGCTGGCCCTGGTCGTACCGTTGTTCGTCATGACCGTGCTCGTCACGCCGCGCATGAAGGACTACAGCAGGAGAATGTTCGAAGCATCCACCGATGCGGAAGGTGTGCTGATGGAAACCGTCAGCGCCGCGGAACCCATCAAAGGCATGGGCATCGAGCGGCAGGCGCGATTGAAGTGGGAAGAAAAGTACGCGCACGCGCTCAACGTGCAGTACGAAGCACAGGGGTTTCATCTGCTCGTTGGCACAGGCAGTCAGCTGCTGAATATCTTCGCCACGGTGACGGTGCTGTTTGTCGGGGCGGGCATGGTCATTGCCCAGGAAATGAGCGTGGGCCAACTCATCGCCTTCAATATGCTATCCAGTTCGGTGATGAGCCCGCTGCTCGGTCTCGTCGGCCTGTGGGATGAACTACATGCTGCCGGTGTTGCAATCGAGCGTCTGTCCGATGTGCTGGATCTCGAACCGGAACAGAAGCCGGATGAAATGAAGTCGAAGATCGTGTTGCCGCAGATCGAGGGAGAGCTGCGCCTGGAGAACGTGTACTTCCGCTACGGGGGCGAAGACAGTCCCTATGTTCTGAAAGACGTGAGCTTCGATATTGGTGCCGGGGAGATGGTGGCCGTCGTCGGGCAGAGCGGCTCCGGCAAATCAACGCTCGCCAAGATGCTGGTGGGTCTCTACCAGCCAGACGATGGACGTATTCTCATTGATGGCTACGACCTGGCGCTGGTGGAGCTGAACCGCTTTCGCGCGCAGATTGGCTACGTCATGCAGTCCAATCTCCTGCTGCAGGGGACCATCGCCGAGAACATCGCCGTGGGCGACCACGAGCCTGACCAGCGGCGCATCATCGAAGCCGCGACGCTTGCTGACGCACACAACTTCATCAGCGCGCTGCCGCTTGGCTATGAGAATCGGGTGGGAGAACGCGGGGTTGGCCTTTCGGGCGGGCAGGTGCAGCGGATCTGCATCGCACGGGCGCTGTATCGCTCCCCGCGCCTGCTGATCTTCGACGAAGCGACCTCTGCGCTGGACACCGAATCAGAAAGCAACATCCTCAGCCGTATGGACGGCATTCTGCAGGGTCGTACCGCGGTGGTGATCGCGCACCGCATGAGCACGATCCTGCGTGCGGATCGCATCGTCGTGCTGCACGACGGTGCCGTAACAGAGACGGGTACACACCAGGAGCTGTACGCACAGCAGGGCATGTATTACCAGCTGGTGCAGAAACAGATGAGCGACGCGGCATGAAGAGACTCAGTTTTGAAGACCTGGCACCCACCGGTCCGGGCCGATTGGTGGAAAAGCTCGAAGTGTTGCGGGCGCGTCTGCGCCTGGCATCGGCGCTCGACAAAACACAGATCGAGCAGGTGTTGCTGGAGCTTGGCGATCTGCGTGGTGAGCTGTTGCTGTCGCGCAGCAGCGCCGTGGATGATACGCAGCCGACGGTGCGAGCCCAACCCGCCGGGAGGTCACGGGCGTTGCAGGCAGACCTTGGTTTCGAAGGTGTCCTCGGCGAGAGCGCAGGGGTTCTTGAGGCCCTTGAAATCGTGCGCAGAGCGGCGCCCACCGATCTGCCGATGCTGGTGGATGGTGAGAGTGGTACCGGCAAAGAACTGTTTGCGCGGGTGATTCATGCGAACAGCGCGCGCGCCCAGGCGCCGTTCGTTTCGGTGAACTGCGGCGCCATTCCGGAGAATCTGATCGAGTCCGAGCTGTTCGGCCATCGCAAAGGAGCCTTTACCGGTGCAACAAGCGACCGCAAGGGGCGCTTCGAGGCCGCTGATGGCGGCACGATCTTTCTCGACGAAGTGGGCGAGCTGCCTTTGCAGGGCCAGGTCAAACTCCTGCGTGTGCTGCAGGCACACGAGATTCAGCGGGTGGGTTCAGATACACCAATCGCGGTGGATACGCGTGTGGTGGCAGCCACGAACCGGGACCTGGCCCGCATGGCGGAAGAAGGTACGTTTCGCGAAGATCTCTACTATCGGCTCAGCGTCATTCAGGTGAACCTGCCGCCGCTGCGGGAGCGCCGTGACGAGATCCCGCTGCTTTGCGACTACTTTCTGGCGCAGGCAGCCGAAGAGCTGAAGCGGCAGCGTCTCGATCTCGACGACGATGTCGTACAATTTTTCTCCGGTTACGGGTTTCCCGGCAATATCCGTGAGCTGCGCAACATCATCTTTCGGCTGTCGTGTCTTGCGGATGCGGTTGCCCGGCTCGACCACCTGCCGGCGAGCGTGCGCGCAGCCCAGACCCCGTCAGTGGCAGGGCAGGACGTTACCCATGCCCTGTTGGCGCAGTCGCTTGCAGATGTGCGCAAGCACGCCGGTGATCTGGCGGAGCGTCGTTTTCTCGAGCAGGGCCTGCGCGAAACTGCCGGGCGCGTGGTGGATCTGGCGCGGCGGCTCGACATGAACCG
>JAUIED010000165.1 GCA_030428905.1 Gammaproteobacteria bacterium
CGATCAACCCTGCGGCGATAGCGGGATCTTTGCGCGCTACGGCATGCAGCGACATCATCAGTTTGCTGATGCGCTGGTTCTGGTCATCGCGGCTGGCGAGCGCCTCACGGAATGCGGCTTCCGCGTCCTCTGGCGGCAGGTGCTGTGCGGCAATGCCTTCCACCATCTTCAGCAGCTGCTGGCGCTCGGGATCGTCTGCGAGTGCCGCCAGGTGCCGTGCAGCGTTGGCGTCGCTGCGGGCGATGAGCATCACGTATCCGCTTAGCTGCTGGGATTCGATGCCGAGCATACTGAGAAGCTCTGCATCCAGCAGCTCGGGATATACCAGCACCGCAAGGTTGCTTATCCACTCGCGGTGTTGCGCGAATGCCTCCTCACTCAGGAGTGCGCGCAGCGCTTCTGCGCCGCCTTCGGCAATCCTGGCGTTCAACTTGACGCGTTCTGACCGGTGTGTGGGTGTGTGTCGGACGTCTGTGGACTGAGGGGCATGGACCGATGGCTCGGGTACCGGTAACGGCGAAGCTGTCGGACCTTCAGCCGAGGATAACTCGCCGTACCAGGTGCCAACGAAGAAGGCCACTGGTACCAGCACGATAAGAACACCGAACCCTATTCTGGGCATTTTCCCTGGCCTCGCAGTATCGTCTCGCATCACGCGGCCCTTGACGGCAACGACCGGAGCGGTAGCGAAGGAAGGCATCAGTCAAGGGGTGCGTGCATGCGATTGCTAAGCGCCGGTCTGTATCTCGTCCTCAGGTGCCGGAGCGGCGTCGCGCACTTTGCTAAGTGCCTTCTTGAATTTCTGTTTGCTACCCCTCTGAGCACGTTCGGACAGATACTCTTCCGTGAGCAGCGCTGCCATCTTCTCTGCAACCGCTGTAGAGATGAACTGATTGATGGAGATGTTCTCTTTCTTCGCCAGCTCGCGAACTCTCTTATGGAGAGAGTCCGGTATTCTGAGGCTCAGAGTGCTCATGATTCGATACCTACTATTCGCATCAACGCTTGTGGCGTTACGACTTGAACGCCGAACTGATCTGATCCAGCAAAATCCTTCGTGTTGTGAGTGACGATATAGTCACATTCTGATTCCACAGCAACTTCTAGTACCAAGTCATCACCTGGATCTCGAAGAAACGGCCTCCACAGAAAGTGGATCTCTCGGTGCTCGCCGACCGAGCATACAAAGTCAAGTATATCGTCGATATCAGTATGGGTTAGACCCATGCTTCGGGAGTGCCGTTTACACACCGCCTCGTACTCGAAAACCAATGGCACTGATAGGATCGTACGAAACAAGCCCGAATCGATTCTGCTCAGTAGCCAGTAAGACGCCCCGTGCGAGGACCTTAGAGCGGAGACGAGGACATTCGTGTCGAGGACTACTCGCGCAACCATATTGGTATTATATGTGATACCAAATCCCTTGCAACAGCGCGTCTCAGTGCCGACGGCCCGCGGTCGCTGAAAAAGTACAGGAAGTACTTTTTCAGCACCCTACTAAGCGCTACCCGTTCCTACGGTCTCGCTGTGATCGCAATCTCGCTCTATGCTGGCATGCGCCTAACGTTGCGTTAGGCCGATATGTTACCAGCAGAAGGTGCCCTGCGTATTCATGGGTACGTATGATGCGCGGATGGCCGGAAACACTGCAGACCTGCTGGGCGATGTGCCCGTCGATACGTTCCTTGCTCAGTACTGGCAGCGCAAGCCGCTGCTCGTGCGTCGGGCATTCGAGGGCGTGCGGCCGCCGCTCTCTGGCGATGAGCTTGCAGGCCTGGCGTTGGAAGATGATGTCGAGTCGCGGCTCGTCACTGGCTCAGGCCCCTGGTCCTTGCGCCACGGGCCGTTCACCGAGGACGACTTTCTCGGCCTGCCGGAGCGCGACTGGACACTGCTCGTGCAGGCCGTGGATCTCTGGGTGCCGGAGGCGGCGGCTCTGAAGCAACGTTTCACGTTCCTGCCGCCGTGGCGTATGGACGACGTGATGGTGAGCTTTGCGGCACCCGGCGGCAGCGTCGGCCCCCACTACGACCACTACGATGTATTTCTGGTGCAGGTGTCCGGGCGCCGACGCTGGCAGGTCAGTGAATATCTGCACGGCGAGCCGCCTCTGGTGGAAGGTGCCGACCTGAGAATTCTGCGCACCTTCGAGCCCGTGGAAAGCTGGCTGCTCGAGCCGGGCGACATGCTCTACCTGCCGCCGCGGATTGGCCACTGGGGCGTCGCTGAAGATGCCTGCATGACTTGCTCGGTGGGCTTCAGAGCGCCGACGGCTGCGGAGATGCTGGGCGACCTGGCGGTGGAACTCACGATGCGCCCGGATGAGGCGTATCTGCTCGACCCGCCGCTCACTGCCGATATGGCCGGTGAGGAGATCGCACCAGCATTCGTCGACCAGGCCCGTGAGCTGCTGCGCCAGGTGCTCGACGATGAAGTCCTTCTGGCAGACTGGCTCGCCCGTTACATGACAGCACCGAAATATGCCGATCTGCAGGCGGAGACCGGCGAGCTGCGACGCGCCCGCGCAAACGGCATTCTGTATGAGAACGGCGAGCGCGTAGAATGAGCCGCCCGGTGGCCAATAGCGATAAGTGAGGGATGTCCGACATGTCAGAAGAATCCGGTTTCGAGCCGCGTATTTCCAACGCCGAAGTGAAAGCGCGCTGGCGTATCGATGCGTCAGAGCATCCGGATGACCGGCCGCTGGCAGATCTCAACCCCGGCCACGGCGACTGGTTCGAGCAGAACAAGGCGCTGGCGGTGTTCGAGCGGTTGCGGCGTGAAGCACCGGTGCACCGCACGCAAGACAGCCAGTTCGGTGCCTACTGGTCGGTGAGTAGCTATGACGACGTGAAGTACGTGGACACCCACCACCAGGTGTTCTCCTCGGACATCATGAACGGCGGCATCCGCCTCGGCGGTCAGCCGCTTACCGAGCCGCCGCCGGATCTGTTCCACCTGCCGATGTTCATCATGCAGGACCAGCCCGTGCACGACGAGCAGCGCAAGGTGGTCGCACCCATGTTCACGCCCACGCGGCTCGCCGCCATGGGTGAGACGATTCGCGAGCGTGCCGGTGAGATACTCGACGGCCTGCCGCGCGGCGAGACGTTCAACTGGGTTCGTGAGGTGTCGGTGGACCTCACCGCGCGCACCTTGGCGACGTTGTTCGACGTACCCCAGGAAGACCGCCACAAGCTGATCCACTGGTCCGACACGGTGGAACGCATCGGCGATCCCGACTATTTCGAGACGCCGGCGGAAGGTTTTGCCGAGATCTGGAAGTGCTTCGAGTACTTCAACGGCATCTGGCAGGAACGCCAGGCGTCGAAGGTGCCGGGCGATGATCTCATCTCATTCCTCGCCCACGGCGAGGCGACGAAAAACATGGCGCCCAACGAGTTTCTCGGTAACGTGCTGCTGCTCATCGTCGGCGGCAACGACACCACGCGTAACTCCATCAGCGCCGGTGTGCAGGCTTTGAACCGCTACCCGGAGGAGTACGACAAACTCAAGGCAGATCCTACCTTGATCCCGCACATGGTCTCGGAGATCGTGCGTTGGCAGAGCCCGGTGGCACACATGTGTAGAACGGCCATGGAAGACGTGGAGCTCGGCGGTCAGCAGATCCGAAAGTGGGACAAAGTCGCCATCTGGTATCTCTCCGGCAACCGCGATGCGGGCCACTTTGCAGATGCGGATCGTCTGATTATCGATCGGGACAATGCCCGCAGCCATCTGTCCTTTGGATTCGGTATCCACCGGTGTCTGGGTAACCGGCTGGCGGAGATGCAGCTACGCATACTCTGGGAAGAGATCATGAAGCGCTTTGAGCAGGTGGAAGTGGTGGGAGACGCACGCTACCTGAACTCGAGCTTCATCCGCGGCATCACCGAGCTGCCGGTGCGGGTGCACGATCGGTGAGCTGAAGCCCGAAAAGAAACTGACTTCTCGGATGCAGGTTAGTTTCTGGCTTCCAGTTCCTCTGCGATGCCGACTCTGACATCCTGAATCGCTTTCATTTTGGCTAGGATGGCCTTCGCCTGATCTTGGGTGAGGCCGTGCGCAGCAGACCCCATCAGTGCGTCGAAGGCTTTGGCTAGCCGTTCGTCATGTGCCTGCATGCACTTGCGCCAACGGTTCACTTTGCGCTCATAGCGTTCGTACGAGTAGTAATCCGTGTCCCAGATCGTCAAGTTTCCGCCAGGGTTGCCTTCCTCGTTCTTTCCCTGTGGTTGGTTTGTGACCCTGGGCGTTTCGCAGGGCATGTAGGGAAGCCGCCAGGCGAGCGCTTGTTCGACTGTCATTGCAGTCGAAGCGTTTGCAGGCGCGTTATCCTTGGCGATTGCTGGCCCCATCAGGACCGCGGCGGAGATCACGGTGAGGATAAGAGTCCTGATGTGTATCTGCCGTTTACGCATTGGCATCGTTCCCTGACACGACAACGTTCCGCCCAACCATAGGCGCATCGGCCGATGTAAACAAGGGCCCGCACAGGTGTTGTTGATTGTATGGCGCAGTGTCGTGTGATCGCTGGTAGTATCGGCTGCAGCCTCGAAAGATCCAGGCATCTGCTTCAGTCTGTGTCCAAAGAACCTCACAAACGTAGTATCGGATTCGCGCTGGTTACCCTTGCGGTGAGTGGAGCGTTCTATGCAATGTTGGTGTCGATGGGACGCTTGCACCACGTGTTCGAGGGCTTCGGTGCAGACCTGCCCTTCCTGACTCTCACATTCGTTCAACAACCCTGGATCCTCGGCGTCATTCCGGGGATCTGCGTTGTAAGCCACGTGCTGAGCTCTTGCGGCTATTCTCAGGGGGAGAAAGTTCAGCTGGCCTGCCTGGTGCTCGTTTTACCTGCGGCGGTTGTTTTCGGCTTCGCGATGTATCTGCCGATTTTTCAACTCGGCGCGGTTGTAGAGTAGATAGGGCCAGCCTGCAAAGGAGAACATCATTGGACGTGCGTATCAGTGAGGAAATCCCGGCCGACCGCGACGCCATCCACCAGGTGACGAAGCGAGCTTTTACGGGCCGGCCGTATGCAGGCGGTGATGAGCAGGATCTGGTGGATCGATTGAGGGATCTTGGAGATCTGTCGTTGTCTTTGGTAGCCCATCATCGAGGTGCCTTGGTCGGGCAGATTACATTTTCTCCGGCGTCGCTCGAAGGTAGTTCCGCGCTATGGTTCGCCTTGGGTCCGGTATCGGTGGATCCGGACCACCAGAGCATTGGCATCGGCGCGATGCTGATTCGATCGGGCCTGGATTGGTGCCAGAAGCAAGGAGCGAGCGGCTGTATTCTGACCGGCAACCCCAACTACTATCAGCGGTTTGGATTCGTGTTGTGTCCTGATCACGTACCCGTCGAGGAAAGTGCCGAGTTTTTCATGATCTACCGGTTTGATAATGCGCCGCTCAGTGCGGGGCGCTTCGCATTCCATCCGGCGTTCTACGAGTAGCTGGATTCGGTTACGGTCTGATTCGCGGCCCGTTCGTCCCTGGCCGGGATACCAGGCTGCTTCTCCAGCAGCCTGCTAAGGAAACGTCGCCCACGCCTCCAGCGGCTCGCGGTCGGACACCAGTGTGTTGACCGGCGCGGTTTCGTCGCGATAACCCACCGCCATGCCGCAGAACAGCATCAACTCATCACCGGCGCCCGCGAAGGATTTCACGGCCTCCGAGCGCATGGCCCAGGCTTCCTGGGCACAGGTGTCGAGGCCTGCCTCCCGGGCGAGCAGCATAAAGGTCTGCAGAAACATGCCGAGATCCGACCACTGGGGCGGGCCCATGCACTTGTCCACTAAGCAGAAAAAGCCCGCCGGCGCGCCGAAAAACGCGTAGTTCTTTGCGAGATGGGCAAAGCGCGCGGACTTGTCTTCGCGCGGAATACCCAGCAGAGCGTACATGTCTTCGCCGACTTTGAAGCGCGAATCGCGGTAAGGCGATTTCAGATCGGCGGGATAGATCTGGTACTCCGGCACTTTCTGCCCAGGCGCCTGTGCCAGATGCTCGAGAAAGGCCGGCATGCGATCACTGGTGATCACTGCCACCCGCCAGGGCTGCACGTTGCCGCCGGACGGCGCGCGAGCAGATTTTTCCAGCAGGGTGCGCAGCACCTCGGTCGGCACGGGTTGATCTGTGAATCGGCGGATGGACGAGCGGCTCGCCACGGCTTCTGATACGTTCATGCCTGCATACTAAGCGCTCGCAGACCGGCCACACAATCCTATGTACACTGGGCGGATCGAGGGGCTGGAGAAACTGCGATGCAACCGATCGGCTATGTCGATGCGCTCAATTCCCACTACGGCGCCATGGGTAATCCGCCCTATCAGTGGACGGTGAACGACTCCGCGCCGTTGCATCGGCTCGGCAAGCCCTTGCAGGAATGCACGGTAAGCCTGCTCGTTTCCGGCGGGGTATCCAAATGCGGCGTGCCCGGGTTCGACCCGGATGCGCGTAACGACCACCGTCTGGATGTCATCGAGCGTGACTACGCCTCCGACGCCTTCCAGATTCACGACAGCTATTACGATCACAGCGACGCCGAAGCGGACATCAACTGTATCTTCCCGGTAGATCGCCTGCGGGAGATGGAGGCGTCTGGTGAGATCGGTGCGTTGGCGCCGCGCCTGTGGAGCGGCTTCATGGGCCGCATCTACAACCGCTCCAAGGTGCTCGAGGAGAGCGGCCCCGCTTTCGCCGCGGCGCTCGCCGACGACGAGGTAGACCTGCTCATCGCCTCGCCGAGCTGACCCCTCGATCACCAGACCGTGGGTCTGGTATGCAGGCTTGTCGAAGAACGCGGTATCGCCACCGTGTATGTGGCCACCGGCCGTGATCTGGCCGCTCAGGTCAAACCGCCGCGCACGCTGTTCGTGAACTACCCCATGGGCAACAATTTCGGCCGGCCCCACGATGCTGCCGGGCAGACTGCGGTGCTGCGCGCGGCATTGGCCCTGCTCGATAGTTCTGAGGCTGGCGTGTTCGTCGATTATCCGGTGCCGTGGGGTGAACCGTTTGCGTACGCGCCGGGTGGCCGGGTGATCGGACAAGCCTCACCCTGACCACCGGGCTCAGATGTCAGAACCAGGCTGATACCGGTCGTGTCACATAGTCCAGGTAGCGGTCCAGCGAGTCGACGGTTCCGTCGTTGCCACGGTCGACTTCCCGTGTGATCAGACGGCCTTCGTCGAAGGTCCTGTTGGTGACCTCGTCGGTCTCGCCATCGGCGTTGTCATCCACCCGGGTCTGAGTGTTGCGACCCTGGTCGTCATAGATCTGTTCGCTGATGTAATCGGCGTTTCCGTCGCCGTCATTGTCTACGGTCGTGCGCGTGATCCGTCCGTCTGTGTCCCGGTCGTATCGTGTGGTTCGATTCCAATCACCGCTACCGTCCGTGTCGCTCAGCACAGCACTCAGCAGGTCGGCATCGTACTCATAGACGGTGCGTGAAATCAGCGCGCCAGCGCTCTCGATGCGGTAGTCGAGGAGGGTGCCGTTATCGTCGTAGAGACTCGTCTGTACGCTGTCCCATGTGCCATCTGCATCCCAGTCCTCAGCGGATCTGGTGATCTGATCGAAGGCATTGAGGGTCCGCTCGTAACGTGCGTCGATCGTGCCGTCGACGCCATCATCCCGATCCCGCGTGATCCAGTTGCCGCGCGCATCGAATGTGAACCGGTCGCGCCGGTCGTACACGCCGTCGCCATCGCCATCGCGCTCGTAAGTGTCGCGCACGCCGTCAGTGTAGAGCCATCGCTCGACGGTCTGGCTTCCGGGCGCGACGGATCGTCGCAGTACCAGCGCACCGTTGTCGTCCCAGGTCTGGTCCCTCTGGAAAGTGACGACGCCGCTCACGTCCGTCGTCGTGGTTCGGATGGTGCTGCCGAACCCGTCGTACGCATCTTCGGTCTGCTGATCGAACGTTCCATCGAAGTCCAGGTCGGTGCGATGCAGCGTTCGTTCCAGGTTCGCATTCCACGCGAGCTCGCTGCGCTGATCCGGCTCGCCATCCCCATCCCGGTCAATGTCTGAGCGCACGGTTCTGCCGTCCGCGTCGAATGCCTGAGTGAAGGCGTAATCGGTGGTGCCGTCATTATTGCGGTCCTGTTCGTAGGCGCTGTACAGGTCGACCTCGAATGGCAGTTGCGACGCCGCGACAAGCGCGCGCGCGTACACCGGTCGTTCGGACAGCTCGCCTGCGGCAGCCGACTCGTAGAGAAACTCACGCATATGTCTGCTTGAGTGCAGTCCGAACGCCGCGCCGAGATCGACACCTTTGGCGGAGAAGCGCTCGGCGCTGCGCGCATCGATCTGAATGCCGTTGTCGGGGTCCTGGTCGGTATCCAGCGTGTAGAGCAGCGATGCGATATTCAGGCCCCGCCGGAGAGGGTTGCGGATGTCCCGAATCTCCTGGTACAGGCTGAGCTGTGCTGCGGTTTGCGGCACATCGGGTTCGGCGATGCTCAGAAAGCCGACGTCGGCAGTGCCTGCAGTGCTGCCGAGGAGAACATCTGCGAGATAGAAGCTGACGGTTTCGCCGGGCAGGTATCTGAACTCGCCGTTTGCGTTCGTCGTACCGGATTGCGTAGCGGTCTCCCAGCGCACGCCCTCTACGGCTGGGTTGCCGAACACGCCGGTCTGCACCGAGGGTGCAGCAGCGCCGCCACTGGAACCGCCTCCACCGCAGGCGGTAAGACAAGTGATAACCAGCGCCAGAAGCGGCGCGCAACGTTCCATGTTCATGTCGAATCTCCATTGTGTGAGTTGCCTGCGTATTGCAGTGCCGATGGATGCCTGGGCGAACCCCATGAATGTGGGTGTGGCATTGCGGTGTGACCTGCAGCACCATCGGCACCCATGTTCATGGGTGAATCAAAGAACCTGCGGATTGGTGCGCTGTCTGCGCTGGTGGCGGTGCTGATACCTGTCGCAGGGCTCGTCGCCTGGGTGCACTCGACCGCCTGGGACGGCGGCCCGACGGCGAGTGTGCAGGGAACCCATGCCGACACGGCCGAGTGGCCGGGAGCGGTTGCGAACTGGCGCCCGATAGCGTTGCCGAACCGGTTGTGCGAGGTAGGGCCCGTGCCTTGCTCCGATCACTATCGTTCGATGTTCACTTTCGTCGGCGAACCGCTGGGGCTTTTCATTCCTGAGTTTCGCGGTAGCGTTCGTGTATCTGTCAACGAAGTGCACCTGCGCACCTACGGGAGCGTGGAGCCCCCGGTTCAAGACCTCTACTTCCAGCCGAGCTACCTGCAGCTTCCGCCACACGTGTTGCGCCAGGGAGCGAACGAACTGCAGATTACCGTCACCAATGCTGCGGGCCGCTATCACCGACTCAAACCGTTTTACGTTGGCCCCCACGAGTCACTCTACGCATACGCCCGGCCCCTCATCTGGCTGGTGCGGGATGCGGGGGTGCTGAGTATCGGTGTTTGCGTCGTGGCGGGGCTGTTCGCTGCGCTTCTGTTTCTGCTGGCCGAGCGCAGCGGGCTCTACATCTGGTTTGCATCGTTCTGTTTTTTCACGGCGATGCGGGAGACCTTTTTTCTTCTGCCCGACCCGCAGCTCGAGCCGCTGCGTCTCGTGTTCTACTTTTTCGGCAGCCACGGCCAGATGGCCTGTGCTGTCGGCCTGCTCGCATTCCTGCTCAGCGGCGTGCGGCGATCATGGCACGCGGCATTGCTGCCGGGAGCGGCGCTTTCCGCCACGCTCGCTCTGACGGCTGTCGTACTCTGGCCGTACTCTGGTGGTCAGTTCGCCAACTATGCGACTGCTGGGTTGTCCCTGGCGGTGAGTATCGGCCTGGTGGCAGGCCTGTCGATGCATGTCCGGCAGCGGCGCACACCCGTTTCTGCATGGGTATTTGCGCTGTTCCTGGGTTCGCT
>JAUIED010000006.1 GCA_030428905.1 Gammaproteobacteria bacterium
TCTTACCAACACCGGACCCTGCAAAGAGTCCCACTCGCTGACCCCGTCCGATGGTCAGTAGCGCATTGATAACGCGCACGCCCACATCGAGCGGCGTGTCGATAGGTGGTCGGGCCAGAGGGTTGATAGACGACGGTACGCTGGACGCCGAACCCGATGGACGCAGTGGCGGTCCGCCGTCCATCGGCTCGCCACGCGCGTTGATGACCCGGCCTATGGCATCTTCCGGCGCCACCGTGCGCACGGAGTCCGTCAGCCGGACTTCCGCACCGACCTGCAATCCATCGAGAACGTCCAGAGGCATGAGATAGGTGGCGTCACCACGAAATCCAACGATCTGGGCCGGCGCTGGTCCACGTTCCGTGCACACTTCCACGAAGCGCCCGACACCTGCTTTGAGTCCATGCACCTCGATGCCAAGGCCCACGCACGCTTTGACGTAGCCAGAACGGCGCTGCTCGCGCACTCTGTCGAAGTGCTCAGGCGCTCTGCGCGCCAGCTCAGCGATCGCTGGGCGCATGCTCAACCCGTGCGAAGGCTTCCTCTACCAGGCGGCCGAACTCCTGAACGGCATCTGCTCGCCACCTGCCACTGGCAGAGCGCACGTCCAACGCCGCCGGCGCCAGCGCCTCATCAGCAATGAGCTGTACGTCTGCGAAATGACCCGAAAGGCTTTTCACAACCTCTGGATGGGCGTGAATTTCCAGCCCTTCCTGGTGTGGAAGGTGTTCAATGGCCTCGGTCAGCACGCCAGCCAGCGCCTGTCCATCCAGACGGAGCTGGATCGCCAGGAGGGTTTCAAAGGCGCTGACGATCAGGCTAGCGAGCAGGTCGCACTCTTCACCCTCGAGGATCAGCCTGTGCGCCTGCAATTCGGTGTGGAGCGCACGCACCGGCTCCAGAGCGTTGTGCAGCTCAATCTCCAGACGCTCCCGACCAGCTGCTTCGCCTGCCGCCAGGCCATCGGCGTATCCCCGTTCCCGCGCCTCCTGCTCGATTTCCTCGATGGAACGACTGGGAGGCGGTGGCGCCTCGTTACCTGCGCGCGGCCAGGTCAACGCCTGTGCTTCCATCAAAGCATCTCCTCACCCGAACCACCGAGGACAATCTCACCTTCGTCTGCCAGTTTTCTGGCGACCACGAGCACCTCCTTCTGCGCTGCTTCCACCTCAGCGAGCCGCACCGGGCCTTTTGCTTCCATGTCGTCGACCAGCAATTCCGCCGCGCGCTTGGACATATTCCCGAGAATCTTGTCACGCAGCGCAATGTCGGCGCCCTTGAGTGCGAGTACGAGCATGTCGGTCGATACTTCACGAAGCAGCGTCTGGATGCCCCGGTCGTCGACCGCCGCCAGGTTATCGAAGACGAACATCTGCTCCTGAATCTGATCACACAGCGCTTCATCGCTGTCGCGGATGCGCTCCAGCACCGCTTCGTCTGCCCCGCCCTTCAAGCTGTTCATAATATCCGCCGCTGCGCGGCGCCCCCCCATCAGCGCAAAGCGATTGGCCTTCTGTTTGCCCGCATGTTCCTCAAGCACAGCACCAAGCTCCGCCAGTGCAGTGGGTGAGATACTCTCGAGGTTGGCCACACGTATGACGATCTCGGCTGTAGCCTCCGGGTCATCAAAGTAGTTGAGCACCTCGCCCGCCTGATCCGCGTCCAGATAGCTGAGGATGATGGCCTGGATCTGCGGGTGCTCTTCCTTCATGAAATCGGCAATTGCACGAGGATCCATCCAACGCAGCTTGTCCAGACCCCGCGTGCTGCCGCCATTGATTCGCTCCAGCACTGTCGTCGCTTTGTGCTCGCCCAGCGCACCGACCAACATGTTACGAACGTACTCTGGCGCGCCCACCGACAGGCCACTCTGCTCGCTTACGTCCTCGAGAAACCGGTCGACCACCAGATCGATGCGCTTCATAGGGATTGCTCCCAGAAGCGACATCGCCTCCCCCAACCTCTGTACTTCCGATGCGTCCAGGTGGCGCAGCACCTGGGCGGCTTCCTGTTCGCCAATGGTCAGCAGCAACACGGCAGCCTGCTGCAACGGATCCAGCTCTTCAGTTCCTGCGTCACTCACCTTGGTTCACCCAGTGCTTAACCACTTCCGCGACTCGTGCCGGATCGTTTGCTACCAGCCCTTTGACTGCGTCCAGCTTGGCAAATGGCGATGCCGACTGCCCCTGCTCCGGGCTCGGCAACCCGAGCGCTCCTTCGTGTGCGAGCTGCTGTTCGCGCGCCTGATTCATGTCGGCGATCTCCATTGCCTGACGTTCATGCACCATTTCGCCAGCGCGTGTCAGCGACCTGTACAGCGGACGAAGGAGCAGGAACAGCAACAGGACGAGCACCATACCGCCAAGCACCTGCTTGACGAGGTCGATGAACCAGGTTTCCGTCCAGAATGGCGCAGGCTCGGGCACTTCGAACTCCGTTTGACGGAAGGGGCTCGACACGACAGAAATGGTGTCCCCCCGTGCGGCAGAGAATCCTACGGCGTTGGCGACGGTGGCTTCGAGTTGCTGCAACTCCTCCTGTGTCCAGGGCGACGCCTGAGCTTCACCGGTCTCTGCGTCTACCGTCCTGTGGTGGTCGACCACGACGGAAACTGCCAGCCGGGAGAGCCTGCCAACAGACTGCTGGCTGTAGCTGACGGTTCGATCGACTTCGTAGTTGCGAGTAGCTTCATTACGCACAGTACGCGGCAACTGCTGCTGCGCTTCCGGTGTACCGGCCGGGACGGGCTCGGGCGGCGGCTGATTGGACAACGTACCCGGCACACCAATGACGGGCACAGCTCCAAGGCGCTCCTCCTCGAGCGTAGATTCGCTGCGCACAGCCGTTTCCTGAGGCGCATATTGTTCGGTTGCCTGTTCCTGCTTGGTGAAATCCACTTCCGCAGTCACCTGCGTGGTGTAACCGTCGCTTCCGAGTATGCGCTCGAGAATGACCTCGACCTTGGTACGAAGTTGATTTTCGAGCTTCGAGACGTAGCGGAGCTGACGCTCGGATGCCTCCAGCCCTGGATCCTCCTCCTGCCTGGACAGGAGCCGACCAGACTGGTCCACCACCGCAACATCCTGTGTGTCCAGCTCGGATACTGCACCCGCAACGAGATTGGTGATCCCTCGAACCTGGTCAGGCGAAAGGCTCTGACCAGGCCGCAAGGTGACCGTCACCGATGCCGACGGTTTCCGACGATCACGCAAGAATGTCGTGGACTTCGGCACTGCCAGCAACACCCGTGCGTGCTGAACCGATTTGATGGTACCTATGCTGCGCGCCAGCTCTCCCTCAACGCTGCGCCGGTGCCGCGCGTTCTCCATAAACTGGCTGACACCGAAGCTCTGCTCCTGGTCGAGCAGTTCGTAGCCGAGCTGACCCTGCTGAGAAGCGCCTGCGCTGCTCACTGTCATACGCGCTTCGTAGAGACGCTGTGCGTCCACCAGCATCGTGCCCGTCTTGTGATCCATGCGATACGCGATACCGGAGGCCTCAAGAAGCTGTACGAGTTCTGCGGCCTGCTCTGCGTTGTGCACGCTCGTCAGAGGCTTGAGCTCCTCTTCCTGCATCCATAGAACGGATACCAGCGCCAATGCCACCGCGCCAGCAATGGCAAACAGCAAACCTGCCTGACGGACCACGGGCATCTTTGAGGCGCCGCGAATGAAATCCGAGCCCGGAATGCGTACCGCCGGTGCGTCTGGAAGGTCTTTGCTGCTGATGGGTAGTTCGGCCATTTGTCAGTCCATCAGATGGGCATGTTCATGATGTCTTGGTACGCACTCACCACACGGTTTCGCACCTGTATCGTTGCCTGAATGGCAACGCTGGACTTCTGCGACGCCAACATGGTGGCCACCAGATCATCACTCTTACCGGTAACGAAATCGCTCGCCGCTTGAGATGAGGCTTTCTGCAGCGCGTTTACCTGCTTCAGCGCGCCACCGAGCATGGCACTGAAATCCGTCGGTTCGGCCCGTTGCTGCGGGTTTGTCCGCGCAACGTCCGCTGATGGGATGGCACCATTGATCTCCTTGCGGGTATGCGCCTGCATGCGCCGGATCTGGGCCAGAACGCCATCGATATCGCTACGGGCGGCACCCGGAGACTGTAGAGGTCCTGATACGTTGATAGCCATCAATCCACCTCCATACCAAGGTCACGTAACTTTTTCAGCTTGTAACGCAGCGTGCGCTCGGATATTCCCAACGCTTTCGCCGTAACGTTTCGTCGACCATCGTGCGCGCGAAGTGCGGCGACGATCGTTTCCCCCTCGGCGTGCAGCATACGGCTGCCCAGATCGGCAGCTGCCTGATCCAGCGATGCAAGCCCAAGGTCGAGATGATGCCCTTCGATGACGTCGCCGTCGCACATGACCAGCGCCCGCTGCACGGCGTTCTCGAGCTCGCGCACATTCCCAGGCCAGTCGTGTTGCACGAGCACCTGCTGGGCAGACTCGCTGAACCTAGCAATCGGTTTACCCGGGCGTAAGCGCATATGCTTGCTTAGAAAGTGGCTGGCCAGCGGCATGATGTCTTCAGGGCGGCTGCGCAGCGGCGTCAGGTTCAGCGGGAAGACGCTCAAACGGTAGTACAGGTCTTCGCGAAACTGACCTTCCGCGACTGCGCGAGCCAGGTCACGGTTGCTGGTGGCGATTACACGCACATCCACCGTTCTCGGTCGCTTTGCACCCAGCCTTTCCACCTCACGTTCCTGCAGCACGCGCAGCAGCTTCGCCTGAAGAGCCAGTGGCATCTCGGTAATCTCATCGAGCAGCAACGTACCGTGCTCCGCCTGTTCGAATTTCCCTGGACGGCTTTCCGTTGCACCGGTGAATGCACCCTTCTCGTGGCCGAAGAGGATGGCTTCGAGCATGTTCTCCGGCAGCGCCGCGCAGTTCACGGCCACAAACGGTGCATCTGATCGCGCCGACTGGGCGTGTACGTGCCGTGCAACGACCTCCTTACCGGTGCCGCTTTCGCCGTTGAGCATGATCGCAACGTCTGTTCTAGCCACGCGGCTGGCAAGCCGGAAGAGTTCCGCACTCGAATGCGACTGAGCGATGAAGTCCTGTTGTGCCAACTGCACTGCCAGGTCTGAACAGCGAGCGGCAAGGCGCTCCACAGCAGTCGTTTCGGGGAGGTAATCCACGGCGCCGAGGCGGATTGCATCCACCGCGGGTTGCGCCCTGTCTTGCCCACCGACGACGACCACCGTCTGACGTCCCACGCCCGACGCGTCACGAAACGCGGAGAACGAAGCTTCGTCCATAACCAATACGTCGCAGGCGGTTTGCTGCTCTTGTCTCCACATCGGATCGGAGCAGGCAACTTCCCGGCCCAGCAGCGCCAGCATATTCTCCAGCGACTGCCGTTGCGTGTCGTCAGACCAACAGATACCGATCACTTCAGGCCCTCGAAATGCCGTACTTACGCATCTTCTCAACGAGGGTCGTTCGACGAATGTGCAGTTTGTCGGCCGCTCTCGCAACGACAGCCCCCGTGTCGTCCAGCGCCTGTTCGATCAGACTGCGCTCCAGCCTGGCCAGGAAATCCTTGAGATCCAGGCCGTTGACCGGAAGGCGAACGCTGTCGGGTGTCGCTTCGAGCTCAACCGAAGTTTCTTGCGCGCCTTGCGTAACTGGTGCACCGGTGAGCTTTGGCGGCAGGTCCCGCGTCGTAACGACGTCTGCGCCAAACTGCAGGCTTAGCCGTTCCAGGAGGTTCTTCAGCTCCCGCACGTTACCCGGCCAGGCGTAACGACACAGTGTGTCCATCACATCTACGCTCAACCGCAGGCTGATGTTCTGTTTCTGTTCGATCTCGGCGGCGATTCGCTCCATTGCGGCGGGGATGTCTTCAGGACGCTCACGCAACGGCACGAGCTGCAGCGGAAAAACGCTGAGCTGGTAAAAAAGGTCCTCACGAAAAGCGCCTTCCCGCACTGCTTCTTCGAGGTTCTGACTCGTGGCGCACATGACACGCACGTCCAGCGCCATGCTCTGGCTGCCACCCAAGGGTTGGAAGCAGCGTGCTTCCAGCGCACGGAGGAACTTGACCTGCAGCGGATAGGTAAGCGCGTCGACATTGTCGAGGAACAGGGTACCGCCTTGAGCGAGTTGCAACCGGCCCGCCTTATTGGTCAAGGCTCCGGGAAATGCACCACGCTCATGACCAAAGAGCTCGCTTTCCACCAGTTCCTCAGGAACGGCAGAGCAATCCAGCGGAACGAAAGGCATCGCAGACCGCGCAGATTCATCATGGATCAGGCGAGCCAACATTTCCTTGCCGGTACCACGCTCCCCGGCAAGTAACACCGGGGCGTCGCCGCTGGCTGCCCGCTGCGCCATGGCACGTAGCGTGACCATCGAAGCGCTACCACCAATCAGCACCGGAACGCATGGCAGCGCCGAGGTGTCTGCCGAATCATCCCGCAAGGCCGTCTGCACTTCGTGCAGAGCACCAATCAGGCTGTGGTAACGCAGGTGATTGATCTGCGCCATGACGCGCAGCGCGTCCGGAGGGGTCTCACCAACGTAGATCACCGGCTGGCTTGGGTTCACGTCGCCCCCTCGACCCTGTACGACCACGACCGCCGCCTCTTGGGGATGTCGAATGGTGAGGCCGGCGAACTCGAGAACACTCTCGATCACCCTGCTGCGCTCTTCGGTGTCGGCTACCACGCCGACCCCCATGTTTGCTGCATCCATGTACCCGTCGCTTCCTTTGCGCTGAAGTCAAAGGAAGTAAAGTACGTCTTTCGAAAGGGTCAAATATTCGACGGCAGTTTCTCTGACGCCGCCGGTCAACCGCCGCTGGAGACTTCGACGTAGGCCTGGGTTGCGCTTCTCCCGCCGCGCAGCCGTTTCATCGCGATAACGCAGTTCGCCCGCGCAACTACGGCAGCAGCAATCCATTCGGAGACGGCTTGCTTCAAGCGGCGCTGCTGAGCCTGATCCAGGTTGCCCGCGTAGCGCTCGATTTCCTGCGCCACCCCGGTCAGACCGTCAAAATCTTCAGCCTGAAGGAACTCAGCACCGCGCGAGATATACGCCTCGACGGCCTCGGAGCTCAAGATCCCTGTGACTCCGTCATACGCGCGAGCTCTGGATCTATCGCCTGCCATGCTTCCTGCAGGGTTCGCACAAGATCCAGGACCTCAAAAATACCCTCGGCGTCGTTGTCGCGGTTCGCCGCGTAAAGCCGTCGCAGCATATAGTCGTACAGAGCATCCAGGTTCTCAGCGAGGTCCCCACCCTGCTCCTGATCCAGAGAGGCTTGAAGCCCATTCAGAATCGACACCGTTTCACCGATGCAGGCGTTGCGGTTCTCGTGATCACCACGCGTAGCGTAGCTCCGTGCTTTCACCAGTCGGGTGCAGGCGCCATCGAACAGCATGCTTATGAGCCTGTGTGGGCTTGCCGAGCTGACAAGCGTTTGTACGTCAAGCTTCTGGTACTGCAGAGCGGGGCTGTTCAATGGAGTTCCTTATATTCGCTGGATGGCTGAACACTATGACGGTCAGAAAACGGAAAACTTTAGGATTTGTTAGAGGAATATCCTGGCAGGTTGGCCAGCTGCGAGTCCAGAAAGCTGCCGGTAGAGTTCAGCTGCGAAATCAACGCATCCGCCGCGGCAAACTGTGTTCGCAAACGATCCTCCAGCAGACCCATGCGCCGTTCGAAGTCTGCCGCCTCCTCATCGATGTCCGTTTTCTGCGATTCCAGCGACGACATCTTGTTTGCCAAGCCGCCGTCGAATGCCAGTAGATCATCGAGGAAGCGGTCGAATCGGCTCATGACACCGCGAATCACGGACACTTCCCCTCTGGCGCCGACGTCGCCTCCGAGTATCTGAATCTGCAGCCCGCTGGCCGGATCGGCAACCGTACTTGCCCGCTTCCCGGCTGTACCAGACCCCACGGCGATTCCAAGATCGGCACTGACGTTGGCAGCTGTCGAGATCACATCCACCCGTGAGCTTGCACCTTTGCTGTCCGAGGTAATCTCGAAAGCCGAGGTAGAGGTGTTGAAAGCCACAGCAACGCTGATTCCCAGGCCACTCAGGTTGGCATCCGCATTGATCTGTGTGGCCATCTCCGCAGCAAGCTCCTGAGCGGTGGCGTAGCTACCCGGTGTCAGGGTGATGCTTCCGGATGTCGTCCCGTCGACATTCACGGAGAAAACACCATTGTCCGCATCAATGGTCAACGGCGGGCTATCGAACGCACTCGTCGCAGCGCCGCGGAAGATACCGGATGAGGCAGCCACCGGACCAAGAGGCAAGGTCAGAAACTGACCACTACCGCTGCCCTCAATACCGTTGATCGAGCCGGCAACGTCCACACCCTTGCCCGCTTCGCCGTCGTTCACCGACAAGCCCAGCTCAGCCGTGACGTTGGTGTCCACTGCGGTAATGGCTACTTTCGAACGGCTGCCATAGCTCGAAGAATTGATAGTCAGCTGCTCAGTGTCAGTATCGAAGGAGACAGCAACGCTTACGCCTGCACTCTGCAACGCGCTTGCCGCGTTTATCTGGTTCTGGATCTCCCGTGCAAGGGCGTCGCCGTCTGCGTAGCTTCCCTGGGTGAGACTGATGGCCGCCGAGATGCCATCGACTACTACCGTCAGATCGTCGTTGTCGGCATCGATGGTGACACCTGCCGCGAGTCCAGCCACCGCCTGGCCTGCCTGCACGCCGCTCGTGGCAAGCTGATGCACGATCACATCGTAGCTCCCCGCTTCGGTCGCGTTCTGAAAACGGGACACAATGATCTGCTCATCGCTCGCGCGACTCGAATCACCGATCAACGCCTGAACGCCCTCCGGGTCTGACAGCAGTGCATTGGTGAGCTGGGTGGTGCTCAGCGTGAGCGCGAAGTTGTTGTTCTGATCCGTCGATACACCAAGGTCGACCATGGCCCGCAGGCTGCCGTTGCCGAGCTCGGCAACACTCGCGGTGAGAATTCTCCTCATCTGCGTGCGCAGCCCACGCACCGTAGCATCGCCCATGAGCAGCGCTCCGCTACCTGCATCCTCATCGAAATCCGTCAGCTGATCGAGAAGCGCCTTGACGTCATTGAACGCATCAACGAACGTCTGCACGCGTTCTACCACCGCGTCATTGTCCTGATTGATCCCCAGCGTCACAGGCCCATCTGTGACAGACAATGCGTTAAGCGTGACACCGGGGATCACCTCGTTGATCGTGTTCTCTTCGCGGCGCACAGATATTCCGTCAACGATCAACACCGCATCCTGTGCTGCGACATTCTGCGTAAGATGCGTTCCCGGTGTGCTCGCAGAGGCGTTGAAGGCGAGCGCCGATAGTCCGGCCGTTGCCCCTTCGGTGACCGTGATCTCAAGGCTGTTATCCGCCCCAGCCTGACTACTGGTAAGCACCAGCACATAGCCATCGCCGTCGTTGACAATGGCAGCAGTGACTCCGGCAGCAGCTTCGTTGATCGCATCGCGGACACCGGAGAGGGTCTGACTACCTTCGCCGATCTGGATGGAGACTGCCGCCCGTTCGGCATTTTCAGTGAACGTATCGTAATTGCCATCGACATCGAGCGTTGTCGTACCGAAACGAATGTCGAGGGTGCCGTCACCGACGACAGATTCCAGATCATCGAAGCGGATACTGGCCAGGGTCGCCTTGCGGGCAAGGGATTGCACCTCGACCGTGTGTACGCCCACCTCCGCGCTGGTGCCCGCCGTGGCGGTCAACGCCGTGTCATCCGAAGAAGTCGTGGTGTTGCTGATCAGGCCGCCAGTCCCCGACAGCGCGCTGGTGGCGCTGCGCAACTGGTCCACCGTGCTGCGGATGCCAGCGAAGCTGGAGATTCGAGCGTCTACCTCGGCCCGCTGCGCCTCCAGACGGATGTCGGTGGCTTCGCGTTCCGCTCCGATGATGTCCTCCACCAGATCGGAGGTCAGAAGCCCGGAGCCGATCCCCAGGGATTGAATAGATGCCATCAGCTACCTCTAGCAAGAAGAGAGGGAAAGGCCCACGCACACGGCACGGGCGCTTTCACTTAAACCCTCGTATTCACCAGACCGAGCCGATGGGCGCTGGACGCGCCGAACTGGTCGGACCGCAGGTCCGGAGAATGTTGCAACTCTACTTCCTGGTTGAGCTGCAAGTTTCGCGCCAGACGTAGCGCGACTTCACTTGGGATCTGTCGGATCACTTCCTGTGTGTTCCGGTCGACCACGTGAACGATGGGACGTCCAAGCTCCTCATCCACGGAGAACTCGATATCGCGCTGAAAGGACTGTGCGTAGTCGTTCAACGACTGCGCCGCCCGCTCAACCCGCTCCCGCGCTTCGCTGCCTGCTGCAAGCTTCTGGCGCAGTTCTCGAGCCACCTCGATGCGTTGCTCTGTCGGCAAGTTCTTGCCGTCAACCTGTCCCCTGGTTGCCGTATGTGAGGCAGCCGCCGCATCCTTGCGGCTCGAATTCGTGGTTACTGCACGAACCGATTCTGTATTGCTGACTTCGTTCATAACGGCCTCTTGCGTTTAGTGCCGAAGGGCCAGCCCAGCACGCTGTTCTGACCCTTCGACTATCTCACCGCGCTATCTCTGCCTTACTGGAGCAGTGACAGCACGAGCTGCGGCTGGGCGTTCGCCTGAGACAGGATCGACACACCAGCCTGCTGCAGCACCTGCGTTCTCGACAGCTCCGCCGTTTCACGGGCAAAGTCTGCATCGAGGATCCGCGAGCGGGCTGCGGAGACGTTCTCAACGTTGATCGCGAGGCTCGCTACCGTAGAGTCGAGGCGGTTCTGGATGGCACCCAGGTTTGCTCGTTCACGGTTCACCGCATCCAGCGCATTGTCGACTGCACTCAGCGCCTTCTCAGCACCCTCAACCGACGTCAGGTCGATCTGGGTGATGAACTGGCCGCTGGTGCTGCCACCGAACGTGCCCTGTTCGAAGCCCACATCAGTGACACCTGCGTCGCCGTTGGTGGAGCCTGCACTGACCTCGAATTGCGATGCGCTCTCGAGAGTCACAGTCGAGGTCTTCACTTCAACCGTGCCTGTTGTCAGGTACACACCAGCAGTAGCGGAGGCATCGAGGCCGATGGCATCACCAAAAGCTTCCGTGGCAACCCCGGCGCTGATGTTGCGTCCGTCTGTAGCCGTCAGGGTGATGGTCGTGCCATTGTCACTGGCAGTCACACCGGTTTGACCGGAGATGTCGTTGATGGCGTTGATAGCAGCCGTACGGTTGCTTTCGTCATCTGTTGTAGTAGCAAATGCCGCAGTCGACACACCGTTGATCACAACCGCTGCAGCTGTATTGGCCGTAGAGGTCTGTGCGGAACCACCAACCAGTTCGGTCGCGTTGACCTTGGCGGTCACACCGGACTGATCACTCACCGCGTTGATTGCAGCTGCCAACGCGATGCCGGAACCCGCGTTGTCGGAGTTAGAAGCAGTGTCGGAAGAAGCCTGCGCGGCACCAACCGTTACGCCGTTGATCACCAGATCACCAGCGACCAGCGAGTCGATGGAACCCGTGTCGCCCGATTGCGCCGTGGAAGTTACCGCCGAGGTAGTACCACCAAAGGAACCAACCTGGAGACCGGCGTTGCTGATGTCGCCATTACCGGAGCCGTCACCGCCGCTCAGGACGATGTCGCTGCCATCTTCCGAGACCAGCGTGTAGCCGCCTTCGTAGGTACCCGCTGCGGCAATACCTGTGGCTGCCGTGGTCACCGTATCCAGCGCCACTTCGATGTTTCGGCCGTCTTCTGCGACCAGCAGAACGCCGCCAGCATCCGAGCCCGAGTCGACGGCGGTAACGCCGGTCTGATCGCTTCGAGCGTTGATGGCGGTGATAACCGCGGCGCGGCTCGTGTCTTCTGCTGCCGTGGTGTTTACAGCGATGGCCACATCGTTGATGGTGATCGTGCCTGCCAGGGCCGCAGCGGTCATGGCGCTACCGGCAGCCACATTGGCGTTGACCTGCGCGCTTACACCGGTTTCCGCCGTGTGACGGTTGATTGCCGCCACTTTAGAGATGGCGCTGGCGGCCGCGTTATTTGTGGAGGCATTGTCATCCGCCGCCGCAGACGGGGAGATGGCGATGCCGTTGATGGCCAGGTCGCCATTGGCTATGGCGCTGGCGTCACCGATGGCGCTGACACCCGAGCCCACACCACCGCCAAGCTTGTCGACCGTGACCTCGTTGATGGATAGCTCCACTACTTCGCCCACCTGCGTGCCGATCTGCACCGACGTGGACAGTGAACCGTCCAAAAGGTTTTTACCGTTGAAGTTGGTCTGCTCGCTCACGCGGCGCAGTTCATTGATGAGCTGCTGTGCTTCTGCATCGAGTGCCTGTCGGTCGGACAGGGAGTTCGTCGCGTTGGCCGACTGCAGGGCCAGCTCACGCAATCGCTGCAGGCTCTCCGTCATGGAGCCGAGAGCACCTTCAGCGGTCTGGGCCAGCGAGATACCGTCATTGGCATTTCGGATGGCGACACCGAGGCCGCGAACCTGTGCTGTGAAGCGGGTAGCGATGGCAAGGCCAGCGGCGTCGTCGCGCGCGCTGTTGATCCGGAGACCCGAGGACAGGCGGTTCAGCGCCTTCAGGCCTTGCGCCTGCGTCGTATCGAGGTTCCGTTGTGCCGTCAACGACCCGATGTTGGTGTTGATGATCTGAGGCATGTATATCTACTCCGTTTATGGTCCTTCGGGCCTTGTTGCCCTCGCGTCCCCCACATGCGGGGTCCTCAAAGAGCTTTAACGACGAAACGGAGAGGAACTTTAGCGAACGGGGTCACATTTTTGCGGTGAATCAGAGGTTGTTGAACAGCGACAGCCGGCTGATCCTGACAAATGACTGTTGCGCGGCCTCCAGCACGAAAGACTGGAAGCTCAAGCGGCTGACAGCCTCGGCGTAATCCAGATCCCTGACTGTGGAGATCAGTGCTTCGGTGGCAAGATTCTGCTCGGCGTGAAAGTCTTTTGTTGCCGTCACCGTGTTCATGCGGGCACCGATCTCGGACCGGGCCTGCAGAATACCGTTCTGCGCGCTGTTCAGGTCAGCAATGGTACGGTCGATCATCGCCTGGAACGCTTCTGGTGTACTGGTCTGATCGACACGCTTCAGATCGGCCGCCACATTCCCCACCGTTTCCAGAATGCTGACCGATTGAGTAGTACGCACCAGAAAGCGATCACCGGATTGCGGGCGTCCATCAATGGAAAGCTGCATGCCTTCAATCTCGAACGGCACACCCGGTGTAAATGGGGTGTTTTCCTGACCAACCGGGTGATTGTCGCTCAGACGGCGTACGGTGTAGTTCGCCTCTCCGCCGACACCCAGCGGTTGAAACTCGATGACGAGATCTTCGGGAGCGAACTGTGCAAGCGCTTCAGAGTCGACGACGCGTAAGGCGTGGATTGCAACGTCTGTAGCTTCGTTGTGCGGGTGCGCGCCTACCTGGAACGTGGGCTCTGAGGCCGGGATGTTCATGAACAATGACTTACCGGAGTCGCTGAAGGGAACGAACAATCCGGTATCGACCTGCAACTTTCTTTGTGCCTCGTCACCTTCATAGCGCACGTCCCGCCCGTCTACGACGAACGGCCGGGTATCTCCTTTGCCTCCGGCGAAAAGAAACTTGCCATCGGCGCCGCGTGCGTTCATCAATTCCGTGAGCTCGTCACGCCGAGCGTCGATCTCTGCTGCGATGAACTGTCGGTCTGATGTGGTCAGTGCGCCGCTGCCCGATTGGATTACGAGCTCCTGCACGCGCTGTACTACCTCGATCACCTGAGAAAGGATGTTCTCTTCTTCAGCCAGCTGGTTCTCGATCACGTCCGCGTTGGCCATGAACGTCTCGCGCGCCGCAAGCTCTCGCCGTAACGTGACTATCTTAGCCGCCCCAACCGGATCGTCACTGGCACGCACGATACGGCGACCACTGGCAATCTGCTCCTGGGTACGTGCGACTTCCTGGGCGATGCGTTGCATGTCCTGGGCGCCGCGTTGATTGATCTGATGGCTGGACAGGCGCATGTTTACCTCACCGCGTTGAACAGAACGTCAAAGATGTCTCTTGCCACACTGATCACCTGAGCAGAGGCATTGTAGGCTTGCTCAAGCCGAATCAGGTTGCCTGCCTCCTCGTCGAGGTTGACCCCGGAGATCGATTCCTTGGTTGCCAATGACTGGTCAAGCAGCACCTGTGCGGCCTCACGTTGCACATTGGCCTCATTCTGCCGGGAGCCGATATCCAGCACGATGGACGCGTAAGCGCTGTTGTAGGTTACCGCCGGCTCTCCAATCAGCTCGGCACTCGACAGCTGCGCCAGCTTCAGGCCGTTGCGGTTGTCGGATACGGCATCATCGTTGTAGGTCACGGAGAAGCCGTCGCCTGCAGCGGGCACACCCCGCATCTGCAGGCCGAATCCGAAATCGACAGCATGATGCTGCGGGCTGGATGTGAACACGCCCGGCGCGTCCGCCACCATGGTTACACCCCGCTGCATCTCAACAACCAGAGATCCGCCGACCGTCACTGACCGATAGGCGCCGGTTACGCCGTTCAAGCGGAGTGTGTCGCCGCTGGGGTTGACCACGGTGATGCCATCGCTGGCATCGCCTGCAACAGCAACCGTAACATCGTGACCGTACAGAGCGGTCAGGTTCACCTGCGTGCCATCGCTTTTCGCGGAGATGCCGAGATTGCTCAGCGTAGCGTTGTCATTAATCGCTTCGGCAAGTTCGTCCAGGTTGGTGAACCCCGTCAGCAACTGGCCATTGATGGCGATCTCGAGCGGAGTGCCCAGGCCGTTGTCATCGAGTTGCACCAGCGAAAGCTCGGTAACCGCCCTCGCCTCTACGCCCGACTGCGCGCCGAGTAGCTCAGCAATCTGCCGAGCGCTGCTACCAGCCGGGTAACCTAGAATCTCCTGATCAACGACGCCAATGCCGTCTGGATCCGTGTAGGTGAGCGTAACGGTCCCCTGCGGGTAGCCATTGCCCACGCTGAGAAGATCATTCGTAATCGTCGCTGAATTCGGCAGCGCGCCAAGAGCAGTACCGAACGCAGCAACCGCAGTGGTGCCTGCTCCCGGCAACATGTCATTGAGCACGCCAGGGGTATAGCTCAGACCACGCATCGGTGGGTCGAGATGTTGCAGAACCAGCGGATCCGTCGCATCCATGATGTCGTAGGTCGTCGACGATGTGAAGACGATCTGTAGCGGTGGAACCAGGCCGCCTGTTGGGTCGAAGAACGGGTGAGACCTGTCTCGGATCTCCGAAACGTCGAGAACACCGTCACCCAGATTGTCTTCGACAGAGGTCAAACGCACGGGTGAGGCGAGAGCAATTTTGCCCGGATCTTCGAGCGTCACAGCAAAGTCCTGAGCGATGTTGCGCGACGGCGTGATCAGGTATCGATCGCCGGGGTGAAAGTTGCCTGCGGCCAGTGTCACGGTCACGCCGTCGAACTCGACACTCTGACTTTCCACTTCCCGCAGCACACCCTGAGTAATGAGCGCATTGTCAGAGGTGCGACGGATGACGTACGCGCCCGGCTCCGACTCCGAAAGCTCCAGCGAGTAGTCTGAACCCGTCATCCGAAGCGGGTGGTCAATAGTCACCCGTATATCGACGAAGTTTCCCGGAACATTTCCAATGTCCGCAACAACGCGTTGTTGCGCAAAGACCTCGTCATTGATGTCCGTAAACAGGGCTGCACCAAACGCCCCAGAAATATCTACACCATCTGCCTGGGTCTCGTTTACCGTGTGCGACACCGCAGCTGCAAGTGCTCCCACCTGGTTCAATACGCCCGTCAGAACGCGGTCGCGAAAATCGATGAGCCCGCCCACCTCACCACCGGACAGTGCGTTAGTGACGCGATCCGCATGTGTGCTGATATCCGTTCGCAGCGTCACCTGGCCAGCCTCATCGAGGCTGAGCTCGCTTGCACGGGAGGCGAGTACTACCGGCTGTCCTTTGCCGATGAAGACGTTCACCTGGCCGTTGCTGTCCTCAACCGCCGTCACCGTAAAGTATTGGCTCAGCTCCTGCAGGAGCATGTCGCGCTGGTCGAGCAACGGGTTCACCGCTCCGCGATTTTCCTCACCGTTGATCGAGCTGATCCGCCGATTCAGATCGCTGATGCCAACTGCCAGTTCGTTTACCCGCTCGAGGTTTGCCTCGAGCAGGCTGCGAACCGTTGCAAACTGCTGATCCAGGCGGGCGTGCACGCTGTTGAACCGGTCTGCTAATGCGTTTGCTTCGTTCAGCACCACCTGCCGGTCCGGCAGCGACGCCGGGGAGGCATTCGCGACGTGCACTGCATCGAAGAATCTTCCGATCGCCTGATCGATGCCCGCCACCTCACCGAAAAAGACGCTTTCAATCTGCTTGAGCTGTTCGGTCATGGCGTTCATCTGCGAGTACAACGCCTGATCCGTGCGTACCTGACGAATGGCGAACTCATCGGCCATCCGCACCACCCGCTCGGAGCGGGCGCCTGCACCGTCGAACTGCTGGCTGTTTACCGAGCCAACCTGTGTAACGATTTCTACCCGCTGACGGGAGTAGCCCGGCGTATTGGCATTGGTGATGTTCTGGCCCGTGACCGCCAGCGCTTCCTGATGTGCGCGCAGCCCGCTGACGCCGATGTTCAGCAGGTTAGACATCACTCCACCCCGTAGCGGCTGGAGAGGCTCGCAGCGATGTTCTTGAGCTTCTCGGCATACTGCGGATCCGTGGCGTAACCACTCTCCTGTAGCGCATCGGCAAATGCAGCCACTTCTTTAGCCACATCCCCGGCGACATCGGACACTTTTTCCGCCACAGCAGCGTAGCGCGCGTTGCCCAGCAACAGGTCACGCAGATCGCCAATGCTTTCGGCAATGGAATCGTAGGCACGAAACGCCTCACGCCGCTCCACCCACTGGCCAAACTCATGCTCGCGCGTTGGCAGCTGCACACTCGGACCGCTCCAGCCCAACGCCTTCATGCCAAACAGGTTATTGCTGCTGTTGCCACCGGCATCGTGCGGAACATGCTGACCCCAACCGGTCTCCAGCACCGCCTGTGCAACGACACCGAGCACTGGAATACCGGAACTACCGATGACCTGCCTGGCGATGTTTGCGACGTCTGTTACGAAGCTCGTGCGGTCTTCGCTCACCGATTGTTGCCGTCCATCCACCGCCATACCCGTCGAAGGGGCGAGCGTATCGCGTACGATCGGCGCGGGCTCACCACGAAGCTGCCGCTCTATGACATCCGCCAGGCCCAGCCCTCCCGAGCCGGAGACGTGAATTGCCCACTGGCTGTCGAGCATCTCCTGGTGCATATCGACTGTCTGGCTCGACAGATAGTTGCCTTCAGAAAACACGGAACCCGCCTCGCGCATGGTCTTTAGCCACAATCCGAGAAACACAGACTCAAACTGCTCTGCGGCCTGGCGGACAGCACCATCACCGCCGTTCTTCAGCTGTTCGAGCTTTGCGACATCGGTGTAGGCGATGTTCGCCATGGCACTATCGGTGACCGCGCGCGCGTCCATCAGATCACTACCAGCTCCGCCCGCAGCGCTCCAGCTTCGCGTAGCGCCTCAAGTATGGCCATGAGATCACCCGGAGCCGCGCCGACTTCGTTCACAGCGGTGACGATGTCCTGCAGGGCAACACCCGGCGCGAAGTAGAACATACGGTTGGCCTCCTCCGTGATTTCCACATTGGATTGCGGCGTTACGACCGTTTCACCCTCTGAGAAAGGTGCCGGTTGGCTCACCTGCGGGTTCTCGGCAATCGTCACCGTCAGGCTTCCATGGGTGACCGCCGCAGGGGTTACCTGCACATGCTGGCCGATGACGATGGTGCCCGTGCGGGAGTTGATGATGACACGTGCCCCACCATCGTCGGGGGCCACCTCAATGTTTTCCAGCTCACTGACGAAGGCAATCCGCTGTGAGCGACTGGCAGGCGCACGCACGCGAATGGATCCGCCATCCATTGGTTCCGCTACCTGCGGTCCGAACACTTCGTTCACACGCTCGGCAAGTCGCCGCGCAGTGGTGAAGTCGGCTTTATGCAGATTGAAGACGATGTGCTCGCCATTGTTGAAACCATCAGGCGCGGGGCGCTCCACGTTCGCTCCACCGGGAATTCTGCCGACGCTCGGCACATTGACGGTAATGGACGATCCGTCGGCACCGGAAGCGCCAAATCCCCCGACCACCAGATTACCCTGCGCTACGGCGAAGATCTGGCCATCCAGCCCCTTTAACGGCGTAATCAGCAGCGTACCGCCGCGCAGGCTCTTGGAGTTGCCGATGCTCGACACCGTCACATCGATTCGCTGGCCGGGCTTTGCGAAAGCCGGCAGCTCCGCATGCACGGAAACTGCCGCCACGTTCTTCAACTGCGGGGTGACATTGGGCGGTATCTGAATGCCGAACTCGCGCAGCATGTTCTTGAACGTCTGCACGGTAAACGGGGTCTGACTGGTTTGATCCCCGGTGCCATCGAGTCCTACCACCAGCCCATAACCTACAAGCTGGTTAGACCGCACGCCGGAAATGCTGGCCAGGTCCTTGATACGCTGCGTGGAGCTGGCACCTGCCATCACCGGCAGAAGCGCGAGCACAAGCAACAGATGTTTCATGATTCGCCCTCTATAGCGGAAACAGCGGGTTCAGAAAGAACCGGGTGAGCCATCCGGCCTTGTTGGCGTCTGCCAGCTCCCCTGTACCGCTGTAAGCGATACGCGCGTCCGCCAGGCGTTGGGAAGAAACCATGTTCTCGCCATCCACGTCTTCCGGCCGGACAAGCCCACTGACGCGCACGAACTCCTCGCCGCGATTGAGCTTCAACCACTTCTCGCCCTGCACCAGCATCAGTCCGTTAGGCAGTACCTTGGCAATGACAGCGGTGATAGTGCCCGATAGCGAGTTACTCTGATCGCTTTCAGAACCGCCGGTAAACTCCGTGCTGTCCTCAACACTGTGGAACGGCGCATCGACACCAGCGCCACGCACCAGGTTTCCGAACACACGCGGATTGGGCAACTCTTTACTGGTTTCTTTCTTGATGGACGTTTCCGCCGACTTGCTGGAACGCGTCTGCTCTTCAAGACGGATGGTCAGAAGGTCACCTGCTTTGAGCGCTTTGCGGTCCACGAACAGATCGAACGCCCCATTGGTGGGAAACAAGCCGCCATTGCTCACAGGCTGCGGCGGCAGAACCTCAGGATACGTGGGCAGATAGCTCGGCTCCGGACGCTGCGGCTGAACCTGCACGCAACCGGCGAGCAGCAGGATGAGGAGCATCGTTATGTTACGCGTCATGGCTACAGGTTCTGCGTGACGAACTGCAGCATCTGGTCTGCAGTAGATACCACTCGAGAGTTCATCTCGTATGCCCGCTGCGTGGCCACCATGTTGACGAGTTCCTCCACGACGCTGACGTTGGATGCTTCCAATGCGCCCTGAATCACCTGCCCGACACCGTTTTCACCTGGCGTGGATTGCTGCGCCGCGCCACTCGCGGCGGTTTCGATGAACAGATTGCTGCCGATGGCCTCCAGACCGGAAGCGTTGACGAAGTTGGCGAGCTGAATGTTGCCGATCTGTGTGGGTGCAGGGTTACCCGGCGTGCTGGCCGTTACCGTACCGTCAGAGCCCACGGTAAAGCGCAAAGCGTCGGCCGGGACGGTGATCGCGGGCTCCAAGGGATATCCCTGCGAAGTGACCAACTGTCCATCCTGATCCATGTGCAGCTGCCCATTCCTGGTATAACCGACGCTGCCATCGGGCAACGACACCTGGAAGAAACCATTCCCTTCGATGGCCACGTCGAAGTCGTTACTGGTGGTTTGCAGCGAACCCATGGTGAATTCTTTCTGGGTTCCCGCCACACGCACACCGGTACCAAGCTGCACACCGCTCGGTAGCAACGTGTTCTGCGAAGACAACGCGCCCGGTTGCTCCTGGATCTGATACATCAGATCCTCGAAGACCACCCGATCTTTCTTGAAACCCACCGTCGAGACGTTGGCCAGATTGTTCGAAATTGCCCGAAGCGCTGTATCCTGCGCCGAAAGCCCCGTCTTACTCACCCAAAGCGAAGGTTGCATCCTTTCCCCTTGCTATCCATTAGCTCTTACCTGAGTTGCGCTACCCCACCCGCAGAAGCTGGGAGGCAGCCTCGTCGTTCTGCTGCGCGGTCTGCATCATGCGAACCTCGATCTCGAACTGCCGCGCCAGGCTCAGAATCTCTGTCATCTCATTGACGGCGTTGACGTTGCTCGACTCGAGAAAGCCCGACACCACTTTCACGTTGGCATCCGGCGGTTCAATGAGATCGTCCGACCGCTGCATGAGCCCGTGCGCACCTTTTTCGATGCTGTCCGCCGGTGGGTTCACCAGTTTGATGCGATCCACCTGTACCAGCGTGTCGGGACCCTGCCCTTCCGGTTGCACCGTAATGACGCCGTCCCCACCAATAACGATAGACTCGAATGGCGGGAGCGCAATCGGCCCGCCCTCTCCGAGTACCGGCAGGCCTTTGCTGGAATAGAGGCGTCCGAGACTGTCCAACCGCAACGCCCCGTCCCGTGTAAAGCCTTCTCCTCCCTCCGGAAGTTCGACCGCGATAAACCCTTCGCCTTCCACGGCGATGTCGAGCATGCGACCAGTCGCCTGTTTCACGCCGGATGAGAGATCCACGCGCTCCGCCTCGCTGACACCATAAACGCGTGCAGGGTGGCCATCGCCTTCCACCCAACGGGACTCCGCTCTCGCCAGATCTGCGCGAAAGCCCGTGGTGGAGACATTCGCCAGGTTGTTGGCGTGTAACGCCTGCGCACGCTCGATGTTTGCCGCGCCAACCGTCGAGATGTAGAGCAGGCGATCCATTACAGGTTGATGATCGTCTGCGTGATCTCATCCGAAGTTGAGATCGTTCGCGCGTTGGCCTGGAAGTTCCGCTGCGCGATGATGAGGTTCACCAGCTGTTCAGACAGGTCCACGTTGGACTGTTCCAGAGCGCCAGAAGTCACGAGGCCAAAGGACCCGGTACCCGGCGCTGCAATAATCGGATTGCCAGACTCGCTGGTTTCCACCCACGAGGTATCACCGATAGCGCGCAAGCCTTGTGGGTTGGTGAACGTCGCCAAGGCAATCTGACCTAAGGTCTGTGACTTGCCATTTGAGAATCGAGCCGAGACGATACCCGATTCACCGATCTGTATGCCGGAGAGCTCGCCCGTGCTGTTCCCGTCCTGGTCCAGGTTGTTCACCGAGAAACTGCTACCAAACTGCGTGGAGTTGGCCAGACGAATCTCGAAGTTCGAACTCGTAGGCGGATCCTGGATCGGCAGCGCACCGCCCGCCAGCACATTCTGGGCTCCTTGGGCCCCATTGCGATTGCCATCGGCATCGAGCGGTTCCCAGTTGGATACGAGAATGGAGCTTGAGGCCAGATTCAGGGTGCCGTCCTCGTTGAACTGTACGTTGTAAGCAGCGCGTGTGGGGACCGTGTTCTGCGGTGGTGGTAGATCCAGGTCCGGGTCTCCCACGTCCTCGCCATCGACCAGTGTATACATCGTCCAGCGATTAGCCTCTTCACCAGCCACGCCAGGGGTATAGCGTTCTTTCACGAAGTACAGTGACAACGTATGGGGGTTACCCAGGCTATCGAACACATTCAGAGAAGTTGCTGCGTTGTAGGTTTCCTGGTTTGTGGGATCGAAGGTGTTCAGTTCGAACTCCTCGAAAGCATTGGGCTCGAGCACGCCGAAGATCCCGGTTACTGCCGGGGTGGCATTGCCAAGCGTGATATCTTCTTCCATGGCAATACGCACGGAGCCGCCCACCACCGCAACCGCAGTGCCCGAGGTGTCCAGGGTGGTCTCCAATCCTTGCGGGCCGAGTACTTCGATACTGTCCGTCACATCGCCGCTGATGCCGAACACAAGATCACTGCCGACCACGTCGTTCAGCACCAGATCGCCGTTGGTGTCGATCGTAGCGCTCACCGTAGCAATGCCGGGCAGGCCGGCATTGATGGAGTTTGCCAACTCCTGGAGGTTCTGACCTGCCACGTCTACTCCATTCAGTCTGAACTGCAAGGTACCCGACGTGTTGGTAAAACCTGAGGCTGTTACGCGAGCTGTGGTGGATGCAGTAGCGGTTACGCCAGGTATCCCCGGCGAGCTGAAGATAGAGGCAATCTCCGCCGCGGACGATCCTTCGGGAATCGTCACCAACTGCGGACCATCGGGATACACTACCTCCACAGTCTGCTCTGGGTAGCCATTGCTCGCAGCCGGCGTACCCGGGATTGACACTCCGGTCTCCAGAAACAGGGCCAACACCACATCGCCTTCGGTAACACCGATGTTTGAGGCGTCGATATTGCTCACAGAGATTGTGGAGTTCTCACCGGGTATGGTGCTGAAGAACTGAACTCTGCCTGGATTGTCCGGGTCCACCCGAACATCCACTGAGAGCCCGGAAGCCAGGACATCGTCGCGAATATCAGCGATCAGGCTCGTGGCGGAGGTAATGTTGTCATCCAGCGTAACAGTGACCGTGCCGTTGTTACCTGAAGAGTTCTGGACAGTAAGGTCAAACGAAGCCGCCGTCAGGTTTCCAGTTCTCGCTGTAGTCAGCGTACCGCCGTACGGGTCCGGGTCAATGGATGAAGCACCTGCCCCGCCCTGCCCGAGAGCGATGCCGCCCAGTGCCGCTTCCACGTTGGCACGTGTCACGCCGGCGCCGAAGGATGCATTGTCATTGGGGTCAATGACAATGGTGGTAGCTTCACCGCTGTTCAACGCAAAGAACTGCAGCCTGCCCAGGTTGTCGGGGTTTTCCCGCACGTCCAGACCGATACCGGAGCCGGCAAGGTCATCGCGTATGTCGCTGATCAGATCCTGGAGCGTATTGATATTGTCCTGGAGCGTAATAGTCACCGTCTGGTTCTCCGAGCCGACGCTGGAACCGGACAAAGACACCTCGAACGTACTCGGTCCGCCAGTGAAGTTGAACGGTACAATCGCTGCTCCGGCGTTGATCGCCGACTGGGTGTTGATGCTGAAATCGAACGGTGTAGGAGCACCAGCGGTTTCCAACACGGTTGATGAAGCGGTCGGCAAGCCGAGCTGCGCGGTACCGATGGACGCTCCAGTGCTCTGCAAGCGCGTTCCGGACTGGGACAACACCTGCGAGCGCGCATCCAGATTTACCTGCACCTCCACCAGACCGGTCGGCTTCGGGCTGAGGTTAGGTACCGTGAGCTGCAGGTCGCCCTGAAGGCCGGACAAAGTGCCATTGCTGTTGGCGGTGAATCCCTGCACACGTGCACCGCCATTGGTAACGATGAATCCCGAATCGTCCACGCCGAACGCACCTGCACGGGTGTACCCAAGGGAACCGTTATCGCTGGTAACGAAGAAACCCTGGCCATCGATAGCCAGATCCAGGTTGTTGTCGGTAAACGAGATCGTACCCTGGTCGAATTGCTGGGCGACATTGGCGATCTTTACGCCGCTGCCCACGCGGCTGGAGCCGGTGCCGATGAGGCTCGACGCATAGACGTCTGCAAACTCGGCACGTGAGGCCTTGAAGCCTACTGTGGATGAGTTGGCAATATTGTTACCCGTCACCGACAGGTCCGTCGACGCCGCATTCAGGCCACTCAAAGCTGTGTTGAAACTCATTTTCCTGGGTACTCCCTTACCGTTTCCGTTGTCCTATGCGCTTTGACAGCGCTTACTGAATCTCGCGAATTTGTGCCAGAGGCAACGACGTGCCACTGGCGAGGTTGGCGGTAGCGCCTTCCGGCAGGATGGACACGCTCAGCACGCGATCCGGAAGCTGCACCTCGAATTCTCGCGCCTCTCCGGAGGCATCGCTGAAGGCTCGAACCCGATACAGTCCCGCAGGCTGTGAATTGCCCTCGGAGTCACGTCCATCCCAGGCAAATCGAATGGTTCCTTCGGTCTGCGCGCCCATATCCAGGCTGCGTACCGGGCTGCCATCGGCGGCGCTGATCTGCACGCGCAGGTCAGTCGTGCTCTCGCCCAGGTTGATGTTGCCCACGAAGCCGTTGCCGTTCATCGATGCGATGTTGGTTGAGGCCAGTACCGATCGACCCACAAGGCTTGCTGCATCCAGAGTCATGCTCGCCTTGATGGAACTCGCCATGTCGGCCATTGACGTATTCAGGTTCTGAATACCTTCCACGCTGGAGAACTGCGCCAGCTGGGCGACGAACTCTTCGTTCTTGGCCGGGTCCAGCGGATTCTGATTGTTGATCTGCGCGATCATGAGCTCCAGAAAGGCGGTCTTACCCAGCTCCTCACCCTGATCCACGCCGGCACTCTGGCCACCCAAGTCCTGAGCGGTACGCAAACCAGCAAGCGATGCGATGTCCATAATTCCTCCTTACTGTCCCATGCTGAGCACGCGTTCGGACAGCGTGCGAACCGTATTCATGACTTCCACGTTGAGCTGGAACGAGCGGCTGGCGGAGATCATGTTGGCCATCTCCTCCACAACACTGACGTTGGGGTAGGCGACATAGCCGTTCTCGTCTGCGTAGGGGTGATCCGGCTCGTAGCGCAGGTTCAGCGGCTTGTCGCTCTCTACTACGCCGAGTACCGACACCTGATCGCCTTCGCCAGTACCCTCTTCGGCCGTCAGGGGCAGGTGCCCTCCGGCATTGTCCAGCTGCGCGGCGAACACCGGGTACCGTGCGCGGTAGGTCTTTTCCGCGTCCTCCGCCACGCTCTCCGCGTTGGCGATGTTGCTGGCCGTGGTATTGAGCCGCACAGACTGAGCGCTCATACCGCTGCCGGCGATGTCGAAAACTCCCATCAAAGACATAGTTCTACTCCCTCCCTTATTCGCCGCGTATCACGTTCATCAGGCCATTCAGGCGGCCGTTGACAAAGCGTAGACTCGCCAGGAACTGAAGATTGTTCTGTGCAAATTTGGCTTGTTCCGTCTGCACGTCCACGGTGTTGCCGTCGAGGCTGGGCATCGTCGGAACGCGGTAACTCACCTGTGCATCTCCCGCCTGGTACGACGGCGTGAGGTGGTCTTGATGGGTGCGACGGGTACGCACCTGGGCGGAGCCTGCATCCATACGCTGTTTGAGCACATCCTGAAAATCGATGTCCCGCGCCTTGAACCCAGGCGTATCTGCATGGGCGATGTTGCGCGCCAGCACCTGGGTGCGTGCGGAACGCAGCTCCAATGCCTGCGGGTGAATGCCCAATGCGTTGTCCAGACTGATCTTCACGGTTTGTGCCCGTAGTGCTCGTCGTCGAGTCACGAGGCAAAAGCCGTGCCAGGTCAGAAATCCCGGTGAAACGTGCGTTTCCGGATGCAGACACGCCCGCGAGACGACAGGTGTTGCCGGTTTGCCGGCAATGTTCTGCCGCCGCCTGCGCACCGCACAGCGCGTGCTTTACTAAAGCTACCGACGTCGCCAAGGCGAGCCATGCAAGTACCCTATATTCGAACGTTGATCGGCATGTTGTTGCTGATCGTCCACCTTCCGGCAGCCGGCGAGGTGTTCAGCGGGGCGGTGCGCGATGCTGTCATGACACAGGCACAAACCCGCTACCCCAATGCGGATATCGAAGTGGCCGTGCAACCGCTGGACTCTCGCGTTGAGCTGCCAGATTGCGCGGAGCTGCAGGTCGAACCTCGGGGGAGTCGTCTGTTCGGCCGTGTGCACGTCGCCCTCACCTGCCGCGGGCCGCGTCCGTGGAAGCTCTTCGTGGCAGCGGACGTGTCGGTACATGTACCAGTGCTGGTGACACGCCGCGCCATGAATCGGGGGGAGCGCTTAGTGGCAAGTGATGTGCAGCTCCAGCGACGGGACATCTCGCGCATTCGCGGCGAAAGTCTGCGACGCACACCGGCCAGCGACTCGTACGCCACCACCCGCAACCTGCCGGCCGGCACCGTCCTCACGCAGAGCATGTTGCGCGCATTACCGGCAGTGGCCCGAGGAGATATCGTGCAGTTGCGCGCCCGCATCGGCCAGGCCGCCATCACCACCACCGCAGAAGCATTGGAAAATGGTGCACGGGGCGAGCAGATCCGCGTCAAGAACGCGAGCTCCGGGCGCACCGTGCGAGCCTGGGTGCTCGCAGCGGGCGTTGTCAGCACTCGACCGCCATCGCGCGAGGTCCGGCCGATTGCTACCCAGTTGGCAAAAAGTAGCTAAAGTAAGTGTGTAGACCGCCGATAGCGTACACAGGTTAGTCGATTTTGCAGACTCAAAGCATGGACATACGTCATCTGAACAGCAACCAGCTGCGCGAGCAGGCGGCAGCCCGGGCAAAGGCCGAGGGCGAGCAGCGTGCAAACCGTGCGGCTTCCTCAGAAGGCTCCAGCAACAGCAGCGACACCGTACGCCTCAGTCGTGACGCGGCTGCATTGCAGGAGATCTCGCTCAACCAGTCGGTGGAACCCTTCGACGCCGGTCGTGTTGAATCCATCCGCCAGGCCATCGCAGAGGGCCGCTACCACGTAGATCCTGAGCGGCTGGCCGAGAATTTTACCCGCCTGGAAAGTGAATTAATTCAATAGATTATGACCAACTCCCAGTTTCAAACTGAAGAGCTGCTCAGCACCATTCAGACCCTCCTCGGACTGCAGGAGGCGTTGATCGGCACGCTCGAACAGGAAAGGGCCGCACTGAAGGCGCAGTCCTACACCCGTCTTGGCGAGGCGACGGAGCAGAAATCCGCCGTTTGCCAGCAGATCGAGGAACGGCTGCGCGTGCTGCCGGCGCCGCTGGCCGATCTGGTGGAGCAGGCACCCGCCCAGGACCGGCAAAACCTTGACGCGCATCACACCCGGCTCTGTGCGCTTGCCCGGGAAGCCAAAGATCTAAACGCAGTTAACGGTAAGATCGTTCACCGTTCGCAAAGATCCGTACGTGAACTCATCGGTGTATTGAACGGTCACGATGCGTATGCCCTGTACGGAGCGGAAGGAACATCCGCACGCAGCCCCGACAACCTCGGGCCTGCTATCGCCAACGCCTGAACATAGCGGCCCTTGTGGCCGTGGGGCGGTGCTGTGAGCGCGCAGCCGCAACTCGGCGTAGATTCGCCGGAAACCCAATACATCCACGATGCGGAGAACGTCGCAGCGACCCTGCGGGTGTTTCGCGACCAGCGTGCCGATCTGACGCTGCGCATCGAGCAGCTCGATCAACCCATGCAGGCCCGCGTGCTGGACGTCTCCGAGCGGGAGCTCCTCATCGAAGACATCCGCCCGCGCAGCGCCATGGTGATGCTCACCCCACGCCAGAAGGTCTCTGCCACCGCGCGGATCAAGGGGTTGTATGCGTTCATCGAGGAGATGCAGATCATCAGCCGGGAAGAAGAACGTGGCCTGCCCTTCTATCGGGTACGCCTCCCGCAAAGCATGCTGGTGCAGCAGCGGCGCCGTGCCGAGCGCTACCGCATCCCCATGCGGGTCAGCACCCGCGGTGCCAGGGTGACGCTGTACCGCGATCAGCCCATCATAGGCAAAATATTGGACATATCTGCCGGGGGTTTGCGTGCAGAGTTCAGCGCCCCCAAACCGCCACCCCAGCGGGAGGAGAGTGTGGAAACCTGCGCCATCACGATCCCCAACCTGCTCACGCTGACCAGCAAGGCAGTAGTGCGCCACGTGCAGAAAAAGGCGCTTTCCCGCACCTACATCTGCGGCATCGAGCTCACGGAAATGCCGATTACCGATCGACGCCGGCTCGAGCAATTTATTCAGAGTCTGTCGAAGATCACGTCGCCAACCTGAGCCGTGACCTTCCGCGGATCACTTCTATACTTGTTCTGAGTTCGTTCGAAGGGCGTACCACGTGACCTGGCCCGTATTCGCAGTTCTACAGCTGGCGCTGTGCCTGATCGGCGCATGTGTCGTATTCGCGCTGCATCACCGCCGCCTGACACGGGAAAATGATGCGCTGCGCGACGCCTGCCAGCAGGCCGCCACCGCGCCGGACGGCGGCGAGGCGTGGCAGGCGCATGTGCGCGAGACGCTGGCTGCGGTCACCGGCGACGAACCGCTGGCGCAAATCCAGCGCCTGATTCTCGGCAATGAGCTGCAGGCGAACGCAAAGCTCGCCGATGAGCTCGGTGCTCTATTAGGTGACCCGGAAATCGCCGGCACCTGGGCTGAACTGCGCAAGCTCGCCTGGGACGACGCCGCTGCCCTGCCCGGCAAAACAGGCGAAGCAGCGCGCAACGCTTTCGAGCGGTACGCACCGCTGGACGATGCCCTCAGTTACGAGGCGCCTTCATGGCCGGAACCCCTCGATGACGAAGGTGCTTCCGACAGCGAGCAGGACGCACTGGCAGCGGAAAACGTCGCCCTCAAAGAAAAGATTGCCGATCTGGAATCCGGCAAGGACGAAGCGGACCTGCGCAAGCTGCTCAAGCAGTTCACGCAGGACAGCCGCGAGATGATGGGCTGCATTCAGGATCTCGAGAAAGAAAACGCAGCCCTCAAGGCGCAGATCGAGCAGCAGGCGGCCGCCTGAACGGCAGCACGCCCGCGTATGCGACCCTAGAACCCGAGCAGCCGCGCGTAGCGGTCGCGGTGAAACGCCTGATTGCCCCACAGCGGTTCCAATGCCCGGGCACGCTTGAGATATAACCCCGCGTCGAATTCATCGGTCATGCCGATGCCGCCATGGATCTGGATGAGCTGGTTCGACATCTCGTGCAGGAAGTCACCCACTTTAGCCTTCGACAGCGAGCACAGCTCAGCGGTGTCTTCGGCACCAGCGTCCACGGCCATGAGCGCCGCTTCCGCACAGGAGCGGGCAAGCTCCATCTGCGAGTAGAGATCCGCGGCGCGGTGTCCGAGGGCCTGAAACGAGCCGATGACCCGGCCGAACTGCTCCCGCGTTTTGAGATAGTCGAGCGTCATGTCGAACGCCTGCGAGGCCACACCCAGCATCTCGGCACCGAGACCGGCGCGGGCACGATCGAGCACGGCTTCAAGTACGTCTGCATCGCCGAGGTGCGCATCGCCACCCACGCGCACGTCAACCAGATCCACGTGGGCGTAGCCGCGGTTGTCCACGGTGCTCAAAGCGGTGCGGCTGACACCCGATGCATCGGCAGGTACCAGGAACAGGCCGATTCCGTTTGGACCGTTGGCTGCCACGATGAACGCCGTGGCCGACATACCTTCCAGCACCTGCGCTTTGCGGCCGGTGATACGGTAGCCATCGCCATCTGCCTCCGCGGCCGTTGCCATCGTTCCAGGCGTGTGCCGCGGGCCTTCGTCCACCGCCAGCGTGAGGATCTCAGAGCCGTCCACCACCTTCGGCAGCAATGCCTCTTTCTGCGCATCGCTACCGCCCAGCAATACCGCCGAGGCGCCTACCAGCGCTGAGGCGTACAGCGGCGAAGCGGTGAGCTGGCGGCCAAGCTGTTCGAGCACCACGCCGAAGGTGAGGTAGCCGAGGTCGGAACCGCCGTAGGTTTCCGGCACGAGGATGCCGGTCCAGCCCATCTCGACCATAGATTCCCAGGTCGCCGGCTCAAACCGGTTAGCCACACCCGCATCACGCATGCGGCGAAACGCTGCTACCGGCGCCTGCTCGGTGGCCCAGGCCTGAGCCTGGTCGCGGATCATCGTTTGTTCTTCTGTCAGTGCTGCCACGTTCGTGCCCTACCCTTTCTGCGTGGTCTCGGGGAGACCGAGGATGTTCTTGGAGATAATGTTCTTTTGCACTTCGAAGGAGCCGCCATAGATGGATATGGCTTTGCCCCACAACCACTCGCGCACCGTGTTCTTTTCCTCGGCAGTAAACTCGGCACCTTCCCAGCCAAGGCCCTGCGCGCCCATGATTTCCAGGGTCAGCTCGGACTTCGTCTGGGAGATGCGCGTGGCGGAGTTCTTAAGAATCGACGCCGCGGCGCTCACCTTTACCTGACCTTTGGCCTCCGCCGTGATGCGCCGCACCGTGAGGCTGTGGGAACGGGCGTCCATCAGGTGGTTCACCAGGCGGCTGCGCAGATCGCCATCGGCCAGAGCGCCGCTGTCGTCTGTGCCGGCATATTCTTTGGCTACATCCTGGATCGCCTTGGATTTCGCGCTCGCCATCGGCGAACCGGCACTGGTCTGACTCTGCCGCTCGTGCTGCAGGAGACGCTTGACCACGCTCCAGCCGTCGTTGAGATCGCCGAGCAGATCCGACTTCTCCGCACGCGCATCGTTGAAAAACGTCTCGCAGAACGGCGATGCGCCGGAGATCAGCCGGATCGGCCGGGTTTCCACGCCTTCCTGATCCATGGGCAGCATGACGAAGCTGATGCCCTTGTGTTTCGGTGCGGAAGGGTCCGTGCGCACCAGCGCGCCGCACCAGTGGGAAATATCCGCGCCGGAGGTCCAGATCTTCTGACCGTTGAGCTGGAAGTAGTCGCCCTTGTCCTCGGCCTTGGTGGCAAGGGAGGCAAGGTCCGATCCGGCATTGGGCTCAGACAATCCCAGACACCAGCGCACTTCGCCCCGCGCAGTAGCCGGCAGGTGACGAGCCTTCTGATCGTCCGTGCCGTATTCGAGGAGCGTTGGCCCCACCATGGTGATGCCCATGCCCGCCAGCGCGGGAATGGGGTTGAGGCCGCCCACGCGGCTGATCTCTTCGCTGACGACCTTCGCTTGTGGATGGCTCAGGCCCGCGCCGCCATATTCCTGCGGCCAGGTCGGTGCGCCCCAGCCCTTCTCACCCAGGCGCGCCCGCCACAGTTCGAAGTCGGCTTTCGTATCTCCGTCCAGCTCGCCTTCCATGCCCATGCCTTTTCCGGCCAGGCTCGGCGGGAAATTCTCCTCTACCCAGGCTCGCGCCTCGGCGCGGAATGCTTCCAGCGCATCGCTCATTACTCATCCTCCGTCGATTCACCGGGCGGCTGCCCGCCAAAACCGACCATTCTGGCGGCTCGCGGCGTATTTTGAAAGGCGCACACCCCGGCCATAGAATGGCTGAACGGACGGGAGCAAGATCATCAAATTCGGCATCTTTTTCGAGCTTTCCACACCGCGGCCGTTCACCCGCGAAAATGAGCTGCGCGTGTATCACAACGCGTTGGAGCAGTGTCGCCTGGCAGACGAACTCGGCTTCGACCACGTCTGGGCCGTGGAGCACCACTTTCTGGAGGAGTACTCGCACTGCTCGGCACCCGAGGCATTTCTCGCCGCCGTCGCTGCCCAGACCCGTCGCATACGGGTGGGCCATGGCGCCGTGGTGTGCGTGCCGGAGATGAACCACCCGATACGCGTGGCGGAGCGCGCCGCAGCGCTCGATCTCATATCCGGCGGCCGGTTGGAACTCGGCACCGCCCGCTCCTCCACCTGGACCGAGCTCGGCGGCTTCGGCGTCAACCCGGACGACACGAAAAAGACCTGGGATGAGTTCGTGCGCGTGCTGCCGAAAATGTGGATGCAGGAAGAATTCGAATGGCAGGGCAAAGCCTTCAGCATGCCTGCACGCAACGTGCTGCCGAAACCGCTGCAGCAACCGCACCCACCGATGTGGGTGACCGTCACCTCTCCCGGCACGGAACTGGATGCGGCGCACCGTGGCCTCGGCTGTCTGGGCGTTTCCGCCGCAGGCTACGCGGAACAGGAACGCCGCACGAAGGAGTACCACCGCATCATCCAGCAGTGCGAGCCGGTGGGCGGACTTGTCAACGAGCAGGTACACACCATGAATTTTCTCTACTGCCACGAAGACTACCGGCAGGCACGCAACGTGGGTGTACCGATGGTCAATGCGTTCAACGTGGCCAATGCGCACCTCTACTGGACGCGCGAAGCACACCCCACACACGCCTACCAGACACTCGGCAACGCGGGCGCTGCCATGAAAGCCAAGAAACCACCGGCAGACGATCCATCGGTGGCCAAAGGTCTGCCCGAGGGGGTGGGCGTAGGCGATCCAGAGCACCTCGTAGCAACCATCAAACGCTGGGAATCCATCGGCGTCACCGGCATCAACTTCCTGCTCAATGCCATGGAGATGGTGCCGCAGGAGCAGGTGCTGGAAAGCATGCGCCTGTTCGCCCGCGAAGTGATGCCGCAGTTCCGTTCCGCGGAAGATGCCGAGCGTCCCGTATGGACACCTGCCCGGGTGGAGGTCTGACATGCTCACCGGTTCGGCCGATATTGATACGCTTGCCAGCACCGCACCGCAGTTGGCCGCTTTCTCCAACGAAGACCTGGATCTCGGTGACGTGCTCTGTCTGCAGCTCACTGCGGAGATGCGCAACAGCGCCCGGGAAGCGGTGTTACCGCCCAGCCTGCACCCCACCATTCCTGCCGCCCTGTCGCTGCAGGCATTGCGCGTGCAGACCTCGCCATGGGGCGCGTTCGATCTCGCCCTGTGCCGTGTGAGCTGCCGCAGCGGCGTGCGCGCTCGCGGCTTCTCCACAGGAGGCTACGTATCGAGCGAAGCCGCCTGCGCGGGTCTGCGCGAGCGGCTCGGGTTTCCGCTCACGGTCGGCGAGGTGGATTTCCGTCACGGTTATGACGGCGTCAGCCTGAAGGTGGACAGCGCAGTTCATGTGGAAGCTCTCGACCCGGAACCCATGGGCCTGGACGCTGTGCAGTACACGGGCACGCTCAACCTGGCGCACACCCCCATGGGGCTTCGCTTGCTTCAGGTGGAGATGCAGACCAGCGCCAGTCAGGTGGAGCGCCTGCGGCCGCGCATCCTCAGCTTCGACGGCGCTGCCTGGGGCAACGCGTTGCTCGCGCCGAGTCAGGTGATCGCGGCGACCGTATCAACCATGCATCTGGTACTGCCCGTGGTGCGGTTCGTGTGCAAGGCCGATGAGCTGGCGTTTACCGGCACGGAGGCCGTTTCCTAGGCCATCACTCCTCGGATGCTTCGAACGACCCGTCGGCGTGAGAAGAATCCGAGGTTGACACGACGGCCGATGCTCTCAAGAAACAATGTTGCCGGCGCTTTGTCATGATCTTCAGCGCCGATGACCTCGGCCATGATGTCGCCGATCACCGGCGCGTTCTTGAACTGATTACCGCTCGTGCCGATAGCTACGTAATAGCCTGGCAGATCGGTGCGGTCGTAGATGGGTATCCAGTCGGGAGAGGTGTCGTACACACCCACCGTGCCGCGGGCACGGTTGGGAATGCGGTAGTCCGGAAAACGCTGTGCGGCGCGCATGACCTGGCGGGTCCACTTGTCCGTGAGATTGCTCTGCACCGTATCGGGATCGACCACCTCGTCTTCGTCGCACGCCGGGTCTGTGGTGCCGATGAGCATGTCTGCTCCGTCCGGCCGCTGATAGATGCCGGCATCCTCATCGAACAGCACACCGGCTTGGGCATGAAATCGCGTCCCCTCGCCGCTCAGGTACGCCACCTCATGGCGCAGCGGCCGCGTGCCGATTGGTAGCTGCGCACCCACCAGGGCGTTCACCCGCGCGGAGTGCGGGCCTGCAGAGTTGAGCAGGCGGTCGGCGAGAAACACGCCACCATCGGTGACCACCTCGAAGCCCGACCCCACCGGGCGCACAGCCGTGACCGCGCGATTGAACACAAACTCCGCACCCAGGCGTTTGGCGGCCGTGTGCAGGTTGCGTGCGGCAAGCTGCGGGTCGGACACGAAGCCGGCTTCGCGCACGCGGATGCCGTGGGTGATGGCGTGGCCCGCGGGCGTGCCGAACTCCGGATCGTTGAACGGCCGCGGCGGGCCGTAGCCTGCCAGCGAGATGCCGGGATATTGCTCCGCAATCGCCGCCGCATCGATCACCTCGAAGCTGACCCCTGCCGCCGCCATGGCATCGCGCAGACTTTCCGTCGCCGCCAGCGCGCCCTCCCGCAGCAGCATCAGACCGCCGCACTCCGTATAGCGGGCCAGCGGCTCATCGTCAGGCAGTCCGAGAAAACTGCCCCAGTCAAGCCAGCGAAAACGCGCCTCGTGTGCGATGCACGCAGACTCGAGGTGGGTGTACATCGGCCGGATCACCGCCGAGGAGGCGCTGGTAGAGCCGTAACCGGCGGCAGGCAGAGCATCGATGTTGAGCGTGCGCATGCCGCGTCGGGTGAGCGCGAGTGCCGTGGAGCAGCCGACGATGCCGGCGCCGATGATGATCAGGTCGTAACGCGTCATGCAGCGATCCTTGGCGGCCGCCCGCGACTTGTCAACCATGCCCCCGCCAACGATCATGTCGCGCTGTTCTAACCCCGGGAGAAACAGGTGGCGCAGGTTCAGGCCAACGGCATCCAGATCGAGTACGACACCTTTGGCGACCGCAACGGCCGGCCGCTGCTCCTGGTGATGGGGCTCGGCACGCAGATGACCCGCTGGCGGCCGGCGTTCTGCGAGCGTCTGGTTGATGCCGGGCACTTTGTCATCCGCTTCGATAATCGGGATATCGGCCTTTCGGAGAAGTTCGATGCGCACGGCACGCCAGACATGGCAGCTCTGTTTGCTGCCGGTGTAGCCGGAGAGCCCGTGCAGGCGCCCTACAACCTGGAGGACATGGCCCGCGACGCCATCGGCCTGCTCGATGCGCTGGATATCGACCGCGCGCACGTCTGCGGCGCTTCCATGGGCGGCATGATCGGCCAGACGCTCGCCATTCATCATCCGGAACGTCTGCACTCTCTGGTGTCGATCATGTCCTCCACGGGCAACCCCGAGCTGCCTCCACCCACCCCTGAAGCCGCCGCCGCGTTGCTCTCGCCAGCCGGGCAGACCCTGGAGGAAGTGCTCGCCCGCACGGTGCAGATCAATCGCGCCATCGGCAGCCCCGCCTACCCCGAAGCCGAGGAGGAACTCCGCGCGCGGGCGCAGAGCGATTTCCAGCGCAGCTTCCACCCGGCAGGGGTTGTGCGTCAGATGGCTGCTATCGCCGCCTCCGGCAACCGCAAACCCCTGCTCGGTGGGGTGCGGACACCAACGCTGGTGGTGCACGGCGCCGCCGACCCACTGGTGCCGCTGGCCGGTGGCATCGACACCCACGAATCTATTCCGGGCGCCGTTCTGGAAGTGGTGGAAGGTATGGGACACGATCTTCCGGAAGCGCTCTGGCCGCACATCATCGAGCTGATCAGCGCGCACACTCTCCGGCACCACGCATGAAACACCTGCTGCTGACTCTCGTCACCTCCCTGCTCACCGCAGGCGCGTGGGCAGCGGCCACCCCCTGCGCAAACCGCACACCGGGCCTGCAGACCTTCTACAGCAACGGCTGGGGCGTGGACGGCGGCAATCAACGCTATCAGCCCGACACCTCCATCGGCGCCGCCAATGCCCGGGATCTGCAGCTGCGCTGGAGCTATGGCTTCAGCACCGGCTCGCCGCGCGTGCACCCACTGGTTAGCGAAGATACGATCTTCATCGGCGATGGCGGCCACGGTCTGGTGGCGCTCGGCCGCGCCGATGGCTGCCTGCGCTGGGAAAATACCGACATCGCCGATGTGGGCTCGGCAATCGCCCACGGAGAGACAGGCGGTCGCACGATTCTGGTGGTTGCAGGTCGGCGCACCGGCATCTACGCCGTGGACGCCGAAAGCGGCAATACCCTCTGGCACCGGCCGATCGACCACGACAACCCTGTGCCGGGCTACTCCGGCACGCCTGTGGTATTCGAGGATCGGGTGTTCGTTCCTTTGTCGTCCATGGAGATCGGCCTGTCCGCCAACCCGTTCTACGGCTGCTGCACCACCAGCGGCGCGGTGGCCGCCCTGGAGCTCGCTACCGGCGACCTGCTCTGGTACCAGCGCACCATTCGCGAGGCACCACAAGTCACCGGCCGACACTACCTGTTCGTGGAAGAACGCGGACCGAGCGGCGCGCCGGTATGGGGCACCGTCACGCTGGATGAAGAGCGGCGACGCATCTACTTCGGCACCGGTCAGAACTACAGCCGCCCCGCCACCGACACCAGCGATGCCATCATTGCTCTGGACACGGACACCGGCGACATCATCTGGGTGACCCAGGCCACCGAAGACGACGCCTTCAACATGGCCTGCACCGCCAGCCGTGAGCACCCGAACTGCCCGAAACCCATGGGACCGGATGTGGATTTTGGCGCTCCGCCGGTGCTCACCCGCCTCGCCGATGGCAGCGATGTGGTGCTGGCCGGACAGAAGTCCGGCGACGTGTGGGCGCTTGATCCCGACGATGGGCGCGTGCTCTGGAAGCGCCGTATCGGCCGCGGCGGTGCGCTGGGCGGCGTGCACTGGGGGATGGCGGTGGACCCCACCCGGCAGATCCTGTTCGTGCCCGTGAGCGACGTGCCGGCGATCGCAGGCAGCGACGAACCGGAACCCGGACTCTTCGCGCTGGATGCCGCGAGCGGCACGCCCCGCTGGTCTGCGCCGCGCGCACCACGCTGCACGGAAGGGGACTGCTGGAGCGGTCTTTCCGCGGCCATCGTTGCCGGCCCCGGTATCGTCGCCGCCGGGGGCCTGGATGGACTGCTGGAAGTGTACGACTCCACCACTGGACAGATCCTCTGGCAGTTCGACAGCCTCATCGACTTCGCCACCGTCAACGGCGTAGCGGCACACGGCGGCAGCTTCGATGCGCACGGACCGCAGCTTGCCGGCAATCAGCTCATCGCGGTGTCGGGCTACGGCAGCTTCCGGCAGAAGGCCGGCAACGCGCTGCTGGTGTTCGAACCTTCAACTACCGAACAACAAGGAGACTCACCGTGAGTGATGCGTCAGCCGCGCCCCCCCTGCGACGCCTCGTCGCCACCGCTATCGACTTCGTGGTCGTGCCTGTTGTGAGTATCGGTGTGATGCTCGTCAGCGGCGCCATGGAATCCGCTGAAGCCTACGCAGGCTTCCAGCCGATCCTGCGGCCGATTCTTCTCGGCATCGCCGGTTACCTGCTGGTCAACGGCTGGCTGCTCTACCGCCACGGGCAGACGCTGGGCAAGCGCATCATGGGCCTGGCCATCGTGCGTCAGAGCGACGGTAGCAAGGCATCGCTCGGCCGGCTGGTTGGCGTGCGGGCGCTGTTTTTCCCGCTGCTCTACCTGCCCATCGGCTTTGCCGCCATCGGCGCGTGGGCGCTCTTGCCGGTGGTAGATAATGCATCCATCCTGCTGCGCGGCCGCCGCTGCCTGCACGACTTCGCCGCCGGTACCCGCGTGGTGCGCACGCGCCGGTGAAGGCGCTGGTCGCCGGCGGCGGCATTGGCGGCATCAGCGCAGCGCTGTGTCTGGCCCGCGCCGGCTGGGACGTTGCAGTGTACGAACAGGCGCCGTCGTTCGAAGAGATCGGCGCCGGTATTCAGCTCTCCCCGAACTGCACCCGCGTGCTGCACCACCTGGGCCTGGAGGAAGCCCTGCGTGCCAGAGCATCTCTGCCGGAGGGCACGCAGTTCAGGCAATGGAGAAGCGGCCGCGTGATCAGCGAGCAACCGCTCGGCCGGCAGATGCTCGATCGTTATGGCTTTCCCTACTACCACATCCACCGCGGCGATCTTTTACGCATTCTGGTGGACGCCGCCCTGCAGCAGCCAAACATCTCGCTGAACACAAGCTGCCGCGTGATCGGTTGCGAACAGGATGCGGCCGAAGCGCGCCTGATCACTGGCAACGGTGCGGTGCCCGGCGATGTAGTCGTAGGCGCAGATGGCATCCGCTCCGCCGTGCGCGCAACGCTTTGGGGCGAAGCGGCCCCCGTGTTCACCGGCAACGTGGCCTGGCGCGCGCTGGTGCCAGCGGATCGACTCGCACCCGGCAGAATTCGCCCCATGTCCACCGCCTGGTGGGGCCCGGGCCGTCACTTCGTGCACTACTACGTGCGCGGCGGCGCGCTGGTAAACTGCGTATGCGTCGTGGAAAAAACCGGTTGGGAGGTTGAATCGTGGACCGAGGCCGGCGAGCTTGCCGAACTGAAAGCGGACTTCACCGGCTGGCATGCCGACATTCAGGCGCTCATCGACAACATGGACACGCACACACTGTTCAAATGGGCCCTGCACGACCGGCCACCCATGCCGTCCTGGGGCCAGGGCCGCGTCACGCTGCTGGGTGATGCCTGCCATCCCACGCTCCCCTTCATGGCTCAGGGTGCTGCCATGGCCATCGAGGACGGCGCGGTGCTGGCAGCGTGCCTCCAGGGCAGCGAAGACATTACCACTGCGCTTACGCGCTATGAATCGCTGCGCAAACCGCGCACCGCCGGCGTGCAGTTGGGATCACGCCGCAACGCGCGTGTCTTCCACCTCTCCGGGCTGCCCGCCTGGTTGCGCAACCGTGCCGCCGCAAAAGCCGGGGGCAAGACCATGCACCAGCTCTTCCGCTACGATGCGCTCAACGCCGCCAACGAGGGTTTGCCATGAACAAGGTCCAGGGTCTGCACCATCTCGCTATCACCACCGCCAACATGAAAGAACAGATCGAGTTTTTCACCGACAAGCTCGGCATGGAGCTGGTGGCTTTGTACTGGATGCATGGTGTGGCAAACACCTGGCACGGCTTTCTGCGGCTGAACGACGAAAGCAGCATCGCCTTCGTGTGCAACCCCGACATCGGCGATATCCCGGTGGTGATGGGCCAGACACACGCCGGCAACCCCGGCGCCAACTGCGCGAAAGGCACCATGCAGCATCTGGCGCTGAAGGTGCGCGATCACGCGGAACTGCTGGCCATGCGCGACCGTCTGCGCAGCAAAGGTGTGCCGGTGATCGGGCCCACAGATCACGGCTTCTGCGTTTCCATCTATTTCGCCGGGCCGGAGAACTTGTCGCTGGAGCTATCCTACTCCGAAGCCCCAATCGACCACCGCGCCTGGATAGACCCCGAAGTGCAGGCACTCGCCGGCATCAGCGACGCGGAGCTCGCACGCTTCACACAGTCCTCCCACTATGCAGATCAGGCCGGTGGTGTTGCGCAACCCGGCGTGGATGCCCCCGGCCCACATATGCACTACCCGCCGGAACGCTACGCGCAGATGCTTGCCGTGCCGGATGAGGTGGTGTGGGCCAACAGCGAAAACCAACCGCCGGTCAAGGTGACGGACTGACCGTAACGCCTGCGCGAAACGCCAGCAGCACGTTACCCTGCGGCTGGCCGAACATGCCGTAGCCGCTGTTGACCAGCAGCAGGCCGTTGGCCGCCGCAAGGCTTGCACTGTCGATGGCGCCACCCTGCCCCGGCACGCCGTTCACCGAAGGGAACGCGCGCAACGTGTCGTATTCGAACAGCACCGTGCCGTCGAGCGCATCGAATATGCGCAGCTTGCCGTCGAGGCTGCCGGTCACCACCGCGCCATCCACAACGATGGGCGCTGCGGAAAGCCCGTAGAGGTAGGCGCAGCGTGGCGCCAGTTGTTCCCGCCCCTCGCAATCCGCTTGCACCCGGTAGCGCCAGCGCTCCTCGCCGGTTTCCACATCCAGCGCGTACAGTCCGGGCTGCGGCACGAACCCCGGGCGCGGCAGGCCCGGATCGTTGAGCGGTACGTAAACCGTGTCGCCGTCATAGGCCATGGCCCAGTGCACGCCGCCGTTGGCCGTACCGGTGCCGTTCTGCCAGCGCCACAGCACCCGCCCTTCGTCATCGGGATCAAGCGCCCACACGGTGCTGGACTTCTGTCCCGCCAGCAGCACGTCCTTACCGTTTCGACGCTTGCCGATGATGATGGAAGCGCCGAAGTCCACGTCGCGGTTCACGCTCCATTCCGGCGGGCAGTTGAGCGAAGGCTGGCGCCGGCAGCCGACGAGGAAGATGTCGTTGGCCGTCGCCTGGAAAGACCACGCAACCGCGCCGGTTTCGAGATCCAGCGCCAGCACCGCGTCCGTGTGTGGGTGCGCCGGTTCAGAATTGGCCTCACCGGTGCCGATGTAGAGCAGGCCGCGTGTCGCGTCGATGGCAGGTGTGGTCCACACTGGCGCGCCGGATGGCCCCCAGAGCATCTGCCCGTCGCCACGATCACGCAGCGGCTGCGCCTTCGGCAGCATGTCGGTGCGCCACTCGATCCCACCGTCGCGCACGTCCAGCGCCGCCACTGCACCGCTGGCCTTGCAGCACACATGCTCGGCTTGCGCACCCACCATGATCTCGAACTGCGACACGGATGCGTACACACGCTCGCCGTACAGTTGCGGTGTGCCGGTGATGATGGATTCCGGGTACTGCTTGAGGCTCGTAAGCCAGATGCCCTCACCGGTCTGCGCGTCCACCATGTGCACGGCCGCTTCCATGTCACCGAACACGAGCACCGCGCGGCCGTCTGGCAACTCGCCAAAGGTCATACTGGTGCGCAGCACACGATCCGCCTCGTACACCCAGCGCAAACAAGGGGACGAGGCGATGTCGAAGGCATACACCTTGCGGCTCTCCACCGGCGAGACGAACATCGTCCGCCCCACTACCGCCGGTTGCGAACGCATCATGGTGACGTTCGGAAAGGCGAGCACCCAGGCCAGCTCCAGGTTTGGCATATCGGCGGTATGCAGCCCAGCGGCTTCGGCGCTGAGGCGCCGATGGTTCTTGTGGTTGATGCCGAACGACGGTACCGCAGGTGTTCCCGCCGTATCCGCCCGACGCACGCCATCGGCGCAGAGCATCTCGGTTTCCCAGGCATCCGACCCCTGCACTGCGCCCGCCAGATAACGGATGACATCTTCACGTTGCTGCGGCGTGAGCGCATCGCCCTGCGCCTTCATGCGGCCGGCGGTGAGGGCGTGCCGTACGAGATCGGGCATCATGGTGCGCAGGGTGTTCAGCGAACGGGCCTGTGTGTTTTCGGCTGCGTCGTGACAAGCCGCGCAGTGCTCGGCATACACCGCTGCCCCTGGGTGCGGCTCCAACGCCTCACCGGGCGAAGTGGCAAACACGCAAAACAAAAGAGCCCACCGGAGTGGGCTCTTCATCAGCTTGGCGGACAAGTCATCTGCCACCGGCAAGCTGCTCGGCTTCCCACTGGGTGGCGTCGCGATAGGTGACCACGCCGAAGATCATCTCATCGAACGACTGATCGCCCCATGGCACTTCTCGGGTCGGGTCCGGGTTTGCCGGATTCTGCGCCGAGTTGTCCCACCAGTTGGTGTAGACGATCTTCGTACCAGCAGGCACCACCTTCGGCTCTGCGAACTCGTAGGTGGTCTGCCAGTTGAAGTCGTAGTTCGGCACATTGAGCAGCACCTCCTCGGTGCCATCCGGATACTTCGCGACGAAGCGGGCCGCCTTACCACGGTAGTGTGCATGCGGAAGGATGCTGTAGAGCAGCGCATCGTTCTTGAACTCCTGCACCGCCTGCTCGGCATGCGCCTTGGCATGGGGCGGGATCTTCAGCCGACCGTTCGCCAGGATCATGTTGCGAATCGGAAACTCCGGCTCCTCGTCGTAGAAGTAGATACCGATCTTCGAGCTGTCCGTGGATGCCTTGCCGGACGTGGTGTAGTGCATCTGGAACTCCAGATGCGCGCCTGCCGGCAGGAAGGTACCTGTGCCTTCGGGGAGCGCACGAACCACCATGCCGGGCACATAGCCGGCGAGGCCGCCGATGGACGAGCGGTTGGAAAGCCGGCCCTTGCGCGGACCCTCGGTCTCCAGGTGCCCAGCCCGGGTGATCACGTGGTGCAGCACGGTGCGGTCGCCCGGCACGATCTGCGAGGCGCGCACCCACACGTCCCGATCCAGCGGGTTCTGAACATACTTGTACTGGTAGTCCACCACGCCAGAAGCCGGCACGTCGGTGGCAGGGATATCGATCACCAGATCCGGCTCGCCGAGCGCGCCCCATACGGAGTTGTCGTGCACGAGCCCGACCAGCGGATCTTCACCTTCGCCGCGGGGCGCCCCCGCATCCGCCCAGGCAACGATGGCCTGGCGGTCGGCAACCGACAGCGAACGGTCGTTGCCCCAGTGACCGACGGTCGGGTCTGCATGCCATGGCGGCATGCGCTTGGTCATGAGCACTTCGCGAATCATCGGCGCGAAGCCGCGCACCAGCAGGTAGCTGTTCATCTGCCAGGGACCGATGCCGCCTTCCCGGTGGCAGCTCACGCAGTTCTTCTCAAGGATGGGGGCAATATGTTCCACATAGGTGAGCGCCGTGCCGTCCGGTTGCGCAACTTCAACGGCACAACCACCGGTATTGCTTTCGGCTTTTTCTACCGCCTCACCAGCGCGCACAGCCGCGAGGGCTGCATCGAATGTGGCGTTCACCCCACCTCGATAGGCCAGCGTCCATGACTTTGGATCCACCACCAGGACCTCGCCTGCCTCGTTGAGCTCCAAAGCAGCCGCTACGAGCTGGGCATCGTCCACCAGCACCGGCACACCGTCTGCGGTGACCGCCGAGCCGCTGGAATCCAGCAGCAGCACCTGCACGGACCCATCGGCCTCGCGCTGCAGCTTCTCGAGCTTGTGCCGGCTGTCTGCCGCTACCGCGCACTGAGCGCTGTCGGCCATGAGCACCACGGCCTCCATGTCGCTGAAGTAATAGAGGTGGTGCGAGCCGCCCGTGTTGTCCATGAGCCGGAAGTTCTCTACGACCTCCGATGGCGCCAGGCCGTGTGCTGCGCCCCACAAACCAGCCAGGCCCAGGATCATTACCTTCGATATGCGCATTGCACGCTCCCGTCTGCCGAAAACGAAACGATACATCGTCTGGCGCTTGCTTCACAACGCACCGCGGGATGTACCAACCGCCGCCAAGCGGTAAGATCTGGAGCGCGTCCCAAAATCCACGAGAGCACCCCCATGGCAGATTACGACCTGATCATCCGTAACGGCGAAGTGTACGACGGCACCGGCGCAGCACCCCGCCGGGTGGACATCGCCATCACCGGCGGCACAATCGTGCGTGTAGCCGAGCGCATCGACGGCAGTGCCGGCCGCGAGGTGGACGCCACAGGCCGCATCGTCACCCCCGGTTTCGTGGACGTGCACACCCACTACGACGGCCAGGCCACCTGGGATTCGCACCTCAACCCATCCTCCAACCTCGGCACCACGACCATCGTCATGGGCAACTGCGGCGTAGGCTTCGCGCCGTGCCGGAGGGAGGATCACGAAGTACTGGTGAAGCTCATGGAAGGCGTGGAAGAGATTCCCGGCACGGCCATGAATGAGGGACTGCCGTGGAACTGGGAAACGTTTCCGGAGTTTCTCGACGCCCTGGAGGCGCGGCCACGAGACATCGACATCGCCGCCCTCCTCCCGCACGGCCCCCTGCGCGTCTACGTGATGGGCGAACGCGGCGTCAACCGCGAGCCGGCCACCGCTGAGGACATCGCCCGCATGCAGCAACTCGTGCGCGAAGGCATCGAAGCGGGCGCCGTAGGTTTTTCCACCTCCCGCACGCTGGTGCACCGCAGCAGCAGCGGCGACAACGTGCCCACCTACCGCGCGGCCACGGATGAGCTGAAGCAGCTCGGTGAATCCCTGTCTGCTGCACGCGGCAGCGTGTTTCAGATGATCTCCGACTGGGAGGACGCCGAAGACGAGTTCAGCATTCTGCGCGAGATCAGCGAGCGCTCCGGCGCCAAAGGCACGTTCACGCTGCTCGACCTTGCCACCACGCCGGACCTCTGGCACGAACAACTCAAGCGCATCGAAGCGGCCCAGGCCGACGGCCTCGACATTCGCGGCCAGGTGATTTCCCGCCCGGTTGGCATCCTGCAGGGACACCCAGCCTCCATGAGCTCCTTCTACAAGCGCCCAACGTTCGAAGCCATCATGGGCGACGAGGCACTCGCCTGGGACGAGAAAATCGAGCGCCTGCGCGACCCGGCGGTGAAGGCACGCATCCTCGAGGAAGATTGCGTCGACCCGCACGTGTTCGTGGAGATCTTCGAGAAGCGCTTCCACAACATGTACCCGCTGGAAGACCCCATCGAGTACCTGCCGAAGCGGGAGGACTCAGTCACGGCACAGGCGGCAAAAGAAGGCCGCGACGCAGAGGAATGGCTGTACGACTACTTCCTCGGCAACAACGGCAGCAACCTGGTCTACATCCCGGCGGCGAATTTCTCGCAGCACATTCCGGAAATGCTCACCCACCCTTACACCGTGGCAGCACTCGGTGACGGCGGCGCCCACGTCGGCTCCATCTGCGACACGAGTGCCAACGTCTACCTGCTCACCAAGTGGGTGAAGGACAGACAGCAAATCGATCTGGCCGCGGCCATCCACATGTTGTGCGGTCAGCCGGCGGAACTGTACTCGCTCAACGACCGGGGCCAGATTGCCGAAGGTTTCAAAGCGGACATCAACGTCATCGATTTCGACGCACTCAAGCTGCACACGCCGCACATCGCCCACGACCTGCCTGCCGGTGGCAGCCGCTTCCTGCAGCGCGCGGATGGCATCGACATGACCATCAAGTCCGGCCAGGTGATCTATGAGAACGGCGAGGCATCGGGGCTGTTGCCTGGACGGTTGCTGCGTGGACGGCAGGAAGCGCCGCCGGCGGGTTGAGCCGCTGCTCAGCCTCCCGGTGCGCTTTTAGGGCTATCGGCCATTGAGACTAGCCACGTGCGCACGATCGCGGTGACACGGCCATCCAGCGCCTTGGCACTGATGCCCATGCGCTTGGCAATGGGTGCTCGGAAGATTCGGTAGCCTCTCAGCAGCACCGTGAGCGTGGCGTGCAGCGCTTCGAGGTCGTGGTCCGGATGGATGTCTCCGTCGATGACGTCCTGACGTAAACGGCTGATAGCGCGCTCATACTGAGGCATGGGGTCGACCTCGTCGTCGCCATCCAGCACCAGCAACGCCCGGAGTTTACTGTCATCTATCGTGTCTATCGCGCGAAAGACTTTGGATCTGCGCTCGACAAAACGCAAATTCCGCTTGCTGGCAACCAGGGTGTCGAGCACCGCATCGAACCGCCGGTTGATCGCTGCTCGCAGCAACTCCTGCCGAGAACCAAAGTAGTGGTAAATGTTTCCCCGGTTGACCCCAGCCCCTTGTGCAACTTCTCTGAGATTGAGCCCCGCTAACACGCCGTTCGTGCGGATGCGTTCCAGGGCCACATCGATCAGTCGCTGCTCGGTTTCGGCTCTGTTGCGCCGCTTCTTTGCCGCAGGCGTCCGTTGCAGTTCGCCGCCGGCCTTGGACCGTACCATCAGTCACTCCTTTCATTCATGGGTTGCCTGCACCTCGGCACTTCTTCGCTTGCTAGCCACTGCTGCATCAACCATAATCCTAGCCACATATTTAGCATTATGCTAATTATTGCTAGTGCAACGATAACTCCCGATGCGTTCGAAACGTAGTAAGGAGTAAGGAAAAATCATTTTGAACCTCACGTGGCGAACAGGGCCGGGTGTTGTACTCATGTCAGCACTGGTAACGACCACTTCGATGCAGGCGATAGCGCAGGCCGATGCAGCCGGTGAGCCGGCTTCGCTGCTTTCCGCGTTCTTCGGCTTGGACAACGAGTTGCCGTTCCGTGCAAACATGCTCTGTCTCGGCGCCGCAGGCATGGATGGAATGCCCGTCGTATTGTCGCAAACGGTCGACCAGGCAACGCTACAGCCCGATGACTTCCAGGTCGTCACGGCATCCGGTGAGCTGCGAGTACCGAGCTGTGCCACGCTCAGGCCGGCTCAAGATCCCGGTGAGCTCCGCACGGTGTTGCTAATCGGCGAGTTTGGCAATTCGGACGATGATCCACCGGTGTCCGTTCAAGTAGTTGGTGAACTTTTGTCAGCAGCCGCACACTCGCAGAGTGGCAAGCAGGTGAATTTCCAAGGTTCGTCCACGGAAATTATCCCGCTGAACGCTGGCCCCTCCCTCGTGTTGGCGCAGCGTATACCGATTGCCAATCTGGCCCCGGATACCCGGGGCACCACCTGCCCGGAAGGCGTTGCGCAGGCGGTCCGAGTGACCTGGACCGGCGGCGTACGCCGACCAGGACGAGAGGAAGTCGGTGATGCAGAGCGGCAGGCCTACCGAGTAACGGTGCAGCGCGCGGACGGCACTACCGCAGAGGTGATTCCAGCGAGGCTTGCAGACCTGGAGGACGGGGACAACAACCACCTTCTGTGCCTCGACACTACCGACACCGCTATCTCTGTCAGCTTTCCCGCCGGGCACCTCGTGGATCCCAACCAGGACCTGAATCCACACACCCAGGTTGATGTGGATCAGGGAGCATACTGATGCTGGCATGTAAAAGAGCATTCACCGCCGTCGTGTTTTCTTTTCTGTTGGCGGCTTGCGGAAACGAAAGCCCACCAGATCCGAATCAAAGGCCGGCTGGGTTCGCGGACCCTCTGTTCCCGACGGATCACACGATTGTCGACCGTAGCGTGAATCAGGCCCCGAACCCGGAACGCAACGCCTACTTCGGCGACCTGCACGTGCACACCACCTACTCCTTCGATGCCTATGCCTTCGGTACGTTGGCAACACCCTACGACGCCTATCGCTTTGCTCGAGGTGAGTCGATCAAACATCCCGCAGGCTATGACATGCAGCTTAAAGAGCCGCTGGACTTCTACGGCGTCACCGATCATGCAATGTTCATGGGTGTAGCACCCGTAGCGGCCGACACGAGCAGTGACTTCTCCCGGTACCCGTTCACCGAAGTGCTGCACGACCTGAACGCACCGGACAATATGGATCGCTGGAGCCTGCCTCGTCGCACCGGCAGCTTTGCTGGCTTGATCGCAGGCCTGGTACCCGGCATCGCCAGCGGAGAGATCGACCCGGAGGAAACTCTGACCATCACCCGGCGAGCGTGGGCGGACACGATCAATGCCGCAGACATGTACAACGATCCAGGCCGCTTTACCACCTTCGTCGCCTACGAGTACACGACCAGTTCGGATGATCGCGGAAACCTCCATCGAAACGTCGTGTTCAAGAGCAGCGATCGAGTTCCTGAAGTACCGTTCTCCCGCATGCATTCCAACAATCCCGAAGACCTGTGGAACTGGATGGACACGCTGCGCGATGCTGGCGTGGAATCCATGGCGATCCCGCACAATTCAAACGGTTCCAACGGCCAGATGTTCAAACTGGTTGATTTCTCCGGTGCTCCCATAGACGAAGAGTACGCGATGCAACGCATGCGCAATGAGCCGCTTGTGGAAATCACGCAGATCAAAGGCACTTCTGAAACACATCCTGCACTCTCTACCACTGATGAGTGGGCCAACTTTGAACTGATGGAGTTCCGCGTCGCCACCAACTTAGCCAGTCAGCCTGAGGGGAGCTATGTGCGCGATGCCCTGCGCCGTGGTCTGACACTGGAAGCACAAGGCATCACCAATCCGTATGCCTTCGGTGTGATCGGCTCAAGCGACACGCACACCGCAGCCGCGCAGAACGACGAATCCAACTTCAGCTCCAAACTGGGCGTGTTGTCTGCAGACGCGCAGCTGCGCGGTTCCGTTCCGTTCAGCGTCATTGACGGGCTGATATTCAAAACCGCTGCACCCAACGTGATGACTGAAGTCGATGGAGAAACCTTCCTTGGCGGCGCTGGCCCCACCTATGGGGCCTCAGGTCTTGCCGCGGTGTGGGCGGAGGAGAACACGCGCGAGGCAATCTATGCAGCGTTTCGACGCAAGGAGACTTTTGCGACGTCCGGACCGCGCATGCGGCTGCGCTTCTTTGCAGGTTACGGTTTTCCCGATGATTTGATGGACATGTCCGATGGCGTGGCGCGCGCATACGCGACCGGCGTGACCATGGGCGCGGACCTCTCCCCTGAGCAATCGAACCCCGAAACCAAGGGCGCGCCCCGGTTTGCCATTTGGGCACAAGCTGACGCCGACAGCGCGCCTTTGCAAAGGCTGCAGATCATCAAAGGGTGGATCGACACCACGGGTGACACCCATGAAGCCGTTTTCGATGTGGCTTGCGCCGGTGGAGTACAGGTAGATGCAGCCGGTGGACGCTGCCCGGACAACGGCGCCAGCGTGGATCTCAGCGACTGCAGCATGCGCGCGAACACGGGCGATGCCGAACTGCGTGCGCTTTGGAGCGATCCGAACTTCAACGCCAGCGAGCGTGCGTTTTACTACGCGCGTGTGCTGGAGAATCCCACCTGCCGGTGGAGCACATGGGACGCCATCCGTGCAGGAACCGAACCGCGCTCCGACCTGGCAGCCACGTTGCAGGAGCGGGCCTGGTCTTCGCCCATTCAGTACATTCCGCAAGCGGGAGCCGGCGGATGATGTCACGTTGTCGATGGTGGTATCTGCTTACGCTGGTTTTCCTCACTATCGGCTGCGGGGGTGGTGGGACCCAACCGACCGATGCGCAACGCACAGCGTTGGCCAAGCCGCTCTTCGAAACCGAGCACACAATTGTCGAACGCGGCAAACAATCCGGCCCCGATCAGATAGGTAGCACCCTGCCGGTGGCTAACCCGATACGTAACGCATACTTTGGCGACCTGCACGTGCACACCAGGTACTCTTTCGACGCTTTTGCCTTTGGCACGGTTGCGTCGCCGGAGGACGCCTACCGCTTTGCCAAAGGCGAAGCGATCAAGAATCCGGCAGGGTTCGACATGCAACTACGCGAACCACTGGACTTCTACGGTGTGACGGACCACGGCATGTTCATGGGCGTCGCTGCGATGGCCGCCGACACGAGCAGTGCGATCTCCAGACACGCATTTGCACAGGTTGTGCACGATCTGAACGCACCAGACAACTTGGGCCGCATGAGCATCTTGAACCGGATGCGTAGCTTCGGCTTAGGTCGCGCGCTGGCTCTCGCCATCGTTGATGGAGAGGTGGAACGAGAGGAGCCGCTCGCCATCACCAGGAGCGCCTGGGCGGATTCCATCAGGGCGGCGGATGCGCACAACGACCCGGGGCGCTTCACCACGTTTGTCGCCTACGAATACACCACGACCTCGGACGATAACGGCAGCCTGCACCGCAACGTGGTGTTCAAAAGCAGTGATCGCGTACCCGAAGTACCGTTCTCGCGTATGCACTCACGGGATCCTGAAGACCTGTGGAACTGGATGGACGCGCTGCGCGAGGCAGGTGTGGAATCGCTGGCCATACCGCACAACTCCAACAAGTCCAACGGCCACATGTTCAAGCTGGAGGACTGGGCCGGGGACCCCTTCGATGACGAGTATGCGGTGAAGCGAATCCGCAACGAACCGCTGGTGGAGATCACGCAGATAAAAGGAACTTCCGAAACCCACCCTGCGTTGTCCACCCGAGATGAATGGGCGGGCTTCGAACTGGTGAGCACCCGCGGCGTCGGCATGGGAAAAGCCATGCCCAGCAAGCCCGAGGGTAGCTATGTGCGCGAAGCCTGGCGACGCGGATTGGAGCTGGAAGCGCAAGGCATCACCAACCCGTTTGCCTTCGGCGTCATTGGCTCCAGCGACACACATACCGGTGCGGCTCAAAATGACGAGTCAAACTTCTCCTCGAAACTGGGACTCTTGTCCGCAACGGCCGATCTGCGAGGCTCAGTGCCGCTAGGCCTGCTGGATGGCACGCTGTTCGGATTTCTCCCGGGACAGGAAGTCGTGGAAGTAGACGGCGAGAAGTTCATGGGCGGACAGCAGCAGGAGTTTGGTGCGTCTGGCCTTGCCGCAGTCTGGGCCGAAAAGAACACGCGCGAATCCATCTACGCAGCGTTCCGACGAAAGGAAACTTTCGCGACTTCCGGGCCGAGAATCCGCCTGCGATTTTTTGCAGGGTACGACCTGCCGGCGGACTTGCTCGAAACGACCGATGGTGTGGCACGTGCTTACGAAAACGGCGTGACCATGGGCGCTGAGCTACCCCCGGATGAATCTGCTGCCAAACGTGCGCCGACGTTCGCAATATGGGCACAAGCAGATCCCAACAGCGCCCCGCTTCAGCGGCTTCAGATCATCAAGGGGTGGATCGACGCAGCCGGCGAAACGCATGAAGACGTTATCGACGTTGCATGCGCCGGCAGCGTGGCCGTGAACGAAGCGACCGGACGCTGTCCGGACAACGGCGCTACCGTGAACCTGAGTGATTGCAGCATCGCCGCAAACACTGGCGATGTCGAGATGCGTACATCGTGGACCGACCCGAACTTCGATAGTAGCGAACGTGCCTTCTACTACGCCCGAGTACTGGAAAATCCAACCTGCCGGTGGAACACCTGGGACGCAATCAAGGCAGGTAGCAAGCCGCGTTCTGATCTGGCCGCCACACTCCAGGAGCGGGCGTGGTCTTCGCCTATACAGTTTCGACCTGTACGACCAGCGAGCTAACCAGTCCACAAGCAACCAACCTGATGGGCCTCGCTGCGCAACGTCCTGCAACCCCGATCAAGAATCAAACGCGATGTGCAGCGACCGCATGGCGCGAAGCATCAACCCTGGAACGTGCGTGGGCGCCCGATCATCCGCAAGCCGGATGTTGCGGCACCTGCGCAACAGCGCGCTGTATCCCCAGTAGAGCTCCCGCCGCGCCAGCGGTGCGCCAACGCAGTGGTGAATTCCTGATCCGAACGCCAGATGCGCTCCGGCGTTGCCGCGCTCGAGGTCGAACTGGTGCGCACCGGCAAACTGTGTCTCATCGCGGTTAGCCGCCGCAAAACGCAGGTTCAGCAGGGCCCCGGCGGGAAGGGTCACGCCGTGCAGCTCGACCTCGCAGGTCGTTACCCGGTACAGCCCCTGCACCGGTGACTGCAGCCGCAGGGATTCCTCCACGAATCTCGGCAGGTGTACATCGAGGTTGCTCATCAACCGTGCATAGACATCGGCATTACGGCACAGATGCAGCACCCCTTCCGACATGGCGTTCGTGGCAGTTTCACTGCCACCAACGAAGATGTCCGACAGCAGATGCGAGACGATCTCCCCATAGGTGAGCCGGCTGCCGTCATCGAGGCGGGTGTTGACGAGATCGGACAGAATCGAGCCATTCGGCTGCAGGCGCAGGTTCTCCACCACATCCCGGAAGTAGTGCTGAAACGCGATTTCCTCCCGGATGCTCGCCTCTTCCTCCTCCACCGACTGCATCATGCTGAACCGGCGCACCCAGGCATCCGTCCACCGTTTGATGCGCCAGATATCGTCGATTGGCACGCCGACCTGGCTGCAGATCGCCATCAACGGCAGCGGCACGCAAAGCGCCTGGACGACATCACACGTACCACTCGCCGCGAAATCATCTACAAGCGCGTAGGCATACCGTTCCACCAGCGGGTCCAGCGCGCTGACCATGCCTGCGCGCAAGGCCTTGACGAAGATCGCCCGCACCGCTTTATGCCGAGGCGGATCCAGCAGGGACAGCGTCGGCGCCGGCAGCCAGCCTTCCCGCTCATATATTTCCTGCGCCCGACGCGCACGTTCCGGCGCCAGCGTCTCCCGCATGCGCTCGATGGTCGCAGCGCTGGAAAAGCGCACGGGATCCGTGAGGATCATGCGGACATCGGCGTAGCGCGTGATGACGTAAAACCCTGCCTGCGCATCGTAGAAAACCGGCGCCTGGGCAAGAAGACGTTCGTAGACTGGGAAAGGGTTTTCCTGCACGTCAGGGTCGAGGAACGTCACCTCCCCCAGCGACACATTGGTTGCATCGTGTTTCATCGCAGCCGGTCGACCTCCCTCACCTTCAGTACCAGTGTGACAGATCAGCGGCTGACGGCGCCACGAAAGCGCGCGCATGACGCCGGCCTGTCTCCTTGATACGCTCACCCTGATCGCAGGGGAGCCAGAACATGATCTATCCGATTTTCCAATTCGCCTATTTCGTCAACGATGTGGAGGCAGCCGCGGTGAAGTGGCACAAACTCTACGGTGCCGGGCCGTTCGCGCTCTCGCCACATCATCGCTGCGACAAGTTTCAGTTTCGCGGCTCGGATGTACAGGCGGATGTGTCTTACGCGTTCGGCTATCTGGGTGATGTGCAGATCCAGTTCATCCAGCAGCACGATGACGCACCATCGATCTACCGGGACATGTACCAACCGGGAGAGGAAGGCTTCCATCACGCCGGCTGTCTGGTCAACGATTTTGCTGCCGCACGCACCCGCTTGCTGGACATGGGTTTCGTCAACGCCTGCGAGCTATGGGCAGACGACGTCAATGCAGCCTACTTCGACACGCGCGCGGTCAACGGCGGCTTCACGGAAATTCACGGTGATCCTCTGCACATTCTCTCCACGTTCGCCGGTTGGAAACGCGCACACGAAAACATGCGGCCCGGCGACAGCCCGATCATGGACCGTGCACAGCCGTTCCCGGACGGACGCGACCCGGACTACTTGTAACCATCCCCGCCGGAGAGGTCGATGCAGATACCCCGCGGTTTGGAGGATTTGACAAGCGCGTGGTTTCAATTCGCGTTGGCGACAAACGACAACGGCATTGCGATCGACCACGTCGCGCTCAGCTCAATCGGCGAAGGCGCGGGCATGATGAGCCGGCTGTTTCGTGCACAGCTCAGTTACCGCGCCGGCAGCGGGCCGGCTTCGGTGATCGTGAAGCTGCCCACAGACAACCAGCAGAACCGCGATGTGGCGGCCACCTTCGACAACTACCGCCGCGAAGTGTTGTTCTACCAGCGCGCTGCGCACCTCACCGACATGCGAACCGCGCACTGCTACCTGGCGCAGGCGGATGGGCCGGAGGACTTCGTCCTCGTTCTGGAGGATTTCGGCGGCTGGCAGCAGGGGGATCAGATTGAAGGTTGCTCGCTACCACGCGCCTTCGCAGTGATGCAGGCGCTTGCCCAGCTGCACGCTCAGTTCTGGAACCAGGTGGATGGTGGCGACATGGACTGGCTACCCACCGGCCACCCATCCGTGATGTCCGATGGACTGGCGCAGGGTACGGCCGCAAGCTACGACGATTTCGCAGGCTTCTTTGCAGACGTGCTGCATCCTTCGCTGCGTAATGGCAAAGACCGGTATCTCGCCGGTTTGCCGGCGCTGCAGACCTGGCTGAACGCCGCACCACGCACAGTGGCGCACGGCGACTACCGCATGGATAACCTGTTTTTCCTACCCAAAAACAACGGTATTGAAGTCGCCTGCTGCGACTGGCAGGCACCGGTGCGCGGCAAGGCGGTACAGGACATCGCTTATTTCCTCACCGGCAGCGTCGAGACCGAACTTCGTCGGGAGAACGAACGCGCGCTGCTCGGAGCGTGGGTCGACGCGCTGCGCGCTCGAGGCGTGCAGGACTACACCCTCGAGCAGGCATTTGATGACTACCGCCGTGGAATACTGGCGATGTGGACATACGCCGTCATCATCGGCGGCGGTCTGGCGGCACAAAACGACCGCGCAGACAGCTGGGTGAGCGCCATGGTGCGCCGCTGCGCAACCGCGATGATGGACCATCGCTGTATGGACCTGCTCTAGACTTCAACCGTACTGCGTTCCAGCGGTTAATCCCGAACCATCCTCAACGCACGCGCGTACCGACAAGCTCCACGGGCTCAACCAGCCCAAAGGCGACATTCGGTTCGATGCGCAGGTGCGCTTCATCGCCCGCTGATCGTGGAGAGTTGCTCTCGGATCTTCAACATCAACAGGGCTCAGTGAATACCGGCCTGACCGTACGCCGGTAATTGGGAAACGCGTGCGGGCGGTATCGCTCCAAGCAGACATCAACGTCATCGATATCTATGTCCCCCGCCTGCACACGCCGCACATCGCCCACTACCGGCCGTCGGTGGCAGGCGCTTCGTGCAGCGCGCGGAATGCCATCCGCAAGACGATCAAGTCCGGGCCGGTGATCTATGAGAATGGTGATGTATGAGAATCGTGAGCTATGAGTATGGTGAGGCATCTGGCCTGCTTCTTGGGCTGCTTCTTGGGCTGCTACTGCGGGGCAGCAGGGATTGGCACACGTAGACGCATAGTCACAAACATTGGCTGCAATCTGGGGTGATAAAACACGCGCGCCGTCCATCTCTTGTTCAGCGCACGGGTCAAGTCTCTATGACGGCTAAGGGGTGTACCAGATCGGCGAGCTGTAAGCGCGATCCTGAATGACCATGGGTACTTCCTCAGGAAGGTTCAGGTCAAAGTACGCGGCGTCGTAGGCCGTCCATCGAGGGCGCGGAATTTCCAGCACTCGAACGTAGTAGAACGCGCGCTGGTCAGGATCGAAGGCAGGATCCTCCCAGAACGCCTCGAGTTGCGCCGCACCGATGGTATTCGTATAGCTGGCAGTTTCGACATCTACGGTGGAGCCCACCGCAGGAAGCTTGCCCGTGTTCGCATCCGGCACGCGTTCTCCCGACCACGCGACGTCATAGACTTTTTCCATCAACTTGCCGTCCCTGTTTGTCCAACCTTTGACGATCTGAATTCGATCCAGGTTGGGACCGTCAGGGTCCTTCATTGCCGTGATCAGGAAGCGCGTTGGATGGCCGGAAGTTCCCTTGATCAGATCTCCCCCCATCGCCACGCCTTTCGCATAGGCAATGTCCAGGTGGTTGGGGCTGCTGATATCTGAAGCCTCATAGTCCCATCCCCCGAAGAATCTCAACGCGATACGCGAACCGGTGGTCGCGTACACCTCGCGACGCTGCATGGCTTTGAACAGTGACTCTCTGGTGTTTTCCTCTGCCCAAACGGCCGCGTATCCCGAGGCTACGATACGCCAGTTCTGCCACATCTGGTTATTGGCCATCGAGTTCTGCGTGCGTTCGGGTTGCGGTTCGGACTCCGGAAACCTGCCGAAAAAGTTGTCTTCCTGCGTGGTTGAGAGGCTGTTGTGCCCGTCTGTGCTTCCGATCATGCCGAACTTGAAAGGATTGACCCCGAGGCTTTCCTCAAACTTCATGCCGAGCTTGAGCGCACCCCGTGCGTACTCGTGCTGGAGCATCCAGTTTTGCTTCTTCTCCGTCTGCGCAGTGTTGTCCCAATCCCAGTTCTCGTAGTCCGCAAACTCATCGTTCGGTGACAAGAACGGATGCGCCTCACCATCGCCCTTGACTTGCGTTACCTCGTACAACGGCTCCCAACGCGCCCGCGTTTGCGCATACTCCTTGCTGATGGGTTTGCCGTCCGCCATCTGGTTGGGGAACATCATGCCGTTGGAAAGGTTGCCGTTATGCGGGATAGCCATGACCTCTCCGCCGGTCACGTCCTCGTAACGCGCCAGAGCCTTCCAAAGATCGCGTGGGTCCAGACTATCCTGCCCCGAAAACGGTGGGAGTTGACCAACCTTGTCCGCGCCGTCTTTGAAAACAACCACCCGGTGCAGGTTGTTGCCATTGATCATGGATGTCCACTCGTACCCGGTGAGTGCCGTAAAGCGCCCTGGGTGATTGTGTTCGTCGGATGTCTGGGCTACGTCCTGCCAGATAGTCAAACGGGTGCGTTCTGGAAAGGCGTAGTTGTTATCCGGGTCCTGCATGCTCGCGGTGAACGCGGCGATGAGCTTGTCCGGGTCGCCTTCCTCCAGATATTGAGCCCACTGTTCACCTGCTCTGGTACCCGTGACGAGCGGATCTCCAACGCTGAACCGGTAATACCCCCCCAGATACTCTGCATGATCGGCAACCACCAGAAAATCCAGTGGGCGTCGAAGCTTCACCTTCATACCGTTGTGCGCAGTCAACTCCTGGCCCTGCGCAAAACGATACGCATCGGCTGGCGTCAGATTCATGTTTCCAAGCGAGTACGCGTCTGCGGAATTTCGGCTCATCATCGTTAATGGGGGACACCGGTGTTCATTAAACTGATTTTGCGAAGTCTGTTTAATGGAGAACACCGATGTCCCACGCAGGGGTTATCTTAGGCATATCCGACCTGGAGGTCGAACAGGTACACCGTGATCGCGAGATCAAGGTCTACGCCCGACCTACAAAGCGTCCGGCATGCATCCACTGTCATCACGATCGGGTGCGGATCAAAGCTACCCGGCAGCGCGTCCTGAAGCATACGCGTCAAGGCAATCAGGTGCTGACGCTCTACCTCAAGGCACCCAAGTACCATTGCCCGCAGTGCAACCGCTACTTCTGTCATCGATTTCAGGGCGTGTTGCCCCGATTCAGAGCGTCTGAAGCGTTTCGGCTGGAGGTGTTTGAAGCCCATGACGGCGGTGTCACCCAGCGCAAGCTCTCCCGCACCCATGGCATCAGCCCGGCCACCGTCGAACGCTGGTATCAGAGTCAGTGCCGGCTGCGTCAATCAGAGATGTCGAACCGACCCTGTCCTCGTGTGTTGGGCATCGATGAACACTTCTTTACGCGTCGACGGGGCTATGCCACCAGCTTCGTGGACCTGAAGAACCATAAGCTGTACGACGTGGCGTTGGGACGCTCAGAACCGAGTTTGCGGCGGTATTTAACGGGTTTATCAGGGCGAGATCAGGTGCAAGTGGTGGTCATGGATCTGTCGGAGACCTACCGCAGTATCGCCCGAAGGTACTTCCCGCAAGCAACCATCGTCGCCGATCGCTTCCACGTGATTCGGCTGGTGAATCAGCACTTCTTGAACGCCTGGAAAGACCACGATGCGGAAGGTCGAAGAAACCGGGGCCTGCTGAGTCTCATGCGGCGGCACGCTTGGCGTCTGTCCGATGAACAACGTGCGAACCTGGCCCGCTATCTGGAAGACTATCCGGTGCTTCAGGCGATGTACGAGGCCAAGCAACGGTTGAATCGCTATCTGTTGCTGAAAACGCTGAATGCCAAGAAGGCCAAGCAGATGCTGCCCGGGTTCCTGGAGCTGCTGGATCAGCTCAGCGCGAGCCCCTTGAAAAGGCTCGCGCGTACCCTCGAATCCTGGCTCGAACCGATCGTTGCGATGTGGCGATTCTCAAAGAGCAACGGCATCACCGAGGGCTTTCACAACAAGATGGAGATGATGTCCAGGCGGGCGTATGGATTTAGAAACTTTGAGAACTATCGGCTGCGGGTCTTAACCCACTGCGGCTGGAATGAGATCATCAACCGCGTTTAGTGAATACCGGCTATCCCCCATTAAATGGGTAGAGCCGGCTGAGAGACTATCCCCCATTAAGTGGGTAGAGCCGCTATCCCCCATTAAATGGGTTGAGCCCCACTTTTTCGCTGCGAGAAAAAGTGGTCGGGACGGCAGGATTTGAACCTGCGACCACTTGACCCCCAGCGTCCAGACCCGGTTCGTAGAACCGCATAAACTGCGGGCTACAGAGCTAACTCCAACACTTCCAATTGGCGGTGGATTCCAAACCCACAGAATCTGCACGGTTGGGAACCATCATTCGCCTACCAATATCCGACCAGTTTAGACTGAGAAAATCCGACGTCCTCCGTGAGCCATACCAGACGTACCACCGTAGATCATGTCACGAAGACAGCTGCACACGTGATCATTTATGCAACAGTCTGAGAAGAGAGTCCAGGTGTGATATACGAGAGATCAAGCCTTTCATACGGACATTTCAGTGGTTTTTGATGATTCATTTCAGCACCGGTCGCCATGCCAATACTTGGCCTCTTTGTGGTAGGTCCGTGGCATTAACCTGCTCTCGGCTAGTCGCGCAACTAACAGCAATCGCAAGATCTGATCAGACCAGCTTAGATGCAACCTTGATCGATGACACAGCATTGGACGAAAAACAGATATCGGCGCGGTAGCACTAACGCGCCTCCCTAGCGCGCCCGATTTCCCTTATTCACCCATTGAAACAAAAGCGGTAAAACAACCAGCGTGAGGATTGTTGACGAAATGATCCCACCAATGACTACCGTTGCTAAAGGCCGTTGAACTTCAGCTCCCGTGGTTGTATTCAACGCCATCGGTACAAAACCAAGACTTGCCACAAGTGCCGTCATCAACACAGGTCGCAAGCGAGTCAAAGCACCGCGCATTACCGATTCCGCAAGATCAAGGCCATCACGCCATATCTGCCTGATAAACGTCACCATAACCAAGCCGTTCAGTACCGCTATTCCCGAAAGCGCGATGAAACCAACACCTGCCGAAATCGATAAGGGCATGTCGCGCAACCAAAGCGCAAGTACGCCGCCGGTGAGGGCAAACGGCACTCCAGAGAAAATCACCAGGGAATCTCGCAGATTGCCAACCCCCATGAGTAACAACCCCAAGACAAGGGCAAGGGTAATGGGGACGACGATCGACAACCTTTGTGTTGCCGACTCAAGCTGCTCAAACGTTCCCCCGTAGTTGAGCCAGTAACCCGGAGGTAACGTAACGTTGGCTGCGATTCGATCCTGCACGTCGGCAACGAACGAACCCAGATCACGGTCTCGAACGTTTGCGGTCACGACGATGCGTCGTTTACCGTTCTCCCGACTGACTTGATTCGGGGCGGGAGCCAGTACCGGTTCCGCGACTTCGGACAGTGGTACGTAACCACCGCCAGGGAGAGCGAGGGGCAAGCTCCCCATTCGGTAAAGATCTTGGCGTAGCTCCTCAGGGAGCCGAACGGCTAGCTTAAACCGACGGTCGCCTTCATAGATCAGACCTGCTTCTTCACCGCCAAAACTCGCGGCAACCATATCTTGCAATTCTTCTACCGTGAGCCCATAGCGCGCCAACGCAACTCTCTTTGGAATGACGGTCATCATCGGTAATCCAGTAAGTTGTTCGACGCGGGTGTCTGCCGCACCCGGAGTTGCTTCCAACACCTCCAAGACTTCAGCACCGATTCGATTCAGCTCATCCAAATCATCGCCAAATATCTTCACACCAAGATCCGAGCGAACGCCCGAGATAAGTTCGTTGAACCGCATCTGAATTGGCTGCGTGAATTCATAGTTATTCCCTGGCACGTCACGCAGTACATCTTCCATCTGCTCGATCAGCTCATGTTTTGATTTATCTGGATCAGGCCAGTCGTCGCGTTCCTTCAATATGACAAAACCATCAGCAATACTCGGCGGCATTGGGTCGGTCGCAACCTCTGGGGTGCCAATTCGTGCGAATGTCGTTTCGACTTCGGGAAATGAGTTAATGGCCGCTTCTACCTTTTTTTGCATCTGTACGGATTGTTCCAGGCCAGTGCCGGGTATTCGGATGGCTTGAATCGTGAGATCGCCTTCATCAAGTTGAGGGATAAACTCAGCACCCAACGTCGTCGCCAGCCACGCAGCTGAAGTAACGACCGCTAGCGCTCCAGAAAGAACAACCCAGCGGACTTTCAATAGTTGTTTCAGTGCCGGTTCATACGCACGCTTCGCCAGTTGAATCGCACGACTCTCGCGCTCCGCGACACGGCCGTTCATAAAGAGCGCAACTGCTGCAGGCACAACCGTCAAAGAAAACAACATGGCGGATGTCAGTGCGATGACTACCGTTGCAGCCATTGGATGAAACATTTTTCCTTCGATTCCGGTAAGCGCAAATATCGGGATGTACACCACGGTAATGATGGCAACGCCAAACAGACTGGGTTTGATGACTTCACGCGTCGCGTCATATACCACATCCAAGCGCTGTCGCAGTGGCAGCAACCCGCCGTTAGTCTTTTGAGCCAATGCCAGTCGACGCGTTGCGTTCTCTACAATGATCACGGCGCCATCAACGATTAGGCCAAAATCCAGTGCCCCTAGACTCATGAGATTCGCTGAGACGCCGGTGCGGACCATGCCAAACATCGTCGCCAACATGGCTAATGGAATGACGGCAGCCGTAATGAGAGCGGCTCGCCAATTACCCAATAACAACATGAGCACGGCGATAACCAGGAGTGCGCCTTCAAGCAGATTCGTTCGGACAGTCGCAATCGTTTTGTCGACCAGACTCGTACGGGTGTATACCGAGTCGAGAACAATACCTGCAGGCAGCGTTGTTCTCACCTCGCTCAACTTCTCGGCGACCGCTGCGGCGACAGTGCGCGAATTTTCGCCTACAAGCATCATGGCCGTTCCTAATACCGTCTCGTGCCCATCTTGCGTTGCAGCACCGGAGCGTAGCTCCCTACCGATCGCAACTTCTGCAACATCAGATACTCGGATCGGGTTTCCATGTGGAATCGCAATCACGACTTGTGCGATGTCACCAATTGATGTGAGTTGGCCTTGAGAACGGACAAGAATTTGTTGTCCACCCGTTTCGACAAACCCAGCCCCACGGTTCTCATTGTTTCGCCGTAACGCGTCGACCACGCTGTCGATGCTCAAGTCGTGAGCAAGTAGTTTCTCGGGAAACGGCGTCACGTGGTATTGCTTGTCGTACCCACCAATTGAATTGACCTCGATCACGCCAGGCACGAGTGATAGCTGGGGTTTGATGATCCAATCCTGAATCTCTCGAAGTGCTACAGCGTCATATGGACGGCCCGTATCGTCTACGGCTCCCGGTTCAGCAGAGACCGTGTACATAAAAATCTCACCGAGACCGGTCGAGATTGGCCCCATCTCTGGTTCCAATCCATTCGGCAAGATGCTGCTAATCGCGCCGAGCCTTTCATTGATTAACGATCTAGCAAAGTAGAGATCTGTACCCTCTTCAAACACCACGGTGACCTGCGAAAGACCGTACCGCGATAGGGAGCGTGTGTAGGCAAGATTAGGGAGTCCCGCCAACGCGGTCTCAACCGGATAGGTAATGCGCTGTTCCGTTTCAAGTGGCGAATAGCCAGGTGCTTCGGTGTTGATCTGAACCTGGATGTTCGTTATATCCGGTACAGCATCTATTGGCAGTTCTCGATAACTCCATACGCCCAACCCAACGACAACCAAGACCATGGAGACGAACAGATAGCGTCTTTCAATTGCACTTTTCAGAATCGAATCGATCACGACAAACTCCTTCAGTGATCGTCTTCAACGTTGGACTTTTCAATGTCCGCTTTGATGAGAAAGCTATTGCCAGCCACGTATTGAGTGCCCGATGCCGCGCCATTCAACACTTCTGAAATACGCCCATCTGAACGACCAATCGAGAGCGGTTTAAACTCGTACCGATCGCCTTCTTGGACGAAAACGCCGAGTTCATCCCCCATGGTTTGCAATCCACTGGTGCGTATTGCTAGCGGGATTTCCGTTTCTTCAACAACTACATCCCCTTCAACAAACATGCCTGGGCCCCATACCCCCGTGCTGTTGTTGATGTGCGTCCTCGCGATTACAAACGGATGTTCGTCCATGCTCGGCAAGATCGTTTGAATGACAGAATCCGTTCTCTGGGTCGCGCTGGAGATCGTGACAATTTGGCCCGTACTAATATCGGTCAACTGGCCCTCGAAGACTCGCAGTTCCACCCATAGCTCTGAGGCGTCGACCAGTGTTAGCAGCGCTTGCTCATCGGCAAATTCACCAGCATTGGCATGTCGTTGCGTGACCAAGCCATTTATCGGCGCCTTGATTTGGTATTGCTTCAGGGAGGTATTGGCCTCAACAGTTGCAAGCAAATCCCCGGCTTTGACCGTATCTCCGACATCTACAGCGACGTCTGTTATCAGCCCACCAAAGCGGGCGCGGATATGACTGATGCGGCTGGATGGCACAACCACACGTCCATATGTCTTTACCGTGCGACGTAGGGTCGCAGGCCCCACGTGATCCGTGACGATGCCATGATCTTTGGCAACCTCTGGTGAGATCGTCGTAATCGGTTCATCTTCGTGTTCGTCCTCGTGATCGTCACCCGCTGCCCAAGCTGGGCCACCAAAGGCGAGTGCAAGACAAACCAGTGCTACTTGCTGCTTCCACTTCATTTGAATATTCCCTGTAATACCTGACTGGCATCGGTACCTGGTTGAAGTGAAATGCCGGTCAACTGTTCGATGATTACTGCGGCCTGTAGTGCGTTGGCTGCAGTAGCGATATATGTTTGCTTGGCGTCGATGAGCGCGCGTTGGGCTGCGATCAGTTCGAGATAGCTAAACGAGCCTGCTTCGAAGGCTGACTGCGTCTCTTCAAATGCTTTGCTTAAGTCTGGGATCGTTTCGTCAGCCAGAGTACGTACAGCTCTGACGCTTTGGGCACGCGTCGCGTAGGCATCGTAGAGACGAGCGTAGAGCTGGTTAAGCGCTTGTTCGCGCCTAACCCCAACTACAGCTTGCTCCGTGCGAGCTGCCGCAACTTCGCCTCGGTTCCTGCGACCGCTAAACAACGGGAACTGAAGCGATCCGACGAGTGCATTTTCGTCCAACCCCTCCAATCGACGGATACCTAAAGACCACCTGACGTCCAGCTGGTTGTTACTTTCTGCAAGCCGGATTTCCGCCTCTTTTAGTCGGCTTTCGCTCGCGAAGGTCAGAATCGCAGGGCTTGATGCTGCGAGCTCCCAGAGTTCTGTGAATTTCCGTCCATCACCGAACGAAAATAGGTCGCCCTGTACGTCGTACTGCTGCTGTTCTCGGTCGCCCCAATACATTCCTAGGACAACAATCGCGATATCGAGCTGCCGTGCGATGCGCTCTGTCGACAATTTGGCTTGGGATTCCAGAGCTTTGGCCCGCAGGAGCTCAGCATCGGGAGCGACACCAGCATCCACGCGCTCTTTGATGGTAGTCGTGGTTTGACTCGCGAGCACGGATGCTTGTCGCGCCAACGCGAGCTGCTCTTTTAACGCCAACGTGCCAACAAACTGGGAGGTCATAGCACCCAGTACATCAAGCGCCTTTACTTCAAGTTCAGCTCGTGCCAGCCCGGAACGAGAATCAACCAGCGCGATACGCGCGGAACGTTTTGATCCAAGTTCGATCACCGATGAAAGCGATACCGTCAGCTCGGCTTCGTCGAACCCACGCAGGTCACCGGTACCCGCAAAGTTTTCGACTTCAACGCCCAGGTCGAGTCCAGGTCGCAACGCTGCGGTTTGTCCGCGCGCCCGAAGTGTTTCTTCTTTCAGCTTGTACACGTTGAGGAACGGATTCTCACTCAACGTCTTCTCGGTTGCGGCTGCGAGAGTTAGCTCTTCTGCACCCGCATAACTACTTACCAGCCACGCGAGGAGATACAACGCGGCAAGTGGTCTCTTGGTTCGCACAACCATTCTCCCGTTTCAAGGAGCAAACTAAGCACGAGCACAACTCGTGCATGATCGGTCTTATGAAAGGGTTCGTGCGTCGGGTGGGGGGGTAGGAGGTGTAAGAAGTAGTGCCCGCAAGTGATCAATGTACCGATCGTGCGGATTTTCGTGAGCCAGTACTTGCGACGTCGTTAGATCAGAGTAGTGAGTGATACCCGAACAGTGGCCGTGACAACAATGATTGCAGTGCTCGCCGTCAAGCTCGGTATCGGATAACTCACCGCCATGTGCATCAAGCGGATGTCCAAACTCCTCTTGATGACTTGTCGCGTCACCGTGCAGCATTCCGTCCACAACAACATCGGCCGCTCCCTCAATACTCACAAAGAGAAAGGACACGATGGCAATTTTGCAAACGAGTGACCGCATTAGATTAGCTTAGCCCAGTTTGGGTTGGTGCGCCTGGG
>JAUIED010000166.1 GCA_030428905.1 Gammaproteobacteria bacterium
CGCCGCTTAACTGGGTGTTAGACGCCACATGGACCACGAACGAGTTCGCGAGCGAGTACAAGAGCTTTATCGAATAGTTCACGATCTAGAAGAAATGTTTCCGGGAAGGCCGTTTACCCCTGATGGTCACCTTGTAGGCAGCATAGGTGAATGCCTTGTCGCTGATGCTTACGATCTTCAGCTAATGCCGCCTTCGAACGCTGGATACGATGCTGTTGATTCATCGGGACGAAAGATAGAAATCAAAGCAACACAAGCAAAGAGTGTCGCTTTCAGGAGCTGTCCCGAACACGCTATCGTCATTCGGATAAATAAAGATGGCACATTTGAAGAATTTTTTAACGGACCAGGCACACTTATCTGGAAAGAGTTCGAGAAAAAGAAACCACCGTCCAATGGCCAGTTTCAAATATCGCTAACGAAGGTGCTGAATATCAATGAGACAGTTCCCGACAGCAGTAGAGTAAAGAGAGGCGTCTAACATGCAGTTGAAGACGCTCCTTTCAGTCGCTCGGACGAAGCACCTGCGGTCAAAATGTGAGTCATATTTTGATCCTCGGCGTCTTCGCCGCTTAACTAGGTGTTATGTGCATAGGAGCCCTAAATGACCATTCGAAGACTCTTGCTTCTATTGTTGGTTCTGTCAGGGTGTGCAACAAATTCTGCTACTCTGCAGAGAGAGCTAATATTAAACGGCCTACGGCAGCTAAACGCTGCGGAGAACCAAAGCATCGAGCTAGGGATAGAATCTAAGATCGCTGCAATTGATGCGACCATGGCTGACAATTGGGAAGGCTGGAGTAATGGACAGCACTCAAGCTCAAGAACTGCCGAAAGACAAAGTGAACAGGTTCTGTTCGGGATGTTTCCTGACTATCAGAGATCATTTGAGCTGATAGTGATTGATCCTCCCTATGCAAATGTTGTCTGGACTATTACAGGTACGGCTGTAACTAATGGCTATAAAATGCGAATGGAAGGTTCATCGACATTCGAATTTAATCCAGACGGCAAGATCATCAGAAGTTGGCTCCATACCGGCCAGATGCCTAAGCCATCTGACGTTGGGATTGACGAAGGAGGCACATAACATGCTGTTGAAGTCACTTCTCCGCCCTACGGGCTCCGTCGTTCGGACGAAGCATCTGCGGTCAAAATGTGAATCACATTTTGATCCTCGGCGTCTTCGCCGCTTAACTGGGTGTTAAGCGTCTGCACGGCGATGTCGGATGATCGTTTGATATCGGTTCTTTCTTGGGGAGCTGGAATCGTAGCGCTGGGATTCCTCGTCTACGTTGTTTATGCATCGATCGCCGGCCAGCGCGGCGTCTACTTTGAAGACGGATATCTCATCATTGATACTTTCGCCGCCAACGAACGACTACCTCTAAACCGCGTCGACGTTGAGGATGTTCAGATCGTCGAGTTCAAAGGCTCGTCACCACTAAGGCCGCAAAGTCGAATATCTGGAAACTCTTCGATGAAAGAGGGCCTGTACTATCTCCGTAATGGAGATAGGGCTTACGTCAGTGTTGGCGGTACAGGACCTGTGGTCTACATCCCTGCGGGCAGGAAGATGTCTGTACTCATCAGAAATGAAGATCCAAGCGATCTGTTGTGTGAACTGCTAGATCACAAGCAGACGCCTAACCAAGCATTGCACCCGTCCCTTGACCGCTGGCTTGGCTGCTGACGCAGCCATCGCCAGCCCTCAAGTGCGGGTGAAATACAGTAGTTAGATGGCGATGGCTCGAGGCTCCAAGATCAGGGGTTGTAACCCGTAACGTAATTGGTTACGTTACGCTATGTGATCTCGTCATTCAAGCATCGAGGACTGAAACGCTTATTCGAATCTGGCACAACCAGAGGCATTCAAGCGAACCAAGCGGATCGTATTCGGCTGGTACTTGGCAGATTGAATGCGTCCGTAGCACCACAAGATATGAACTTGCCTGGCTTGCGCCTTCACGAGCTTACCGGCAATCGAAAAGGCACGTGGTCAGTTAGCGTTTCAGGCAATTGGCGAATTACATTCAGATTCGACGGCCCCGATGCGTACGACGTCAACTTGGAGGATTACCATTGAATATGCACAACCCGCCGCATCCCGGAGAAGTTCTGAAAGAGCTCTGCTTGGATCCATTGGGCATCACTGTGACCGAAGCAGCCCAAGCGCTTGGCGTCAGCCGCAAAACGCTCTCATCCATACTGAATGGCCGCGCTGGTATCAGCCCTGAAATGGCCATTCGCCTGGCAAAAGCCTTCGATACCACAGCAGAGAGCTGGCTCAATCAGCAAATGCAATTTGATCTGTCTCGCGCGAAGAAGGCGATTGGCAATGTAAAGGTGAAACGTCTGAATGCCGCATGATGGCTTTCGGATTGAAAGAGTCACCAATGAAGCCAAGCTCCACCCGTTTTCACGAACTTGGTTCATGAGCTTTGTCAGTCGCCATCTAACATGAGGTTGAAGCCGCTCGCTATCGCTCGCTCGGACGCGCCTACTGCAGACAGGTTTGCAAGTGGCTTCGCCATTTTATCGCAAAACCGTCTGCAACAGCCGCGCCGCTTAACCAGGTGTTATGTGTCAGGAAGTGTCCGATGAAGTTGACAGCTACCTCCCTCCGATACCGCTCCGGTCGTTGCCGTTAAGGCCGCGTGAAGCTGGACGTTAGGCCTCGTGAGTGCCCCAGTAGTCATTGCCTGCTTCGTTATCCAACAAGGCGACAACATATTCTTTCAGGGGTCGTTTCAAGTTTTGGAAACACGTGAAGTTTTGACGGCGCCTTCAACGAATGGCGGACTGTTTCAGTTTCGATACAGCTATTCCGGGGAGACGGCGTGTATAGAAGTTATCTATGTGCATGAGCTTGTCGGCGAGAAGAGTGTTGGTCTGTCCGTTCCTGTTAATCGAAGCAAGGTGAAATGGAAGAAAGCTGACCTTGATGGCTTCGAGATATACTACCGTTGTGCCTTTGAGAGCACTCGGGAGAAAAGGCGCTCAGAAAGTTAAGGCGAAAGGCGGCCGCTTCACGAATTAACCAGCAACCGACTGAATTGGTTATTTTCTACAGCGGCGAAAGCGATGGAGATGCTTAACGTGAGGTAGAAGCTGGCCCGTTACCTTTTGGCTGTCTAGCCAGGTTGTAAAGGGTAAGGCAAGCTCTCCGAAACCTGAAGGCGTGCAATGAGATGAACCTGCGCAATCGTACATTCCGACTCGAACAGAACGATGCTGGCCATGCTTCCTCGGCGACCATCATGCGTTTCAGTTCTGCCGATTCGCCCTATACGGCTACCTATTCAGGGCCGAATGTCGCGTATGGGCAGGCGATTGTGCACGGTGATCAGATGGTTTACCACGCCTTGGATTCTGAAGGGAATCTGTCGGCTGGCACGGCTACGGTTACCCTCGACGTGTCATGTAAGCCGCCTCAGATGCAGTTGTCATGGCGTTGGCTTACCGGGGATGGCTCGAATGGTGTTTCTGTGTGGAGCGGCGTTGATGATTGAGCTGGGGACAGGTATCGCCTCGTCACGATGGGGCAAGCGACAAAGCACTTGCTTTCGCGATACCTGCGAGAGGGCCGTCTGCTGATGTCGGAATCCTGGTTGGCGGGTTTCAAGGGCCATTCAGCATGGTGGTAGGCGTTTGAGATGGGGGCTTCATTCGCCGCACAGACTTTTGCTGCTGCTACCGCTGTTGTAGTTGTTTTTCAGCTCGCCTTGATGCTGGGTGCTCCATGGGGAATTCTCGCCATGGGCGGTAGATACCCTGGAGAGTTTCCCCTGCCAATGCGAATAGCTGCGCTGGTCCAAGCATTGATTCTCATCGTGCTCGCGTTGGTCGTTCTCATCCGTGGGCGCGTTATTGCGCCAAGCCTGTACAGCTCTTCAGAGGCTGCAATCTGGGTGGTTGTGGTTCTCATGGGGTTGTCGCTCATCATGCACATGTTCACGCCCAGTAAATGGGAAAGAGTCGTGTGGGCGCCTGTTGTGGCTGTTCTTCTCACGTGTTCCTTGGTTGTCGCGCGGTCTTGATCCAGGTGGTGACCTGGTGCGCCAGATAGACATTCGGTGTGCTGAAGCCTACGAGAACCTCGTGAACTACGCATGGTTCCACCAGGGTGTGTCGGAGAACGACCGTAGGTCGATTTCGTGCGTCCAGGTTGAGCGGTGCTGGCGTGCCAGGTGCAGATAGGTGTCGGCGAGGTGTGCGGGTTGGATCAGGCCATCCGCAGCGCCGCGTGTATCGCGTAACTGCTGAAAGCGTTCCGGGCCGAGGAGCCTGCCGAGTGTGTCAGGAGCATCCACCGCACCGTCGATCAGGATGTGCGCCACGTGGATGCCTTTGGGGCCAAACTCCGCATTCAGCGTCTGGCAGAGCATGCGGCGTCCGCCCATGGCTGCAGCGTGGGAGTGCTGGCCGCCATTGCCGCGCACCGCAGCGGTTGCCGACGTAACGAGTAACGTGCCGTGGCCACGCTCCTCCATTCGAGGGCAGACTGCCGAGGCCAGGCGGAAGAGGCCGAAGGTGGCCAGGCGCCATCCCATCTCGAAAGCCTTGTAGCTGGTGTCTTTCAGGGCGCGATCGCCGATCTGCGCGCCAAGGTTGTATATCACGACCTCTATAGGGCCGATATCGGCTTCGATGGCTGCCACGCGGTCTTCGATCACTTCGTCTTCGATCGCGTTCAAGAGGTAGCCGTTCGCGGTGCCGCCATCTGCTTCAATGTCAGCGACCAGGCGTTTCAATCCCTGCGCATCGCTGCGTCTGCACAACACGGCATGGTAACCATTCGCGGCGAAGTGTTTGCCCACAGTACCGCCGATGCCGGCACCTGCCCCCATGACCAGACACACTGGTTTCATTCGTTTGCTCCCGAGGATTGCTGAGGGCTGCTGTGAAACACCGGCCGACGTTTTTCCTTGAATGCGGCGATAGCTTCACGCGCCTGGGCGCTTGCGCCTGACGCGATCATGTTCTTCGCCTCCAAAGCAAAGGAGTCCTCCAGCGACTGGCCGATACCGGCATGCAGATTCTGTTTGATGCGCGCAAGTGCTTGTGTTGGGCCGTTGGCGATTTCAACGGCATAGTGAAAAGCCTCATCGCGGAATGTCGCAGCGGAGAACACGCGGTCTACCAGGCCGATGTCCATCGCTTCGGCGGCGGTCAGGCGTTGGGAGTGGTAGAAGAGGGATTTGGCGCGGGCGAGTCCTACCAGGCGGGGCAGAAACCACGTGGCGCCGTAGTCGCCGGACAGGCCGATGTTGCGGAACGCCGTCACCAGGAACGCGGTGTCAGACGCAACTCGAAGATCGCAGGCAAGGGCGAGGGAAAGGCCAGCGCCAGCCGCAGCTCCCGGCAAAGCTGCGATAGTCGGTTTTGTGAGCTCGTACAAACGTCCTGTAAGCGTGCGTTGCTTTTCGGTGAGTGTGGCAATGCGCTCTTCCTGCGTGGGCGCGGGGCCGGTTCCTGGCGCGCCCATCTCGCTGACATCGCCGCCGGAGCAGAACGCGTTACCGGCTCCGGTGATCATGACGCAGCCGACGTCGCTGCGGCGTTCCAGGGTTGGTAGAAGCGCTCGCAGAGCAGGGGTGAGGATATCGCCCAGAGCGTTTTTCTTGTGAGGTTTGTTGAGCGTTACCGTGGCAACCCTTTGCTGGAGGTCGCACAGAAGCTCGTCGGTGCCGGTGTCGATTTGCATGGGATACCTGGTTTCTCAAGCGGCGAGCTCTACGCCACATCATAGGACCCCGTATCTGGTAAGCAAACAGAAAACGCTAGTCGTTCAGCTACACGAACTGCTCGTTCGTGCAGGCGCCGCCAGGCATTTGCGGGCTCTGGGCGCTGCTGATCATTCGCGATGCGTTCTACAGCATGCGGCGCGTCTGCCGCCAGCGGGTAGCTTCTGGAGTGGCAGCGGTGGGAGTACACTCCGGTAAGGTCATCGCAGGAATTGCCGGTGCTCGAGCTACTGATCTCCACCCGCAAGGGGCTATTCCAGGTATCCAGCAGCGATCGTGAGACATGGGTTCTCGGCGAGCCGCAGTTTCTGGGTCAGATCGTGCACCATGCTGTGCTCGACCCGCGGGATGGTCGCACCATGCTCGCAGCTGTGCGCACGGGCCACCTCGGCCCGACGTTGTTTCGCTCGGGTGACTGCGGTGCCACGTGGAGCGAAACGGCGCGGCCGCCGGCATTTCGAAAAGCAAGAGGTGGCGAGACCCCGCGTAGCGTTCAACACACATTCTGGATCACCCCCGGGCATGTCAGCGAGCCGGGGGTGTGGTGGGCAGGTACTTCTCCCCAGGCGCTGTGGGTGAGCGAAGATGCTGGCCTGAACTGGTCCGGCGTTGCCGGCTTCAATGATCATGCGGACTACGCAGCGCGCACGGAAGATCCCCAGGGCGGCACGCCGGATGGCCCGGTGCTGCACTCCATACTCGTGGATCCCCGCGATGCTGATCATATGTATCTCGGCCTTTCCGGCGGCGGTGTTTACGAGTCGCTGGACCATGGCGCCAACTGGTCGCCGATGAACGACGGGATGGCAACTGCGGAGGCAGACCCGGACGCCCCAGAGGGCGAGGTGCAGCCGACATCGATTCAGTGGCAGCCCTGGGGGCCCAGTCATGACCCGCACTGTGTGCAGATCCACCCGCTGTTTCCGGATCGGCTCTACCAGCAGAATCATTGCGGCATCTACCGGCTCGACAGGCCGGAAACGCGTTGGCAGCGCATCGGCAGAAACATGCCGGCAGACGTGGGCGATATCGGCTTTGTCATGGGCGTGCACCCCCGAGACAAGGAGACCTGCTGGGTGTTTCCCATGGACGGTACGGATGTGTGGCCGCGCACAAGCCCAGGTGGGCGGCCTGCGGTGTTCGTCACCCGGGATGGTGGAGAGCGCTGGATACGCCAGGACGCAGGTTTGCCGGAACGGGGTTGGCTGACGGTGAAGCGCCAGGGTCTGGCGCTGGATAGCGAAACGCCGGTTGGTGTGTACTTCGGCACCACCAGTGGTGGCGTGTGGGCGTCAGCGGATGAGGGCGCCCGGTGGCAGCAGATCGCCGCGCACCTGCCGGAGATCTACAGCGTGGAGGCGTGCTACCCGCAGCGATGAACGTCCTGATACCCAGCCCCTTGCAGTCCTACACCGGCGGTGCGCGGCTCGTTTCCGCGGCAGGCAGCACGCTCGATGAGGTGCTCTGGGATCTCGACCGTCGTTACCCTGGGATCCGTTTTCGCGTGGTCGATGAGCAGGACAGGATTCGCGGCAACATCGTCATGTTTGTGGAAGGCGAGCGCACCCGTGATCTCGATTGTTGTACCGTCCGCGCTACTGAAGTGGTGCTTCTGCATGCACTCTCAGGCGGGTGAATGTCGTAGCCGACAAAGAATTAGGCGCGTCTGAATCAGATCACCTGCGGTTGGAGTCGAATCCATTTCGTAGTGGCGCCGATGGCACCCCAATTCATGTCAGTCCTTCGGGTCTCGTGGCTGGATAGAGCGGCGGTAAAGTGTCCTGTAATCGTGCGTTGGTGGTCTGTCCGGAGCGCCGAATCTCCTGCAGCAGCGCCAGACATGGCGCCTCAAAGGTGGATGGACGCACGCGCTCTATGCTGTATCCCGCTCGATTCAGGCGGTCGAGCAGCGCAGCACCTTCCTGTGTGCGGTGGCGAATCGCGTCGGCTGCCTGGCTTCTGGGAAGCTGCCATTGCGCACTCGCGTAGCTGAGCAACGCATCCTGTAGGGCGCCGATGGTGGCGGCGCTGCGGATGGCGGCGCGTGCGGTTTTCTGTGCATCTACCGGCTTTTGGCGGCGCCCGAGGTATAGCAAGGCGAGCACGGCCAGCGCGCCCGCTATGGCGATTGCTGGCCAAACCCACCAGGGAGGTTCTGCGGTGGCCACGGGTGGTGCGTCTGCAGGTGTCGGCTCGATGTTGTCGTCGGCCTCTCCGGCGGTGTGTTCCTGCGTTGCGGTAGCGGTGCCAGGCAGATCGCCGATCAGCATCAGCGCGCGGGGTTCCAAGCTGGTGGTGCGCAGTGTGTCTGCAGCCGTATCCCACCAGGTGATGGACACCGGTGGTGTGCTGAGCTGACCGCCGTGGGTGACGATGAGGTCGTAGGCCTGCGTGCGCTCACCTGTGGTTGTGCGTCCGGAGGCTTCATCGCTGATTGCCGGCGGCCGTGCATACTGTTTGAAGTGGCTGTCGGGAAGCATGACGTCTACCGGTGGAATCCCGGAGCCGACCGCGCCCTTTGCCACCACTGTGATCTCGCGGGTCAGGGATTCGCCGGCCCGCAGACGGAGTTTGTCCGGCTGCCAGCGCTCCTCAAGACGCACGCTTTGCGCAGGAAACCAGGGCAGGTGAGCAGGGTAGGTGTCAGGCACCGGCAGCACCTGCAACGTCTGCGCTTCGGCCTGCACGCGCACGCCGCGGCGGCCGCGATCCGCTAGACGCACTGAGCTCGTGACGGCGAAGCCGGGGATCACGAGCTCGCCGCTGCGTTCGGGGAAGATGGCGTAGCGCTGCTCAAGCACCCCGTAGCGACGGCTGCCGAGCATGGTGGCCTCAGAGGTGGCTTCGCCGAGCGGCAGCACCACGGCATCGGCGAGGTCCGGCGCGCCGGGCAGGTCGCCGTAGATCTGCACGCCCACGGTGTAGTAGAGGCGGCGGGTGAGCACTGCCTGTGCCTGCACGTACACCGTCGGCTTGTCGAGGCTCACCTCGAAGTACACCAGCCGATCGATCTCCTGTCGCACCGTGTCGGATACCGGCCGCACGCGCACCTCAATGGGCTCGCTGCGCTCGGTGCGCCAGGCCAGCGACGGCACGGTGAGGGTGCCCGTGCGCAGCGGTCGCAAGGCGATGTGGTACTCCACCCAGCTCGATACACGGCCGTTGACGGAGCGGAACTGACTCTGGGTGGTGGAGTTCGTTATTTCGAAGTCCTGATTCAGTGGGCTGAGATCGAAGTCGTCCACCTGGTTGGTACCGGTGATGCGCACCGTGAGCTGCACACTCTGCATCTCGTCGATGTCGGTGCTGTCCACCGTGCTGATGATGTCGGCGTACGTGAAGACAGGCAGACAAAGCAGCACAAACAGGTAAGTGCGGATGCGGCTGCTCACCAGATCTTCTCCTGCTGGCGTTGGGAGTAGTCGCCGCGGCGCAGCCGTTGCTGGTTTTCGAACTGAAACTTGCGCCGCAGCAGGCCGCCGGGGTCGTCGGGCACCCGGCGCAGCCACTGTTCCATGGCTTCTTCGCTTTCGTCGCGGGGTTGGCTGGAGCTGTCGCTGTCCTGCTGCTCTTCGCCTTCTTCGCCCGGTTGAGGATCGTCTGGCGGCTCCTGATTCTCGGCGCCGTCATCCTCGGGGGCCGAGTCCTGCGACTGGTTCTGTTCGTCTTCTTGTGCGTCGCTAGGCGAGCCGTCGCTTTCGCGCTCGGCTTCGCTGGAGTTGTCGCTGTCCTGCTGCTGCTCCTGATTGTCTTCTTCCGAGCCTTCCGACTGCTCCTCCATGAGCTTTTCCACCAGCGCTTTGTTGAAGGCGGCGTCTTCATGGTTTGGGTGTCGCTGCAGCACGCTGTCGTAGGCGGCCATGGCGGCTTCCAGATTGCCGGCCTTGGCCAGTGCGTTGCCGAGGTTGTAGGTGCCGGTGACATCGTCGAACTGGGAGAAGCCCTGCACAGCGCCGGCGAAGTCGCCGGAACGGTAGCGG
>JAUIED010000167.1 GCA_030428905.1 Gammaproteobacteria bacterium
TGCGCGTAGGTTCCAGGAGCGCATCGGCCATGTCGCCGGCGCCGCCCTGCATGTCGGCGATGCGGCGGATCAGCGAGTAGCCGTTGGAGTGCGGTCCTGAGCTTGCCAGACCGATGAGCGCATCACCCTCGGCGATGGCGGAGCCGTCGATGATGTCGTCGCGCTCGACGATGCCCACGCAGAAACCGGCCAGATCGTACTCGCCGTTGCCGTAGAAGCCTGGCATCTCGGCGGTTTCACCGCCCGCCAGGGTGCAGCCGGCCAACGAACAGGCAGCGGCAATACCCTTGATCACGCGCTCCGCCACATCCAGCTCCAGGCTGCCGGTGGCGTAGTAGTCGAGAAACAGGAACGGTTCGGCGCCGGTCACCAGGAGGTCGTTCACGCACATGGCCACGAGGTCCTGGCCGACGGTATCGTGCCGGTTGTGCTCGAAGGCGAGCTTGAGCTTGGTGCCTACCCCGTCGGTGCCTGTCACCAGCACGGGGTTCTTGTAGCCGGATGGTATTGATGCCATGGCGGCAAAACCGCCGAGCCCGCCCAGCATCTCCGGCCGCGCCGTGGCAGCGGCAGCACCCTTGATGCGCTGCACGAGCGCCTGGCCCGCTTCTGTATCGACGCCGGCGGCCTTGTAGGTCAACCCTTTGTCCTGTGACTGGCTCAATGTCCGTCTCCCGATTCGGTGGCGGCATTCTACAGCACAGAGAATTGGGTAGAATCCCGGCATGAAAGAACACACGACACTTGCCTGCGCTGTTCGCGCCGTGCTGTTGCTGGCCGGCGTGCTGGGGTTCTGCAGCGCCCGTGCCATGGACGTGGTGCCCTGGCTGTACGATGTGCGCGTGGCGGTGGCCGATCAGAGCGATGAGGAGCGTCAGCGCGCGGCGGCCGAGGGCCTGCAGCAGGTGTTGGTGCGCGTTTCCGGGCTGGCGGAGGTGCCGGTTGATGGGGTGCTGCTCCAGGCAGTGCAGGCGCCGGAGCGCTACCTCAGCCGTTTCGCCTATCAAAGTGAATGGCTGGAAGGCGTACGCCAGAGCTTCATCGATCTGCACTTCGAACCCTCAGGTGTGCAACGCCTCGCGCGGGAAGCGCGTCTGCCGATCTGGTCTTCCAGGCGGCCGGAGGTCGTCGTCTGGATCGCCACGCGAATTGACGGCGAACCGCTGATTGTCAGCGACCCACAGGATCCGCTGCGGGTAGCCCTGGATGTGCAGGCAGAGCTTCGCGGGCTGCTGGTCGGCACACCGGAGCCGCTGCCCCCCGCGCGCCTCGTTGCCGAGGGATTGAGCGAGCCGCTCCTCCTGCACGCACAAGGGCAAGGCGCAGATGCAGTGCTCGCTGGTAGGATCGATGTTGGCGAAGGATATGCACGCGGTACCTTCGAGTTTCGCTCACTGGCGGACGCAGACGCCGGTGATCGCTTCGACCTGCGCGCGGAAACTCCTGACGGGCTCATGCAGCGTGCTGTAGGCCGGGTCGCCAGCGTGCTGGCAGCGCGGTATGCGGTTGCCGGCGGTGAGGCGGGTCTTGTGCGGCTGTCGGTAGGAGGGATCAACGACGTTTCCGCATATGCGGCATGCATGCGGCATCTGGCGAGCCTGGAGTATCTCACCCGCACACAAGTGTCGTCGGTGTCCGGCGATGTCGTTGAACTGGTGGTGGAAACTGCGGCCGACGAAGCGCGTCTGATGGAACTGCTGGCCGCTGACGGTCGGTTCGAGGTGACGGAGGGGGATGAGGTCGGCCGGGTGATGGACTTTGAACGCCCCGGGCTGCGTTGGCGAGGGTAGGCGATGAGCGCGTTGCCCAACCTGATCACCGTGCTGCGCATCCTGCTGGTAGGGCCGCTGGGTTGGTTTCTCAGCCAGTCGCGCTACCAGGAGGCCATGGTCATCTTCATCGTCGCGGGTCTATCTGATGCGCTCGATGGATTGCTGGCCCGGCACTACGGTTGGATGAGCCGAGCCGGTGCCATCCTCGATCCGCTCGCCGACAAGCTGCTCGTGGTCACGCTCATCGTCGTGCTGACGGTGCAGCAGCATATTCCCCTCTGGTTGGCGGTGGCGATCATTGGCCGCGATGTGGTCATCATGGCGGGTGCCCTTGCATACCGGCTGTGGTTTCGTGAGATCACCGTTGCCCCCACCTTGCTGTCCAAGGCCAATACCGCCGTGCAGGTGATTACGCTGGCGCTGCTGCTCGTTGGGCTCGCGTACCCGGCTCTGGGCGACGGGCTCATCCTGCAGGCCGTGGATCCCTACTGCTTCTACCTGCTTGCGGCGCTCGCTGTGGTTTCAGGCACAGACTACGTTTTGACCTGGGGCCGCAAGGCCATGCGCAAGCACAGTGGCCTGGAGGGCGTGTGAGCGGTCGTCAGCAACTTCCACTGCCGTTTGCCGCGCCGAAAAAACAGACGTTCGCCAACTTTCTCGGCTCTGCCAACGACGAGGTGATCCGGCTCCTCTCGAAGCCGCAGAATGGCTTTGCATTCGTGTGGCTCTATGGCGAGAAGGGCGTGGGCAAGAGCCATCTGCTGCAAGCGGCCGTGGACGCGCAGCGCGGCTTTGGCAGGCGCTGTCGTGTGGTGGATCTGAGCGTTGAGGCGTTGCCGGATTCCGAGGATGGTATCGAGGTGCTGGCAATCGACCATTTGCAGGCGGCGCGGCTGGATGACCAGGCGCAGCGCACCCTCGTTGCCTGGTACCAGGCGTTGTCCATCTCCGGCGGTTGGCTGATCGTTTCGGGCGATGCATCGCCACTGGCGGATAGCTGGCCGCTACCCGATCTGGCGTCGCGCCTGAAGAGCGCGCAGACCTTCCACGTGCAGCCGCTCAACGAGGAGGAGGTGCGCGCACTGCTCACCCGCCGGGCGCGGGAACGGGGCCTGATATTGCCGCGGGCCGTGGTCGACTACTGGCTTACCCGACGCAGCCGCGCGGTGCCGGCGCTATTGGACGACCTCGACCGTCTGGATCAGGCTGCATGGGTGGAACAGCGCCGCCTGACTGTCCCTTTCATGAAAGGCGTGCTCGAATCCTGATGCACGTTGTTGTCACCGGCGGCGGCAGCGCCGGCCATGTTACGCCTGCACTGGCAGTGGCCGAGGTGCTGCGCAGCCGCGGCGCGACGGTGAGCTTCGTCGGCGGCAGAAGCGGCCTGGAGGAAGCGATCGTGGCGCCGCGAGGCCTGCCCTACTTCGGCATCACCGGTGGCAAGCTGCGCCGCTATTTTTCGATTGAGAACCTCATTGATGCCGGCCGTGTGCTGCTGGGCATGTGGCAGGCATGGCGGTTGCTGGGCAGGCTGCGCCCGGATGTGGTGTTCTCCAAGGGCGGCTTCGTCGCCTTTCCAGTGGTACTCGCCGGCTGGTTGCGGGGCGTGCCGGTGGTGGTGCATGAAAGCGACTTCTCCCCTGGGCTCGCCAACCGCCTGTCACGGCCGTTCACGCGTGTCATCTGCACGAGCTTTGCCGACACCAGCATCGAGGCATTCGACGGTGAGGTGGTGCACACCGGCTCACCCGTGCGGCGCGAGTTGATGGAGGGTGAGGCATCGCGCGGCAGAGAGCTGCTCGGGTTTGACGATACCCGGCCCATTCTGCTCGTCACCGGCGGCAGCCTGGGGGCGGTGGATCTCAATCGAGCGGTGGCAGAAGCGCTGCCACAGCTTCTGACGCGCTGGCAGGTCGTGCATGTATGCGGCTCAGCCCGGGCGCTGCCACCAGCACGACCTGGCTACGCGCCCTTCGCGTACGTCGACGCAGGCTGGGGCGACATGCTTGCCTGCGCCGACCTGGTGGTATCGCGCGCCGGCGCCAACGCGGTGTTCGAGCTTCTGGCGCTGCGCAAGCTGCAGCTCCTGGTGCCCCTGCCGGCCACCGCCAGCCGCGGCGATCAGATCGAAAACGCAGCCTATGCGCGATCGCAGGGCTACTGCGAGGTGCTGCGTAACGAGGCGCTGACCGGCGACGCTTTAGTGCAGGCGCTCGATGCCCTGTGGGCGGGTCGGGAGCGGTTTGCGCAGCGGTTGAGCACCTTCCACTCGCCAGCGGCAGCCGAGCGCGTCGCCGGTATCATTCAAGATCTGGCTGCAGAGCGTTCATAGTCATCAAGGTGCTCAGCCACTAGAATGCGCCGCTTGCCGATAACGACTACGACAATTCCTGGGGGATCACCATGTTCAATATTCGGACGTTCAACGCTATTGCCGCTCGCGGTCTGGAACGTTTCGATGCGGCGCACTATGCAGTGAGCGCCGATTCGGCCGAGCCGCACGGCATCATGCTGCGCAGCCACAAGCTGGCGCCGGAGGAGATACCGGCCAGCGTGCAGGCGGTGGCCCGTGCCGGTGCCGGGGTAAACAATATCCCGCTGGAGCACTGCACCGAACGTGGCATCGTCGTGTTCAACACCCCGGGTGCCAATGCCAACTCGGTAAAGGAACTGGTGCTCACTGCCCTGTTGCTGTCCTCTCGTGATGTATTCGGCGGCATGCAGTTCGTCAACACGCTGGCCGGTTCCACCGATGAGGCCGCGCTCAACAAAACCGTGGAGGCGGAAAAGAAGCGCTTCAAGGGCCGCGAGCTCGCCGGACGGGCGCTGGGTGTGGTCGGCCTCGGTGCCATCGGTTCCATGGTGGCGCGCGCGGCGTTGGATCTCGGTATGGAAGTGCTCGGCTACGATCCGGCGATCTCCGTGGATGCCGCCTGGCGCCTGCCCTCCGAGGTGCAGCGCATGGAGAACCTGCCGGCGCTGTTCAGCCGCGCGGACTACGTCACCCTGCACGTGCCGCTGCTGCCGGAAACCACCGGCATGATCAACGCCGAGAGTTTGTCGGTGTTCCGCCCCGGCAGCGTGCTGCTCAACTTTGCGCGTGAACCCATCGTTGATGCAGCGGCGCTGAAGAGCGCGCTGGAGAGCGGCCACGTGGGGAAATATGTTGCAGATTTTCCGGTACCCGGGCTCATCGGTCATCCCAATGTGCTGCTCACCCCACATCTTGGTGCCAGCACCTCAGAGGCGGAAGAGAACTGCGCGGTGATGGCGGCTAACCAGCTCGTTAACTTTCTCGAAACCGGCAGCATCGTCAATTCGGTGAATTTTCCCACAGTGAATCTCGAGGCCAGTTCCGGCCATCGCCTGGCCATCGTCAACCGCAACGTGCCCGGCATGCTCGGCAAGATGACGACGCTGCTCGCGCAGCAGGACATCAACGTGGTCGATATGCTCAACAAGAGCCGCGACGGTATCGCTTACAACCTCATCGATCTCGGCGAGGAGCCGGACAGCACGCTGCTCGAGGCCATCCGCTCGGTGCAGGACGTGATCAGCGTGCGCGTGATCGGCGGCGCTTAGCGAACCGTCCCGGATCGAGCAGCGCTTCGATCCGCCGGGTCACCGGCGGTATCCAGCCCATGATCTGGTGTAGCAGCACCGCAGCCGACAGGTAGGCGGAGGTGGCGCCCATGGAACCGTGGGCGCTGCTGATCCACACGCCTTCCATGGCACCGACCACCGGCGTGCGGTCGTTGGCCACAGCACGGGCGCCGCGGCGACGGCTGCGCCAGGTCACCGCTTCGCCGTGCAGCTTCTCCAGGTTTCTCGCGGTTGCGATTTCCTCCGCCCACGGTTCGTACTCGTAGGTGGAGCCCACCACGCAACCGCCCTGGAACGGCGCGATGTAGCCGTCGCCAATGCGCGCGTAGGATATCTCTGCGCTGTTGGGTTGGCGCTCGACGATGTCGATCTGCCCCCACAGCGGGCGGATGGGCAGGGTGCTGAACTGCGGCAATGCGGTGGTACCGGCGCCACAGGCAAAGATGGTCGGCAGGTCTGTCTGGAAGCTCGTCACACCGAATCGTGCTTCGATGCGATCGTGGCGGATGAGGTCGTCGCACAGGGCCGGCAGATCAACCACGCCGGCGTCAGGGAACCACAAGGCCGGCTCGTCGCCGTCATCACCGAGCGACACCCATGAACCGCTGCCAGCAAATGCTTGGCCGATACCGAACAGTTTTTCCGGTGAAAGGTTTGGCCCCGGCCGCTGTAGCGCACCGGTGCGACGCACCGCTGGCCGGTGCGCGTTCCAGTGGGTGGCGTACAGATACGCGGCTGCGCGCCAGTCCGCCTGCGCGCTGCCATCGCCGAGCAGCCGCGCGTGCTGCATGGCGACCACGGACGATGCGGCCGATGCCGGCCGTTCTGCCTGATCGCTGAGCAGCACGTCTAAGCCTGCGTCTGCGAAGTGTCGTGCGGCGGCGCAGCCGGCGATGCCGGCGCCGACGACGTGCACCTGACGCGGCGGCTGCGCAGGCCAGATACCATCCGTCATGACGCCCACCAGGCTCTCGCGTTTGTGCGGCCGCTGATCTACCCGGCGCATGCTGAAGCCGCCGGACTCCAAAGCCCGCCGCACGCGGCCGGCGGAAGTGAATGTGGTCACAGTGCCGTTTTGCCGGGTGGTCGACGCAACGTCTGCCAGCAGCGGCTCCGCCCACATGTCCGGATTGCGATCCGGTGCGAAGCCGTCCAGAAACCAGGCGTCCACGCCGCTGCGGTGCCGGTCGCGCAGATCTGCCGCGAACGCTGCAGCCTCACCCAGGAACAGGCTGAGCACGATGCGGCCCTTGTCGAACACGCGCTGGTGCCAGCCGGCGAGTGCTGGTGGATAGTGGGCGGCGAGATCCGCGGCCAGGTGATGATCGGCAGTAGGCTGCAGCACGTCGAGCAACGCATCTGCGGCGATGGGTTGTGCCTCCACGGAGAGAAAGTGCAGGCGGCAGCCGCACTGCTTCGCCAGTGCCGCAGCCACGAGAAAGTTACGGCCGCTGCCGAAACCGAGTTCGGCGATGGTGAAGCGGTCCTGCTTGCGCATTCTTGCCTCAACATCGGCCGGGGCGAGGAATACCCTGTGCACCTCAGCGTCGGCATCGGTGCTGCTGTAGATATCGTCGTAGTGCCGATTCACCACGCGGCCATCGCGGCGTTCGATGTCGGCCGTGCGCAGAATCACGGGCCGGTGGCGATGGGTCTCGACGGGTCCTCGATCCACTCGCTCCAGGAGCCGGGGTACAGGGCAGGCTCGGGCAGCCCGGCGCTGATCATGGCGAGGATGTTATGCGCCGCCGTCACGCCGGAACCGCAGTAGCAGATGATGTCTCCGTTGAGATCGGCGAACCGGGCCGCCAGCGTTTCTGAGGATTTGAAACCGCCGTCGGCGTTCAGATTCTCACTGTTCGGCAGGCATACTGCGCCGGGAATGTGACCGGCGGTGTGGTCGATCGGCTCCTCCCGACCTTCGAATCGCGCCCGTGCACGGGCATCGACCAGCGTTGCCGGCATGCTGGCGATATCTTGGGCGGTCACGGTGCGGGTCAGCGGCCTTCGGTCGGAGAACGTGCCGGGGGCCGTTTGCGTAGCCTGGGTAAGCAGCGAGTCGGGCTGGGCGCGTTGCCAGGCCTGCAGGCCGCCGTCGAGCACTGCCACGTTGCCGTGCCCGAGCCAGCGCAGCATCCACCAGGCGCGGGCAGCGAAGGCACCGCCCGCATCGTCATAGGCGACGATCGCATCTTCATCGTTCAGACCCCAGCGTCGGCAGGTCGCAAGCCATCGGTCGCGTGCTGGCAGCGGGTGGCGCCCATTCTTTCCGGGGGGATCGGCCAGATCCTGGTCGAGGTCGGCGTGTATTGCACCCGGAATGTGGCCGGCGGCGTATGCCTGCCCGCCGGCGTGCGGATCACCGAGCCTGGCGCGGCAATCGAGCACACGCACCGCGTTGAGGTTTGTCGCCAGCTCCTCGGCGCTGATGATCGGGCGTTGCAGTAACATGCCTCCATGTTACAAGCACAGCCGTCGCTTCGACACAAGCTGGTGGCGGTTTGCCGCCGCTGCCAGAATGCGCGCTCGCTGATTCGGAGACCTGACGTTTGACACTTCTCAGCTGGCTGGAGCACGGCTTCGCTCACGCATCTACCATGACCGTTGTGATCTTCACCCTGGTCGTCACCCACATCACCATCGTTTCCGTTACCGTCTATCTGCATCGACACTCGGCGCACCGGGCATTGGATCTGCATCCGCTGCTGGCGCACTTCTTCCGCTTCTGGCTGTGGCTCACCACTGGCATGGTTACCCGGGAATGGACCGCCATTCATCGCAAGCATCATGCAACCTGTGAAACGCCGGAAGATCCGCACAGCCCGCAGGTGATGGGGCTCGGCAACATCTTCTGGCGCGGCGTGGAGGCTTACCGTCTGGCGGCGGTACCCGAAACCATGAATCGCTTCGGCGCAGGCTGCCCGGACGACTGGCTGGAGCGCAATGTGTACGCTGGTCATCCGGCCCTTGGCATCGCGCTGATGCTGGTCATCGACATCGCGCTGTTTGGCGTTATCGGCCTGACCGTGTGGGCGGTGCAGATGGTGTGGATACCGCTGTTTGCCGCCGGCGTGATCAACGGCATCGGTCACTACTGGGGTTACCGCAACTTCGAGTGCCCGGACGCGGCGCGCAACATTCTGCCCTGGGGCGTGCTCATCGGCGGCGAGGAGCTGCACAACAACCACCACACCTATCCGAATTCAGCGAAGCTTTCCGTCAAACCCTGGGAATTCGACATCGGCTGGTTCTGGATACGTGTCTTTGCCGCTCTGCGTCTCGCGCGCGTTCGCAGCACCGGACCGGTTGCCGCAAAGGTGGAAGGCAAGTGCAGCCTCGACATGGAAACCGCCTGGGCGATCGTCAACGATCGCTTCCGGGTGATGGCCAACTACGCCGAGCGCGTGCTCAAACCCGCCGTGCGGCAGGAGCAGAGCGTTGCCAGCCCGCAGGCTCGAAAAATGTTCAAACGCGCCAAGACCGGGCTCATTCGCCACGCTGCGGTGATTACACCGAACCACGAGCGCGATCTGCAGGCAGCACTCTCCGCCAGCGAGCAGCTCAACGTGCTTTATGAGCTGCGCGAACGGCTGCAGGCGGTGTGGAGCAAGCGCGCGAATGCCGAGGAGCTGCTCGAGGCGCTGCACCAGTGGTGCCGCGCAGCGGAAGAGAGCGGTGTGCAGGCGCTCCGTGAGTTCGTGGCCGAGCTGAAGTCCTACTCCGTCCCGGCCACTGCATAGCGGCTTACGGTTAGCAGGCTGCTGAAAAAGTACAGGAAGTACTTTTTCAGCACCCTGTTAGAGGGTCGCTACTCGAGCAGCATGTACTGCACGGTAACGCCGTAGGTATCCTCTTCGTAGTTCTGGTCCGGCACGAGATCGCTTTCGCGTTCGTCGTGTGCGGCGCCAAAGAGCATGGTCAGGCGCCGGTTCGGGTTGTATCGCAGGGCGATCTCGTAGCTCAGGCGATCAAACTCGGTGCCGGCGTCGAGGAAGTTCTCCTCGCCTACGAAACCTGCCAGCAACAAATCAAAGCGCGGGCTCAGGCGCCGTTCGAAGCTGAACTGTACCGCCCGCCGCTCGATGTCGTTGAAGACATCGTCGTAGTCCTCATCGTCGTAGGTCACGCCTAGGACGATGCGGTTGTCCCACAGGCGCATATCCCAGGTGAGCGCTGCGCGGGTGTTGATG
>JAUIED010000168.1 GCA_030428905.1 Gammaproteobacteria bacterium
CGGCGCTGGAGCTTGCCAATCGAACCTTCGAAGTGAGTGAGGATGAGGACGGCGGCCAACGGGTTGTGGTGGCCGGCGAAACGCGACTGCTCGACGCCTCCGGGGATATGGAGTCGGTGCGCACGCTGTTCGATGCATTTTCCCGCAAAGGTTCGATCCTGCATCTGCTCGATCGATGTCTGGAAACCGACGGCATTCAGCTGTTCATCGGCCAGGAAACCGGTTACGCCGTGGTGGATGATGTTTCTATGCTTACCACCGCTTATGAGGTGGATGGCGTATTGGCCGGGGTGCTGGGAGTGGTCGGCCCCACCCGCATGGCCTACAAGGAGGTCATTCCGGTGATCGACGTGACGGCACGCATCCTCGGCGCCGCGCTGCGTCACGGCTGACTTCAGCCCTTGAATTCTCGGGGCGGTGCCCCCACTCAGAGCGGCTGGACGTTTGCAGGATCGAACACGCATGGCCGACGAGCCCGAACACTTGCCGGAAGACGCGGCGCAGGAAGAGGTTGGCGAAGAAACCGCAGCCTCTGCACAAGGCGACGATGCAACGGCGGATGACGAGGTCACCCGCCTGAAAGATCAGCTGCTGCGCAGCCAGGCAGAGATGGAGAACCTGCGCCGGCGCAGCGCCCGTGATGTGGAAAACGCCCACAAGTTCGGCGTGGAGAAGCTGCTCGGTGATCTGCTGCCCGCGCTGGATTCCTACGAGAAAGGCATTGAGGAAGCGGCGAAGCTCGAGGGTGACGCCGGCGCCGCGGTGGCGCAGGGCCTTGAGCTTGCACAGAAACTGTTTCTGGAGACGGTTGGGAAGTATGGCCTGACCACGGAACATCCGCTCGGCGAGCCGTTTGATCCGCAGAAGCACGAGGCCATGGCGATGGTGCCGAACCCCGACATGGAGCCGAACTCCGTGATGGAAGTGCTGCAGCGCGGCTACCTCCTGCACGAACGCGTGGTACGGGCGGCAAAGGTCATCGTGAGCAAGGCCGTTGACGGTTGAACTTGCCGGTTACGGCCGCATATAGAGAAACGAACGAATTGAAGTGCGCCGACAGGCGCCAATTGGAGATCGGAACAGATGGGTAAGATCATCGGCATCGACCTCGGCACCACGAATTCCTGCGTGGCTGTGGTCGACGGGAAGGACGCCAAGGTCATCGAAAATTCGGAAGGCGATCGCACAACGCCTTCCATTGTCGCCTACACCGAGGATGGTGAGATCCTCGTTGGCCAGAGTGCCAAGCGGCAGGCGGTGACCAACCCCACCAATACGCTGTTTGCAGTGAAGCGCCTTATCGGCCGTCGTTTTGACGACGCGGTGGTGCAGAAGGACATCAAGATGGTGCCCTACAAAATCGCTGCCGCTGATAACGGCGACGCCTGGATCGAGGTAAAGGGCGACAAGCTGGCGCCGCCGCAGGTGTCGGCGGAAGTGCTCAAGAAGATGAAGAAAACCGCCGAGGAGTACCTCGGCGAGACGGTCTCCGAGGCGGTGATCACCGTGCCCGCGTACTTCAACGACTCGCAGCGCCAGGCCACCAAAGACGCCGGCCGCATCGCTGGCCTCGAAGTGAAGCGCATCATCAACGAGCCCACCGCGGCAGCGCTGGCCTACGGTCTCGACAAGGCCCGCGGTGATGCGAAAATTGCGGTGTACGATCTCGGCGGCGGTACCTTCGACGTTTCCATCATCGAGATCGCGGAGATCGACGGCGAGCACCAGTTCGAAGTGCTGTCTACCAACGGCGACACCTTTCTCGGTGGCGAAGACTTCGACCTGCGGGTGATCGACTACTTGGCCGACGCCTTCAAGAAGGAGCACGGTGTGGATCTGCACAACGATCCGCTGGCGCTGCAGCGGCTGAAAGAAGCTGCAGAGAAGGCCAAGATCGAGCTGTCCAACAGCCAGCAGACGGAAGTGAACCTTCCCTACATCACGGCCGACCAGAGCGGGCCCAAGCACCTGGTGATGAAGCTCACCCGCGCCAAGCTCGAGTCGCTGGTTGAAGACCTCGTGACCCGCACCATCGAGCCGTGCAGGACGGCGTTGGCGGATGCCGGCCTCTCCGTTGGTGAGGTGGACGACGTCATTCTCGTCGGCGGCCAGACCCGCATGCCGCTGGTGCAGCAGAAGGTGAAAGAGTTTTTCGGCAAAGAAGCGCGTCGCGACGTCAACCCGGACGAAGCGGTGGCCATGGGTGCGGCCATTCAGGCGGCCGTGCTGTCAGGCGATCGCAGCGATGTACTACTGCTCGACGTGACGCCGCTGTCGCTGGGCATTGAAACGCTCGGCGGCGTGATGAGCGCTCTGATCGAGAAAAACACCACCATCCCCACCAAGAAGACGCAAACCTTCTCCACGGCGGATGACAATCAGACGGCGGTGACGATTCACGTGCTGCAGGGCGAGCGCAAGCAGGCAGACGCGAACAAGTCTCTCGGCCGCTTCGATCTCAGCGATATCCCACCGGCACCCCGCGGCATGCCGCAGATCGAGGTGAGCTTCGACATCGACGCCAACGGTATTCTCAACGTTTCAGCGAAGGACAAGGCCACCGGCAAGGAGCAGTCCATCGTCATCCAGGCGTCCAGTGGCTTGTCTGACGAAGAGATCGACAAGATGGTGCGCGACGCAGAGGCGCACTCCGCAGAAGACGCCAAGTTCGAAGAGATGGTGCAGCTTCGCAATCAGGCGGATGCCCTGGTGCACGGTGCCCGCAAAGCGGTCGCCGATGCAGGTGACAAGGCAACGCAGGAGGAGAAGGACGCCATCGAGAAAGCCGCCTCAGAGCTCGAAGAAGCGCTGAAGAAAGGCGACAAGGCGGACATCGAAGCGAAGATGCAGGCGTTGTCTGCCGCATCGGCGACCCTTGCGCAGAAGATGTACGAAGATCAGGTGCAGGCGGCCGGCGCAGATGCCGGTGAGGCAGGCGGTGGTAGTGACTCCGGCACCGATGGTGATACGGTGGACGCTGAGTTCGAAGAGGTCGACGACAAGGACAAGTAGCGATTCTTCGTTCTTCCCGCAAACCGGAAAGTAAAAGCGCCGCATTGTTGCGGCGCTTTGCTGTATTGACGAGTTGAGAAATGGCTAAGCGCGACTACTACGAAGTGTTGGGTGTCGGTCACGACACTTCGGCCGACGACATCAAGAAGGCCTATCGGCGGCTGGCCATGAAATTTCATCCCGACCGCAACCCCGACGACCCGGAGGCGGAGGCCAAGTTCAAAGAGGCCACCGAAGCCTACGATGTGCTGACGGACCCGGAGAAGAAAGCCGCATACGACCGCTTCGGCCACGCCGGTGTGGATCAGAACGCTGGAGGCATGGGCGGCGGCTTCGAGGGCACGTTCAGCGACATATTCGGCGATGTCTTCGGTGACATCTTTGGCGGCGGGCGCGGTGGCCGCGGCGGACCGGCCCGCGGTTCGGATTTGCGCTATGCGCTGGATCTTGACCTGGAGCAGGCGGTGCGTGGCGACCAGGTCGAGCTGCGCGTGCCCGTGCTCGTCGGCTGTGAGGAGTGCGATGGTTCCGGTTCCCGGCCCGGTACCCAGCCCACCACCTGTCCGGATTGCGGTGGGGCGGGGCAGATCCGCGTGGCGCAGGGTTTCTTCTCACTGCAGCAGACCTGTCCGCGCTGTCGCGGCCAGGGTCGCGTCATTACCGACCCATGCGGCAAGTGCGGCGGCGGCGGGCGCGTGGAAAAGCGCAAGACGTTGTCTGTTCGCGTGCCGCCGGGGGTGGACACGGGCGACCGCATTCGGCTCTCGGGCGAGGGAGAAGCCGGCATGGCCGGCGGGCCGCCGGGAGACCTCTACGTGCAGATCGAAGTGCGTCCGCACCCGATTTTCCGCCGTGACGGCAAGCACCTGCACTGCGATGTGCCGCTGTCTTTTCCTGATGCGGCACTTGGCGGCGAAATGGAAGTGCCCACCCTCGACGGCCGGGTGAAACTGAAAATCCCGGCGGGCACGCAGACCGGCAAGATGTTCCGGCTGCGCGGCAAGGGCGTGAAGCCCGTGCGAGGTGGTGCGGTGGGCGATCTGTTGTGCCGTGTGGTGGTGGAGACGCCGGTAAATCTCAGCGGCGAGCAGAAGGCGCTGCTGGAGCAACTGCGCGATACCATCAAGGCCGGCGGTGAGAAAAATTCACCAAAGGAAACTTCCTGGTTTCAGGGCGTGAAGGACTTTTTTGACGGGCTCACATCATGATCGGGGTTGCGGTAACCGGTGCTGCTGGCCGCATGGGGCGTACCCTCGTGCAGGCAATCCACGAGGCTGCGGACCTCAAGCTGGGCGCCGCACTGGAACGTTCGGACAGCGACTTTCTCGGCGCTGATGCCGGCGAGCTTGCCGGTGTCGGGCGGTTGAACGTGGCGATTGGTTCGGACATCGATGCCGCGCTCGACGCGTTCGATGTGCTCATCGATTTCACCGTGCCGGCCGCGACGTTACTGCATGCCAAGCGGTGCGCTGCTGCGGGCAAAGCGCTGGTGATCGGTACCACGGGTTTCGATGACGCCGGCCTTGCGAAAATTCGTACGGCGTCGTCAAAGGTTCCCATCCTAATGGCGCCCAATATGAGTGTGGGCGTCAATCTGGTGTTCAAGCTGCTGCAGATTGCCGCGGAAACCCTTGGCGACAGCGTCGACATCGAGGTGATCGAAGCGCATCACCGGCACAAGATCGATGCCCCTTCCGGCACTGCGGTGCGCATGGGCGAGATCCTTGCCGACGCCACCGGGCGCAAGCTGGCCGACGTGGCGGTGTACGGCCGGGAAGGCGTCACTGGGGAGCGCAAGCGCGAAACCATTGGTTTTGAGACCATTCGTGCGGGCGATATCGTCGGCGACCACACGGTGCTGTTTGCCGGCCTTGGCGAGCGCATCGAGATTACCCACCGTGCGCACTCACGCATGAATTTCGCCCAAGGCGCATTGCGCGCCAGTCGTTTTCTTGCCGGTGCGCAGCCGGGCATGTACGACATGCAGGGGTTGCTGGGGTTCTAAACTAAAGACAGCTGACAAGGAGGTCTGTCACTATGTCTACGCGTTCCCTTCTGATCTTTTTGGTCAGTTGTTGCCTGTCAGCGTGCATCAGCTACGAGTCGTCGCTTCCCGAGGGCTATGAAGGTCCGACTGCGGTGGTCTCATCCAGCGCCCGGAGGATCGACCGAGGCAAGGCGCAGTTCTTCTTTGTTGAAACGATAGATGGCCGACAGGTAGAGAATCCGTTGGATCGAAGCATTGCCCTGAGTAGCGGACAGGGCAACACGCTGGATCTGGCGAGCACGTTCCTCGAGCTGCCGACCCAGCCGCTTGTCCTTGGACTGGCGGCGGGTGCGAGCTATGCAATGCCCATACGTGCCATGCTGAGCAACGAGAAGTTCTTTCGGCGTGACGTACGTTTTCTACCAGTTGCTGGAGAGGGCTATCTCGTCAAGGGGAGGCTGGAGGATGACTTTGCTGTGCTCTGGATCGAAGACACCAACGGGGCGAGGGTTTCGGAGGTCATGTCGATTGGTGAGCTGGGCGATGAGATCAACGTTCCAGACACCGCCGCAGAGCCCAAGGATCGCAAGCAGCTGTTCGAGAGCCTGAGTGTTGGCGAGTCGGTGCACCTGGTTCAGGCAAAGCTTGGTCCACCCGACGGAGCGACATTTCGGGTCGGTAACGCTTTCTCCTTTTCACCATCGGGACGAACCGCCACCACCACATTGCGCTATGCGGGTCTGGGTTGGATTCGCGCGTCTTTTGGTCTTGCCAATCCATCCGCGGTTTTGCGAGTGGGTGTCGAACGGTCTTCGGATCATGGCTGGACACCGGTAACTTTGCGGTCAGCATTGGCCAACGCCGACCTCGATGCGCTGCGAGAAACAGCGGCATCGCTGACAAGGTTGACCCTGCTCGATGTTGCTCTCCTCGACGTGATTGCGGACAGAGTCTGGGCGGATATCGATACGATGGAGGATCCGGTGATCCTGGCGATGAATGACCTCTGCAGGACATTGGCACGTAGCGGCATGCCGCAGTACCATGGTTTCCTCCACACCGTATTCAACAAAGCCCGCAGCCGCGAGTTGAGCGATGCTGCTCGGCAAGCGAGAAACGGAATCATCGATCAGGATGTGGATGCCTACGTGCCGAAAGCATTCGATTCAGGGTCGTCGCAGTAGCGCCAACCCGGCAAACGCATTAAACTTGCCACCCCAACAAAGGGCGAGATTGCGGCCGATGAGGACGGGCTACGATCTCGCCTTTTTGCGAGCCATACCGAAATCCTGAAACTGGCTCGCGTGCACCGTTGGGGAAAGAATTTTGATACCGGCGTTACTGGCGCTTGCAGACGGTAGTGTGTTCCGCGGCCTGTCGATTGGCCGCGAGGGGCAGTCTGTTGGTGAGGTCGTATTCAACACGGCCATGACGGGCTATCAGGAGATCCTCACCGATCCCTCCTATGCCGAACAGATCGTCACACTCACCTATCCGCAGATCGGCAACACGGGCGTCAACGACGAAGACGTGGAAAGCGATCGGGTGTGGGCCAAGGGCCTGATCATCCGCCAGTTGCCGCGGCGGGTCAGCAGCTGGCGCAGCCAGCGTTCGCTGCCGGAATACCTGCAGGCGGAAAACGTGGTGGCCATTGCGGACCTCGATACGCGCCGTTTGACGCGGCACATACGCGCCCACGGCGCGCAGCCGGGATGCATCCTTGCGGCGAGTGATGCGTTTGAGCGGGAAGCGGAAGCGATTGCCGCGGCGCAGGCGCATCCGGGCCTTGCTGGCCTCGATCTTGCCAAAGAAGTCACCGGACCGCGGCGCAGCTGGACGGAGGCTGCCTGGCGGCTGGATAGTGGATATGCGACCCGAGGCGACGCGCGTTTCCGAGTGGTTGCATACGACTTTGGGGTGAAGAGAAACATCCTTCGTCTTCTGGCGGAGCGTGGCTGCGATCTCACGGTGGTGCCCGCGCAGACGCCTGCCGACGAAGTGCTTGCCATGTCCCCTGACGGTGTCTTCCTTTCCAACGGCCCGGGCGATCCAGACCCGTGTGACTATGCCATCGCCGCGATCCAGCAGTTCTTCGATGCCCGCATGCCGATGTTCGGCATCTGTCTCGGCCACCAGCTCATGAGCCTGGCGAGCGGCGCCAAGACCGTGAAGATGCCGTTCGGCCACCACGGTGCCAACCACCCGGTGCAGGATCTGGCCACGGGCGAGGTGGTCATCACCAGCCAGAACCACGGCTTCGCCGTGGATGAGGCGTCGCTGCCAAACTGCCTGCAGGCGACGCACAAGTCCTTGTTTGATGGCACGCTGCAAGGTGTGGCTCGTACCGACCGGCCAGCGTTCGGCTTTCAGGGTCATCCTGAAGCAAGCCCCGGCCCGCAAGACTGCCAGTACCTGTTCGATCGTTTCATCGACCTGATGGCGGGGAACGACCGTGCCTAGAAGAACCGATATCTCGACAATTCTCATCCTGGGCGCCGGCCCCATCGTCATCGGCCAGGCCTGTGAGTTCGACTACTCCGGTGCTCAAGCCTGCAAAGCCCTGCGCGACGAGGGCTATCGGGTGGTGCTGGTGAACTCCAACCCGGCCACCATCATGACCGATCCCGCCACGGCGGACGCCACCTACATCGAGCCGGTGGAGTGGCGCACCGTGGCGCGCATCATCGCCAAGGAGAAACCTGACGCGCTGTTGCCGACCATGGGTGGGCAGACGGCCCTGAACTGCGCACTCGACCTGGTGCGCGAAGGGGTGCTGGAGGAGCATGGCGTAGAGCTCATTGGTGCGAGCCGCGACGCCATCGACAAGGCGGAGGACCGCGAGCGCTTCGACCAGGCGATGAAGGCCATTGGCCTTGAGACGCCGCGCTCGGCCATCGCCCACTCGCTGGAAGAGGCGCAACAACTGCAGGCGCGTATCGGCTTTCCGTGCATCATCCGGCCGTCGTTCACTCTCGGCGGCAGCGGTGGGGGAATCGCCTACAACACCGAAGAGTTCGAGGAGATCTGCCAGCGCGGCCTCGACCTGTCGCCCACCAACGAACTTCTCATCGATGAGAGCCTGCTGGGCTGGAAAGAGTTCGAGATGGAGGTGGTGCGGGACAAGAAAGACAACTGCATCATCGTGTGTGCCATCGAGAACCTCGACCCGATGGGCGTGCACACTGGCGACAGTATTACGGTAGCGCCCGCGCAGACGCTCACCGATAAGGAGTACCAGAACCTGCGCAATGCCTCCATCGCGGTGTTGCGCGAGATTGGCGTTGAGACGGGAGGCTCCAACGTGCAGTTTGGAATCTGCCCCGACACCGGCAGGGTCGTGGTCATCGAGATGAACCCGCGTGTGTCCCGTTCATCGGCGCTGGCCTCGAAGGCCACGGGCTTTCCCATCGCCAAGGTGGCGGCAAAGCTCGCGGTTGGCTACACCCTGGATGAGCTGGAAAACGACATCACCGGCGGTGTCATCCCGGCGTCGTTTGAGCCTTCCATCGATTACGTGGTCACGAAAATTCCTCGCTTCACGTTCGAGAAGTTTCCGAAGGCAGACCCGAGACTCACCACGCAGATGAAATCCGTGGGCGAGGTCATGGCCATCGGCTGCACCTTTCAAGAGTCGCTGCAGAAGGCGCTCCGTGGTCTCGAAACAGGCAAGACCGGGTTCGATCCGATGCTCAAGAAGGCCGACGAAGGCAAGCTGCGCGCAGAGCTGCAGACACCGAGCGCCGAGCGGCTGTGGTATGTCGCAGACGCTTTCCGCTTTGGCATGTCGCTCGAGGACATTTTCGATCTGACGAAGATCGACCCGTGGTTTCTTGCTGAGATCGAGGATCTCGTCCTCACGGAGCAGGGGCTTGGCAACAAGGCTGCGGAAACGCTTGGGCGAGACGAATGGTTGGCGCTCAAACGCAAAGGTTTTTCGGATGCACGTCTGGCCACGCTGCTCGGCAGCGACGAGCTAACGGTACGCAGCCTGCGCCAGGATCAGGGTGTGAACCCTGTGTACCGGCGTGTGGATACCTGTGCTGCGGAGTTCCCGGCAACAAGCGCGTACATGTACTCCACCTATGAGGAGGAGTGTGAGGCGACACCGTCGGATCGCAAGAAGATCATGGTGTTGGGAGGTGGCCCCAACCGTATCGGTCAGGGTATCGAGTTCGACTATTGCTGCGTGCATGCGGCGCTGGCCATGCGGGAAGATGGCTACGAGACCATCATGGTCAACTGCAACCCGGAAACCGTCTCAACGGACTACGACACCTCTGACCGCTTGTACTTCGAGCCGGTAACCCTGGAAGACGTGTTGGCGATTTGCGACGTGGAGCAGCCCACCGGCGTGATCGTGCAGTTTGGTGGCCAGACGCCGTTGAAGCTGGTCGATGCGCTCGAGCGTGCTGGGGTACCCATCATCGGCACAAGCCCGGACGCCATCGATCGTGCGGAGGATCGTGAACGATTCCAGGCACT
>JAUIED010000169.1 GCA_030428905.1 Gammaproteobacteria bacterium
CGAGAAACACCAGGTCCAGATCCTCACCGATGTGCTCAGCGCGAAATGTGGTGGCCTCCTCGGGCGGCAAGTTGACCATGATCAGACCGTCGACACCCGCCACAGCTGCCCGTTCGGCAAACAGTTTCTGCGCCAGAACGGAGTTCAGGTAACCCATGAGGATGATCGGCGTGGTCTGATCATCGCGGCGAAACGCCGCCACGGTGTCAAGCACGTCGGCAAAACGCGTGCCTGCGGCAAGCGCCCGTTCTGATGCTTTCTGGATTGCCGGTCCGTCCGCCTCCGGATCGGAAAACGGAATGCCCAGCTCGATGACGTCCGCGCCACCCGCCACGAGCGCATGCATGGCCGGAAGCGTGGCATCAATGTGCGGATCACCTGCAGTGATGAAAGTAACCAGGGCCGTACGCTCGCCAAGCGCCGCGAACCGCTGCGCTACCCGGCTCACAGTTTCACCCCGTCGAGCGCCGCCACGGTGTTTATATCTTTGTCACCACGACCGGACAGGTTGATGATGACGATGCTGCCGTCTTCGAGCGTCGGCACGATCACCGCGGCGGCGGCAATGGCGTGGCTGGACTCCAGCGCCGGCAGGATGCCCTCGCTGCGGTTGAGCAGACGAAAGCCTGCCATCGCCTCGTCGTCGGTCGCGGCAACGTATTCCGCTCGGCCGATGTCACGCAGGTAGGCATGCTCGGGGCCCACCCCAGGGTAGTCGAGGCCAGCGGAGATGCTGTGCGTAGGCAGGATCTGACCGTCGTCGTCCTGCATGAGGTAGGTGCGATTGCCGTGCAACACCCCGACCGTCCCATCGTTGAGAGGCGCTGCGTGCGCGCCGCTGTTGAGGCCCCGACCCGCCGCCTCGACACCGATCATGCGTACATCGACGTCGTCCACGAACGGATGAAACAGACCAATGGCATTCGAGCCACCGCCCACGCAGGCGATCAACACGTCCGGCAGGCGCCCTGCCTGCTCGAGGATCTGCGCCCGTGCCTCCTGCCCGATGTGGCTCTGAAAGTCCCGCACCATCATCGGGTACGGGTGTGGCCCGGCAACGGTGCCGATGATGTAGTGCGTGTCGTCGATTCGCGTCACCCAGTCACGCAGCGCCTCGTTCATGGCGTCTTTGAGCGTGCGTGTGCCGCTGGTCACCGGGATGACGTTGGCGCCCAGCAGCTTCATGCGGTAGACGTTGAGGCTCTGCCGGTGCACGTCCTCCTCGCCCATGAACACGTCGCACTCGAGGCCGAGGCGCGCCGCCACGGTAGCGGTGGCCACACCATGCTGGCCCGCGCCGGTCTCGGCGATGACCCGCGGCTTGCCCATACGCTTGGCGAGCAGCGCCTGGCCGATGGTGTTGTTCACTTTGTGCGCGCCGGTGTGATTGAGGTCTTCGCGCTTGAGGTACACCTGCGCACGGCCGCCGAGCTCGGCGCTCAGTCGCTCGGCGTGATAGAGCGGCGACGGCCGGCCGACGTAATGCTTGAGGTCGCGCTGCAGTTCTTCGATGAACACGGGGTCGTCTTTGAGGCTGTCGTACAGCGCCGCCAGCTCGTCCAGCGCTGCCGTCAGCGTCTCTGCGACGAAGCGCCCGCCGAAGATACCGAAGTGGCCGTCTTCGGAGGGTTGGTTGTAGTTGCTGCCGCTCATCGTGCAACCCGCACGGCATCGATGAATGCCCTGACCTTGCTCATGTCTTTGATCCCCTTTACGTCACTTTCCACGCCACCTGCCACGTCCACGGCGCAGGCGCCGGTCTGTGCGATGGCGGCACCGACATTGTCGGCGTTCAGTCCGCCCGCGAGTACCAGCGGCCGCTGCAGATCACGAGGCCACAGCGCCCAGTCGAAGGTTTGACCGGTACCACCCGCAAGCCCTGGCACATGTGCATCGAGCAACAACGCCGCAGCATCGGGATGGGCATCGGCCGCCCGTTCGGCATCTGCCCGCTCGCGCATCCGTACCCCGCGCAGATACGGCACGCCGAAACCTTCACAGTAGGCGCGATCCTCCTCTCCGTTGAACTGCAGGTAGTCCAACGCGCAACACGCCAGCACCTGCTGAACACGCTCTGCCGGCGCATCGACGAACAACCCCACGACAGCCAAGCGGCCTTGCACCGCGCCGCAGATCTGCGCGGCGCTTTCCATATCCACCCGCCGGGCAGCGCCCGTTACGAAATTGAGGCCAATGGCGTCGGCGCCGCAGCGGGCGATGTCCATCGCCTGATCGACTCGAGTGACGCCGCAGATCTTGATGCGCGGCATGGGTGACCTCGGACGGGAAAAGGCGCGTAGTCTAGAGAGCGGCCTACAGCCTGTCGAGGGAGGTCAGGCCTGCAAGCAGCGGCGGCAGGCTTGCTGCAGGCAAAGGCTGTGCCGCAACGTCATCGGCGTAACCCACGCCGATCAGATACAGCCCGTCGGGGCTGGCAGTCTTGCCCATGGCCGTGCGTCGACGCGCGGCCAGGGCTGAGGCGAAGTCGTCCACCCGCCAGCGGCCGCGGCCCACATCGAGCAGGGCGCCTGTGATGTTGCGCATCATGCGCAGAAGAAACGCGTTCGCCTGCACATCGATGCCCACCAGAGGGCCCCAACGGTGCACCCGCGCATGATGCACGCAGCGAAACGGGGACTGCGACTGGCAACCCGCAGCGCGAAAAGTGGAGAAGTCCCGCTCACCAACCAGGTGCGCCGCAGCAGCATGCATGGCCGTGTCATCCAAGCGCTCGGTGAACAGCACCCGCCTGGCTGCCAACGGCTCCGGTTCCGATTCCATGCACAGATAGAGATAACGGCGCCACAAAGCGCTGTAGCGGGCGTGGAAGTGTGGGCTAACCGGCTGCGCCCAGCGCACGCGGATACTGTCCGGGAGATGTGCATTGGTGCCGTACAACCACGCACGCAACGGCCGCTCGGCCGGCGGGTGGAAGCTGACGACCTGATGTGTCGCGTGCACTCCGGTGTCGGTTCTACCGGCTGCCGAGACGCTGACTGCCGCATCCGCCACACGGGCGAGGGCAGCTTCCAGCGCGCCCTGCGCGCTTGGCGCATGGCTCTGCCGCTGCCAGCCGTTGAAAGCGGCACCGTCGTAAGCGATGCCGAGCGCGATGGTTTGCAGCGGCTGCTCGCCGCTCAGGAGGCGAGGCCGTCCAGCAGGTTCTGCGCGGTGTCGCGCTGCGCGTCGGTGCCTTCCTGCAGCACTTCGCCGAGGATGTCTCGGGCACCGTCTTCGTCACCCATGTCGATGTAGGCCTGGGCAAGGTCCAGTTTGGTGTCGGCTGCGTCTGCGTCGTCGGCGAATACATCGTCATCGAAATCGTCGACTACGGCACCGCCAAGCGGACCTGGGGCCATGTCCAACTCATCCATCGACCCATCATCGTCGGGGCGGCTGAAGGATAGGATTTCGGCGCTACCCTCCTCTTCGACCGGCAACTCCACGTCGTCGTCGAGCACGACCGATCCCAACGCGCCATCTTCTTCGCCGAGCAGGTCCGCATCAGCGTCAAGCTCCGCCAGCAGGTCTTCGATCTCCAGATCGTCGTCTCCAAGACCGAGCGCAGGCGCCGGAGATTGACTGCCGGATCGATCCTCCGCGTCGGGGTCGAAGTCCAGCCCCAGATCCCCGCCCAAGGAGCCTTCCAGGTCGTCATCATCCTCCAGCGTGACGCTGTCGAGGGCTTCGTAGTCATCGTCATTGTCGTCGACGCCCTCATCGGGAACTGCGAAAGCATCATCGCCGATCTCGTCTGCGTTCGGGCCGCTGCTTTGCACCGTCGCCATCGCATCGTCTTCGAACTGCAAGTCGAAGGACTCGGCGCTGCCCGCGTCCTCAGCATCAGCATCGGCCAGTGAATCCAACGCCGAATCGAGCAGATCTTCAGAGGTTTCGAAATCTTCCAGCTCCGGAATACCATCGTCCGTCTCACCGGCGTCTGCGGTGCCCGCCGCCAGCAGGTCATCGACCTCTGCCTCGAGGTCATCCAGATTCAACAGGTCATCGACATCGCTGTCGTCACCTGCTTCTGACAGCAGGTCATCGGCAAACAGCTCATCGTCCAAGTCGATTTCATCATCTTCAGCCGCAGCGGCATGAGAAGCCCCTCCCGCTGCTACGAATCCAGCAGCTAATGCCGCAGACGCTCCGGCATCCATCGCCGATTGCCGCGGTTCGCGCTCCGGCATGCCCTCCTCAAGCTCTCGTGCAGCCAGAAGAATGTCCTGATCTGAGCACCGATCGAGCAGCTCGGACAGATGCGTATCGAACGTCTCCACATCTTCCGCCGCAACGCACACCTCCAACAGTTTCAGGCGCACATCGTGCCGGTTTGCATCTTCCTCCAACGCACCGGTGAGCAGGCCGATGGCATGGGGGTAGCGACCGTAGGCCGCGTAGATGTCCGCCTCGCCGATCACATCGCTGGTCTGCAGCGACGGCGGCGCCGTGACCGGTTCTTCAGGGGCATCGTCAAGCGCCGCCAACGCAGCGTCCGGCGTACCCTCGTCTTCAACCAGATCCTGCAGAAGGTCCAACGGATCATCAGCGTCCGTCTGATCGGGATCGTGCTCTGCAAAGGCGCTAATATCCGCAATCGCTGCCTCTGCAGCAGGCGCATCTGACACATCGCCAATGGCGAAGCCGTCGTTGCTCGGCACGCGGTCTTCGTAGGTTTCCGCAGCGCTGGCCGCCTGGCGTTTACGCATGAACAGCAAGCCGCCGATCAAAGCTAGCACCAAAACCGCCGCACCGGCGATGAGCATGAACGTGGGCGAAGCCCAGAACGGCGTGCTCGTCTCGGCGGGGCGGCTTTGGGGCTGACTCTGCTGCGGATTGGTGCGAAGAGAATCGAGCTGCGCCTGAGCTTTTTCGAGTTCCTGGCGCAAAGCTGCGAGCTGTTGGTCCTGCACCTCGAGCCGCCGGTCGCGCACAGCGATCTGATCGGTCGCTTGCTCACGTTCGCGATCCATCTGGTAGGTCAGTTCGTCGACCTCACGACTCAACCGCTCGTTTTCCTCCAGCGTTTGCGCATCGGCAACACCGTCGCCACTACTGCCTTGCGCCACATCACCTTCGCCGGCAACGATCTGCAGGGTTCCGGAAGCGGCGGCTTCAGTGGGCGTCGGCGACGGCGAGCTGGGCGTCGCGTCCACCTGCTGACGCAAGCTTGGAGGCGACGAATCGGCTACCTGTTCTCGGGCTGATGGGCGGGAAATGCCTCGCCACACGTCGGTTTGACGTGCGACTTCCGCATTCGCCTGGGCCGCGGTCAGGTCCAACGCATCGTTCTGCGCCGGCATACGCAACACGAAGCCAGCCTTCATCAGGTTGATGTTGTCGTTGATGAAGGCTTGCGGATTCGCGCGCTGGATTGCCAGCATGTATTGATTGACGCTGACCTGATTGCTCGGGCGGTTGCGGTTGGCGATGGACCACAACGTGTCATTGCGGCCAGTCATATTGCCACCTCCGGAAGCCGCGCTTCGCGCCGCAGGCGCCAGCGCCACCTGGGTACCTCGGGAGGCAGGCTCGGCTTGTCGCGGAGTGGGAGCGCTGCTGCGTGGCGGTTGCTCTGCGATGGCGCTACGAGGTGCCTGCTCCGGCGCGGCCACGGTGGCCGTGTAGGTGGGCGGGTCCAATAGAACGGTGTATTCCTTCAGGAGCCTGCCCTGCGGCCAGAGTACCTCCACCAGGAAATTCAGGTAGGGCTCGCTGATGGGCTGGGCACTGGAGATGCGAATCTCCGGCTTGCCGCCGACGAACTCGACGCTGAATCGCAATCCTGTGAGAAAAAAGAACCGTTCGACGCCTACGCGATCGAAGTCTTCTCTGGACGCCAGCGAAACGATGATTTCCGCGGACTGCAGCCCTTCCGCGTCGTACAGTTCAATGCGCCCTTTGAACTTCTCGTTGAGGTGTGACTCGAGCTCGATCTCGCCGAGCCCCAGCGCATAGGCCTGCGGCCCAACCACACTGCAAACCAGCAGCGCAGCGAGCACGCGGACAATCTTCCGCACAACCATAGGCGTGAACCCTCCTGCGGTGAATCTGGATCCAGAAAGGGGGGTTAACGTGTCGACCTGCGTGCGCCGGTGGGTATGAAACTGTCGCATCCCATCAAATCCATGTGTGGCCTCATTCCTGTGCATTCCGATGCACTCCTGTGCATCGCACGTTCACGCGGCCTGACCTCTCTCACGGCCTTCCCAAACCCTTCCCGTTTGAGACGATAGCCTAGACCACACATGCGATGTAGGGCCTAAGTATCACTTTTTTCTACCGAATTTTTCTACCGAAAGTTTGCAGCGCTCAGTTGCCGCTGACCTGTGTCCTCGCAAATAGCGCTGGCAAACAACCGGCCGCATTCTGCGCGTTTACGTCAGTGTTGTCTCGCACCAGTCGTAAAAACTGGACGGACATCAACCCAACCCGGCCATTACGACAAGTAATTAGACGTGCAGCTCAGCGATCGCTTCGCGCTCCACCAGAAGCTCAGCGATCTGCACGCTGTTCAACGCAGCACCTTTGCGCACATTGTCCGATACCACCCACAGATTGAGCCCGTTGGGATGGGAAAGATCCTTGCGCACTCGGCCGACGAACACCGGATCGGTGCCAGCCGCTTCACCCACCGCCGTGGGATAGGCGCCAGCCTCCGCCGCAAGCGTGACGCCCGGCGCAGACGCCAGCAGCGCACAGGCCGCCTCAGCATCGATGGGCTCGCGGGTCTCGATATGCACCGCCTCCGAGTGGCCGAAGAACACCGGCACGCGCACACAGGTGGGGTTCACCACGATGCTGTCGTCTTCGAGGATCTTCTTCGTCTCCCACACCATCTTCATTTCTTCTTTGGTGTAGCCGTTGTCCATGATCACGTCGATCTGCGGCACCGCATTGAAGGCGATCTGCCGGGGAATGACCTTCACCTCCACCGGCTTGGTGTTGAGGATGTTGGTGGTTTGCGCCGCAAGTTCCCGCACGCCGCCGGCGCCAGCGCCGGAGACCGCCTGGTAGGTCGCCACATTGATGCGCGCAATGCCCACCGCATCGTGGATCGGCTTCAGCGCCACGACCATCTGGATCGTCGAGCAGTTCGGGTTGGCGATGATGTTCCGCGCCCGGAAATCCTCCAGACGATGCGCGTTCACCTCCGGCACGATCAGCGGGATGTCGTCGTCGTAACGGAAGTACGAGGTGTTGTCGATGACCACACAACCCGCGGCCGCGGCCTTCGGCGCGTACTCCGCTGACAGCTTGCCGCCCGCCGAAAAGAGGCCGATCTGCGCCTTCGAGAAGTCGAAGGTATCCAGGCGCTCCACACGTACCGAACGGCCACGGAATTGCACCCGCTTGCCCTCGGAGCGTTCGCTGGCCAGCAGATAGAGCTTTCCGACAGGAAATTTGCGCTCTTCCAGGATCTCCACCATCGTTTCGCCCACCGCCCCGGTGGCGCCTACTACCGCCACGTCATATGTGCGCGTCATCGCGATTTCTCCAGTGCGGCCAGGACAGCAGCGCCCATGGCCTTGGTTCCAACCAGACTTACCCCGTCACCCGACCCCGCGATATCCGCGGTGCGGTAGCCATCCGCAAGCACCCGGGCAACCGCCGCCTCGAGGCGGTCTGCGCAGCGCGGCGCATCCAGGCTGTAGCGAAACGCCATGGCTACCGACAGGATGGTTGCCAGTGGGTTCGCCTTGTCCTGCCCGGCGATGTCGGGCGCAGTACCATGCACGGGCTCGAACATGCCCTTGCCAGAAGCCGCGAGCGATGCCGAAGGCAGCATGCCGAGGCTGCCCGTAAGCATGGCGGCAACGTCGGAGAGGATGTCACCGAACATGTTGCCGGTGACCACAACGTCGAACTGCTTCGGCGCCCGCACGAGCTGCATGCCGGCATTGTCTACATACATGTGCGAAAGCTCGATGTGGCTGAATTCCGCCGCGTGCAGCGCGGTTACCACATCGCGCCAGAGCTGGGTGACCTCGAGCACGTTGGCCTTGTCCACGGAGCACACCCGGCCGTTGCGCTTCTCGGCGAGCTGGAAGGCAACGCGCGCGATACGCTCGATCTCGTGCTCCCGGTATATATAGGTATTCACGCCGACCCGCTCGTTGTTCTCCACGTGCACACCGCGCGGTTCACCGAAGTAGATACCGCCCGTGAGCTCCCGCAGTATCAGGATGTCCAGGTCGCTGACGAGTTCCGGCTTGAGGGATGAGGCGTCAGCCAGCGGCGCAAAAAGCATCGCCGGGCGCAGGTTGGCAAACAGTTCCAGACCTGAGCGCAGCCCCAACAGGCCACGCTCCGGCCGCTCGCTCATGGGCAGGTGATCCCACTTCGGGCCGCCGACGCCGCCCAGCAGCACGGCATCCGCCGCTTTGGCGCGCTGCAGCGTCTCCTGCGGCAGCGCCGTGCCGGTAGCATCGATGGCGATGCCGCCCACCAGGCCCTCTTCGAGGTTCAGGGCCACCTCTTCATCCTGCGCCACCGCCTGCATGACTTCGACGGCCACAGACATGACCTCCGTGCCGATACCGTCACCGGGCAGTACCAGGATGTTTTTCGCTGTGCTCATTGCGATCCTCCTTCCTGGCGTGCGCCGGGCAGCCAGGGCATGCGTGCGTAATGGGCCTCCTCGAAGGCGGTGATGCGGTCGCGCTCGGCGAGGGTCAGGCCGATGTCGTCCAAGCCCAGCAGCAGCTTGCGCTTGCGTACAGGGTCCATCTCGAAACTGATGGATTCGCCATCGCGCATCGTCACGGTTTGCGCCTCGAGATCCACCGTCAGTTCCAATCCGGCTTCCGAGGTTGCGGCGCCAAACAATGTGTCAATTATTTCTTCTTCTAAAACAATAGGTAACAGACCATTCTTAAAGCAGTTGCCGTAAAAAATGTCCGCAAAGCTCGGCGCGATCACCGCATCGAAGCCGTATTCCATGAGCGCCCACACAGCGTGTTCGCGGCTTGAGCCGCAGCCGAAGTTCTGCCGCGCCAGCAGCACCTGCGCGCCCTGGTACTTGGGCGCGTTGAGCACGAACCTGTGGTTGATGCGCCGTTCGTTGGCGGTCTGACCCGGTTGGCCTTCGTCTTCGTAGCGCCAGCCGTCAAACAGGTTGTCACCGAAGCCGGTGCGACGAATGGACTTCAAGAACTGCTTGGGGATGATCTGATCCGTGTCGACATTGGCGCGATCCAGAGGCGCCACGAGGCCGGTGAACGTTTCGAACGCTTTCATAGCCAGCTCCTCACATCAACAAAGTGGCCCGCAACCGCTGCCGCTGCCGCCATGGCTGGGCTTACCAGATGGGTGCGCCCGCCGTGTCCCTGGCGCCCTTCGAAATTGCGGTTGGAGGTGGATGCACAGTGCTCCCCCGGCCCCAGCTTGTCAGGGTTCATGGCCAGGCACATGGAGCACCCGGCATCGCGCCAGTCGAATCCCGCTGCGATCAGAATGTCGGCGATACCTTCCGCTT
>JAUIED010000170.1 GCA_030428905.1 Gammaproteobacteria bacterium
CTCGCAAACGGCCCGCACCAGGGTGTTCAGGTCGAAATCGCTCGTGCTGACCGGCACCGCGGCATCCCCCGGTGCTGCCTGCTCGGGCACATGCTTCACCCGCTGAATAATGTCAGCGGCGCGCCGCAGCTCGGTGCCGATCATACCGAGCTGCTCCTGCGCCTTCGCGTCGTCGCTCAGGCGCAACTGAAGAATGTGCAGGTAATTGTGCACGATGCTCAGGGGGTTGTTGGCCTCGTGCACGAGTTCTCGGAGCCTGTGCATTTCAGCCGAGCGGAAACGCCCCAGCAAATCGTCTGGAGCCACGCTGGGGGTGTCCCGGCGGAACCAGGCAGCCAGTTGGGCTGCGTATGCCCGCATGGTGAAATCAGGCTCCAGCTCGTCGTCGGCTGCCAGAACCAGCACGGCCCTGGAAGTGGGCACGGTTTCACCGTCGGTATCGAGGATTGGCAGCACGATGGCCTCGCTGCATGCCAGGTGCCGCAATACCTGACGGTCGGCAACGGCGAGTTCCGGGCTGTCGTACATGGTGCGCGAAGCGGCTTCGCGACCCGCCTGCGCGATGTCGCTGACCGGCGAGTTACGGCGGATGCGGATGTCGGCGTCGCCGAGCGTTTGCCAGTGCTCATCGCCTGCCGCAACCAGCAGTTCTGCAGATGTGCCAAACAGGGTGCGGGTGATGCGCGCGTTGGCACGCACCAAGCCGACGAAGTCCTGCGGGTCTGGCGGCAGGAGACGGCAAAGTAAGGCGACGCGCTCCTGCGCCCACAGGCGTTCCGGCCAATCGATGTTGTCGTCGTCGGTCAGGGCCAACGCGGTGAGCTCAGCGCTGCAACGGGTTTCCGCCTTCGTTCGCAGCGCTGCGAAGCGCATCCGATCGATACCGAGCAGCGTCTGTGCAAGCTCCTCCGCCACCTCGAGCCCGGAGGTGTCGAGGGCTTCGACCACCGCGAATATCTGCGGCAACGGTGCTGCATCCACCAGTAACGCAATCGGTGTCCCGCGAAACTCGGCCAGCTCCAGCAGTGCCGGGTCGTTGCGCAGATTAACCCCAGAGATCGCCAGGAGAATCTGCATGCGTACGCGATGTGGATCGGCGATGGACGCGGCCCGCATACCCCCTTGCAACAGATGGGCGGCGATGCCCTCTGCCAGGTAGGAGGCGATGCATACCAGTTGCCATTGATCCATGGCAAGACGTGCTGCATCCAAGGTGGGAAGCATGGTCCAGGCGTGCGATTGCGCGAGCACGTCGAGCTCATGTGCATCAAGGGTAGTCGTCACGCGATTCAACGCTTCCGGTGAAGCTTCGCAGCCAAAAGTGGCCAGCCAGCGACCGAGCAGATCCGCATCGAGGCACAGCAGACGCTGTAGCTCGGCAACATCCAGAGGCCGCGCGCGTAAGATCTCCAGGTAGCGAAAGATCACCGCTTCCGGAGTCATCGGGGTCTCCTGGCCTCGCTTGCTGTCGCAGTCTTCCATGGCGCGTTGCAGGACCTGTGTGTCCGGCGCAGTTCAGTCTTACAGCGTGTGGTCTTGATGCAGGAACGGGCGTGCGCGAAGGTCAATCTTCGCCCCGCTTGCGCCTCCGCGTTTGTTGGCCAGCCGTTTAGGCCGGTTACTTGGCATCATGATAACCGCTTCGACGAAGAAATGCGTGAGGACTTTGTAACTGGTTTCGAAAAAATATAATCAGATAATTCAGATACTTAAAGGCGAATTCAGACTTGGCTCTCAGGTCTTCCGGCCCCATCGAGTTACGTGTTTCTCCCCTTCCGCGCCTGATTGATGGCGTTTCGAAGGCGCTCTGCTTCCGCGCTTGCAGCAGCCGCAAAATCGCTTCCGGAACTGGCAAACAGAACGCTGCGAGAGGCGCTGATCAGCAAACCCTGCTGGTTGCGATCGGCGCCGGCTGCGACGACCTTGGCGATGTCGCCTCCCTGGACGCCGATGCCGGGTACCAGAAGCGGCAGGTCGGGTGCCCGCTGGCGTACGTCGGCGAGTTCTTCCGGGTAGGTTGCGCCTGTAACGAGCGCCAGATTGCGGTGCGTGTTCCACCGCTGCGCCTGCTCGGCGACCTGCAGGTACATGGGCGATTCGGCCGGCTGTTTCTGCATCCAATCGCTACCGGGGTTGCTGGTGCGGCACAGCAGCACAACGCCACGGTCAGGGTATTCGAAATAGGGGCGTACGCTCTCCTCCCCAAGGAAGGGGTTTACGGTGACCGCGTCTGCGTCGTAACGCTCGAAGGCTTCCACCGCGTAGCGCTGGGCGGTGGAGCCGATGTCCCCCCGCTTGGCGTCAAGCACGACGACGATATGGGGGTAGGACTCGTGGATATAGTCGATCAGGCCGCGGAGGGTGTTTTCCGCACCCAGGGCGCCGTAGTGCGCCGCTTGCGGCTTGAAAGCGCAGACAAAGGGCGCGCAGGCGTCGACGATTGCGCGCCCGAAGGTTTCAAGGCCCTGGGGGTCTCGGGGCAACGATTCCGGAAGCGCCTCCATCGTCGGGTCCAGACCCACGCAAAGCAGCGAACCGCTGTGTTCCCAGGCCGCCTGCAGGCGCTCGTAAAATGGTGCTCGTTGCAACACGCGGCAGATTATACAGTGCCAAGCTGCGGCAGGCTGCTGAATTTCACCACCCGCTGTGGGCTGAAATCTGACGCATCGTGGCACTCCCTACCCGATCCAGGCATCCACCCTGTTAACCACATCTCTATAAACAAAATACAACTGGTTGATAATCCTCCGGTATTTTTTCGAAGTGTTTGCTGGCATGATTCTCGCTCTACAGCTTGGACGCGGCGCCTGTATCGGGCGCACCCAGTCGCGTGGCTGTAAGCAGAACATCACACGCGATACCTAAATCGCGGGCACTTGAAAGGGAGCGAGGGATGGCAGACAACGTCATACAGTTCAATCAGGCGCGTTTTCGCACGCGGCCGTCGTCGGACAAGCGCATGCATCCGCGACTGGAGAGCAGCGATCGGCTGTTCACGCAGATCGTGCTTTCGGCGGACGCACCGGAAGCGGTGGGAAGTACGTTGTCCTGCCATGCGGTAAATCTCTCGGTCGGTGGCATCCAGTTTCGCAGCAACGCCCCCGTTCCCGCTGGCACGCTGCTGGATCTATGGGTTGATGTGAGCAATCGGCCGGGGAAATTCTTTCTGTCAGGCGAAGTGCGCTGGTCGCGGCCCACGGGCGAGCAAGATTCGGCAGGCCAGGAGCAATGGTTCGTGGGTGTACAGCTCAAGTCCGGTGCGGCCACCGATATCATGGACTGGCGCGAGTACCACGCCAGCGCCTACGCACGCTGATCCCTCTTTGAGTCTTCGGCGGCCGCTGACGAATCGTGACGCGCGCCGCCGCTTGAAATCGACCTACTTCGCAGTTTCTCTGAACGCTTGATGGTGTAATCGAAGGCATTCGATAGTCGGCAAGAAGTATGAGCCGTGCGCCTGTCGTAGAGTTGAGTAGTTCCGCCCCTGCGAGCAGAAACAACAAATCCGTCAACCGGGCAAAACTGATGTCCGAGCTGCAGCGGATGGCGCACGCGCGTCTTGAGGGTCTACTGGTCGCCTTGTTCAATAACACGGACGATGCGCTGTTCGAGCGCGCAGACCGTTCCCGATCAGATCACGACCAACAGATGTTCTTTGAGGCAATGCGTCACCTCAGGCTGTCCCGTGCACGTGTGCTGCGGGCGTTCAAGCAGGCCCTGTCAGATGCGTTTAGCGGGTTGAACGAACCGAAGGCCCAGCCGACTGATGCTACCGACGAGGTCGATTTCGAGGCGATGTCGCTGATGCAGAAAGACGACCTGGAAATCAACGTGGCGATCTCCGGCATCGTCTCGAAGGTGACCAGCCAGCACTCGCTGCCGATCATGCAGCTGACCCGCCGCCTGGATCACATCAATCCAGCACGCGAGATCACAGAGCAGTGCAATCCGTTGGGTCCGCACGCGCTCAGCGAGTGTTTCTCTTCAGCGCTCGCCGACGTAGACGTCGACATCACCGTCCGCATCATTCTGTTCAAGCTGTTCGAGCGCTTCGTTATGGAACAGCTCGGCGATTTGTACCAGGAGGTCAATGCCTTTCTCGTCGGCGCAGGTGTGCTGCCGGATCTCAAGCTGCCATTTCGCGAGGCGCGTAAGGCGCAATCGCGTCAGAGCACGGCGCAACATAGCCCCCTCCCCACCGGCTCTGCCGCCGGTTCCAGCAGCTACGGCGGGACCTCTGCGGTATCTGATGCGGCCATCGGCGCAAGTGCTTCGTATGGCTATTCAGCCGAGTTCAGCTCAATTCAGCAGCTTCTGGCGAGCGCTCAGGGGCGCAGAGAACTCGCCGTTCGCCATTCACAGGCAGGCCCTGAACTCTCGACTGGCCAGCTCCTGGACGTGCTCGGAGCCCTGCAGAACACGTCCCCAGCACCTGCTGCGCAGACGGGCGGCGCGCCAGTTGCTGTAGATCTTTCGGCATTGCTCGCTGGTCGGGCGCAGCAGATCACCGGAAGCGCTGCAGCCGGTCTACGCCAGGCAGACGATGACGTGGTCAACTTCGTCGGCATGCTATTCGACTACATACTCAATGACCGCAATCTGGCGATCCCCATGAAAGCGCTCATCGCGCGTCTGCAGATACCCATCGTCAAGCTCGCGATCATCGATAAGGGATTCTTTGCGCAGGCTCGCCATCCGGCCCGCCGCTTGCTAAATGAGCTGTCGAGCGCAGGCATCGGCTGGAGCGGCGCCAACGAGCTACGCCGCGATGCGTTGTACACGAAAATCGAATCGATCGTCGCGCGCGTGCTGAACGACTTTCAGGGTAATCCCGATATATTCGACAACCTGACGCGGGAGCTTCTGGCATTCGTAGATAAAGACAAGCGCCGCACCGACATCGTCGAGCAGCGCCTGCGCGAAAGCGAACATGGCAAAGCCAAGACCACCGAAGCAAAGGTTGTTGCGCAGAACGTCATCAACCAGAAAGCAGCCGGTCTGCGGCTGCATCCCATGGTAGGCCGGTTTATCAGTGAGACCTGGAGCAAGGTGCTGGTGTTCGTGGGCGTCAAGTACGGCAGCAACAGCAGCGCGTGGATGGATGCTGTGACGCAGCTCGATGCACTGCTGTGGAGCGTGCAGCCGCTAAACACGATGGAAGACGTAAAACGGCGGGAAGCGGACCAGGAGACGCTGCTCTCGGCCCTTCAGGAAGGCATGCGGCTGATCAACATGCCCGATGAGGATATCAGCGAAGCGGTGCAGGCATTGCGCTCGCACCTACAAGACATCTCCGAGCACGATCGTGCCTTCCTGGTTCAGGATGCACCGCGCTTGGGCGTTATTCAGGAAGAGGAACGCGAAGTGATCAAGGAAGTTCAACTGGCTGAGGTGGTGGAAGACCGCCCGGTCGATGTGCTGCCGGAACCTCAGTCTCTGCAAGCAGTGGACAATCTTTCGGAAGGTTCGTGGGTAGAGCTCCGTAGCAATGGCAGCGAACCGATGCGCTGTAAGCTGGCAACCATTGTCGGCAATGGTAGCCGCTACGTTTTTGTCAACCGCCGCGGTATGAAAGTGGCGGAGCGAACCCGCCTGCAGCTCGCTGAGGGGGTGAACCAGGGACAAGTCGTTCCGCTGGATGAGTCGGAAGTGTTCGACAAGGCTCTGGAGGCCGTGATCGGCAACCTCCGGCAGCTACGAAGTCGCCCTGCCAAGATCGATTAGTCGAACAATACGGGTATCGAGCGGTCCGCTGCGAAAGCTACTGCGGCATGTATGTCTGCTTCGATGGTGCGCCCCTCGGAAAGTTCGGGGAGCGCATCGGGAGCAAAGAAACCGACATCCAGCGCTTCGAGGCCGGCACGTGGCTGTTGATCACCGGAGGCCTCGCATAGAAAGAAAAACTTGTAGAAGTCCCGCAGATCTGGCTTGTAGGCGTGCTTCACTTTGTGGCGAACGGCGTACAGCCTGGTTGCTTGCACCTCGACACAAGCTTCCTCCCACACCTCCTTCACTACGTTTTCTGCCGCGGAGAGTCCAACTTCTGCATAGCCACCGGGCAGTGTCCATAATCCGTCTGCCGCCTCGCGGATGAGCAGAACACGTCCTTCGTCGAGCAGCGCCCCACGCACATCAATACGCGGAGTGGCATAGCCTTCGTCGGCGCGGTGTAGCAGACCTTCCAGCTTTTCAACCGGTTCGTTCGCAACGCTGCTAAGCATCTGCTTGGCGATGGCGTTGATTTCCTCGTAGCGCTCGCGGTCGTACGCGCCGTCGGTGAAGTGCAGGCCTGTGGCGGCAATTGCCTGGAGCCTGCGTGCCATCACCAGCCAATGTTCGCTCACTCAGCGTCCATGGTGTTGGGAAAGCGCTCAGCAAGAACGCGCTCTACAGTATCGACTACGCTCTGGGTTTGCGCGTCTACCTCCAGGTTTACCAAGCTACCCACACATACGTGGCCGAGGGTTGTGCGCGCGATGGTCTCCGGAATGAGGCAGACCACGAACCTGTGCGCCTTGGAGTCAACCCTGGCAATGGTGATGCTGGCACCGTCCAGCGCTACAAAGCCTTTATGTTGGAGGTATTTCATCCAGCGTACAGGAACGCTGAAATGCAGATCGCGCTGCTCCGGCCCCTCATCGATCTGCACGACCTCCACGACGCCACTGACGTGGCCGGACAGGATGTGCCCACCGACTTCGTCACCCACGCTGAACGACCGCTCTACATTCACGAGATCGCCGCGCTCGAGCCGGCCAAGATTCGTGGTGCTCAGCGTCTCTGCGATCACATCGAAGGTAACCGTATTGCCAATGGATGTGACTGTGAGGCAGGTGCCGTTCACCGCAACCGATGCGCCAAGCTGCAACCCGTCGGCCAGTTCGTCGAGCGCAAGCCCCAGACGCACCAAGGTGCCCTCACGGACCAAGTGATCAACCCGAGCCAGCTTCTGAACGATTCCGGTGAACATAGGCTCCGCACCAACAAAAAGGCCGGGATGTTGCCACCCCGGCCTGAATTATAGCCTTGAGAGAGTCCCTTACCGGGCGTTGGCCTTGGCCAGCGCCTCGCGGCGGGCGTTTTCTCGATCGATGTAGGTGATCCACTGCTGGCAGATACGCTGGTTGGTATCGTCTTTGGCATTGCGGGCCTCGTTGCGGCAGCTCACAAACGAACCGCGTGCATCACCAAGACGGTCCATGGAGTTCTGGCACATCCCTCGTACCAGGTACACGGATTGCGTTTTACGTACGCCGCCTTTGTTCAGTGCGTTGTTGGAAGCGGTCACGCATTGCTCGTACTTGTCATCGTCAAGGTAAAGCTGTGCAAGACGCTCGTAGATCTTTCCATCATCCGCCATTTTCGCGGCTTCTTCGAACACGTTGATCGCTGAGTCAACTTCCTGAGCGAGTTGCAGCGCTTGCCCGTAGGCTCGCAGGTTGCCGGAATCGCGCTTGACGATCTTCTTGTCCAGACCTTCTTTCATCACCTTGGACGCCCGATACGGCACCTCGTCCTGCATCAACAATCCTGCAAGGTTGGTGTAGTCGGCCTGCTGCTCGAACATCTTCGCGTGCCAAGCGGCTTCCATGGTCCAGAGTTGCTTTTTCTCGTCACCTTCCTGACCGTGGATACCTGCCAAACGTACCCAATACATGCGCTTGGGCCAGCGCTTGACCATCGTCTCGAGCGTCGACATCACCTTGGGCCAGTTTTCCTGCTCGAAGTAGAGGAAGTTGAGCAGCGCCCACCATTGCTCCTTTGTGGTGACATTGCGCTCTTCCGCGATCTTTATGCCCTTCTCCACCTGGATTACCGCATTGCGATAGTCCTTCATCTGGTAGTAGACCTGGCCCATGAAAATGTGCGGATCATGCCCTGGGTTGTTCGCCTTGGCTATCCACTGCTCCATGTAGTCCAGCGCATCCTGGTAGCGCTCGATGACGAAGCTGAGCTGCGCCAGAGTATAGAGTGTGGTGGTTTCCAGACCTTCGGGTACCCCCTCGCCTACTTTGGCCACCTCTTTGTAGTGCTTGATGGCGTTCTTATAGTCTTCCTTGGAGAAATACACGAAGCCCAGCATGTTGTGGATCTGACCCACTTCGTTGGTGTTGTAGCGGGTGCTGTCGAGCATGCTCAACAACACGTTCGCGGCCGTGTTGAAGTCTTTGGCGTCGACCGCTTCCTGCGCCTCAGCAAGCTTTTTGAACACCCGCTCGCTGATTGTTGGCACCCGTCTGGTGGGCCGGTCGGATCGTTCTTCTTCCTCGGCAAACGCTGTAATTGGTGCCAGGGTCAACCCGCCTGCCATCAGCAGGGAAGCGACCAGCGCGCCGCTCAGAATCCTCTTGATATATCGCATGTCAGAGCCTCTCAATCGTTTCTCGGTACCAACGCTGCGTTGCGCTAGTCCGCCAGCTCGAAGGTGATACGGTTGCGAACCCCAGCCACGTCGATGGGTTCACCGTCTACTACTTTCGGCTTGTATTTGAATTTCAGTGCGGCCTGCATAGCTGCCCGGTCGAAGATGCCGGGTGGTTTCGCCTCTACCACGACCGGGTCGCGAACGGCGCCCGTGCGGGTGACTACGAATTCAAGAATGACATAACCCTCAATACCCCGAGTCTGCGCCCGGCGGGGGTACACCGGCGCCACCTTCACAATCGGCAGGTACTCGCCATCGGAGCTGAAGCCACCAGTGCCACCTACGTTTAAGTCTACGTTGACGTCCACCGCGCCGACATCCACGCCTTGGCTGACATTGCTGTTGTCGAAGTCCGGACGCGGCATATCGGGCGGCGGCTCATCCGGCGGCGGTGGCGGCTTGGGTTTGCGTTGTTTGGTTTCGACCGATTCGTCCTCTTCGAGACGCACGAAATCGGTGATGCGGCCACCCTTCGCCTCTTCAAGAATGTTGTCGCCGCTGGCGATCAGCAGTTGCATCACGTAGAAGAGAAGAAACGTGATGACGATGCCGAGCACCACGCCAATTGCATATCGAATCATCGGCTATACCTCTCTCTACTGCTCGGTGGAAATGGCGACTTCCCGCAGTCCCGCGGCGCGAGCTGCACTCAGAACGTCCATCAGAGCTTTATTTCGGGATTTCCGGTCTGCCTGGACTACCATTCCGCCCTTTGGATTCTCGGCGTGCAGCCGCTCTATGTGAGCCCGAATCGCTGCCGCGTCGACTTTCTGGTTGTCAATCCAGATATCGCCTTTGTCGCCAATGGCGACAATGACGCTTACCCGCGGTTTCTTCTCGGCGGTCTCGGCATCCGGCCGATAAACATCGATACCCGCCTGCTTGATGAAGGTCGCGGTAACAATGAAGAAGATGAGCATGATGAATACAACATCCAACATCGGGGTGAGGTTGATGTCGGACTCTTCGTCGCCTCGAGAAAAACGGCGCATGTTCTTACGCATGACCTACTCCTATACTGCCTTTTGG
>JAUIED010000352.1 GCA_030428905.1 Gammaproteobacteria bacterium
CAGGAATCTGCCAGATGATGTCGCCAGGCCGACCGCCCACATAAGCCAGCGGTAGAAAAGCCAGCATGGTGGTCAGTGCCGCGGCGGCAACCGGGCGCACCACTTCAGTGGTGCCTTCTATGGCGGCACGAGCGGGGGATAGGCCCTGCGCCTGTTTGCGCACCACGCGCTCTGCCACCACGACGGCGTCGTCCACCACCATGCCCAGAACGATGATGAAACCGGTAAGGGAGACGATGTTCAGCGACATGCCGAGCTGGCCGAACAGGGCGATGCTGCCGAGAAACACCACCGGGATGCCGAGCAGAATCCACACGGCCGGGCGCCACCGAACGAACAGGAACAGCACCACCATCACGAGCAGTGCACCGAGGGCGCCGTTCTTGGCAATGAGATCGAGACGGTTGGCGACGATCCACGATTCGTCGCCGGAGAAGTGTACCTTTACGCCCTCGGGCAGCGGTGCTTCGGACACGAGTTGCCGGACAGTGCGGGCGGCGTCGATGAGGTCGGCGCTTTCGCGTTTGTGCACCAGAAGCACAGCGCCTGCCTCGCCGGACACCTGCAGGCGCAGGCCTGTGTCTTCCCGCCCGGCTTCGATGCGGCCGATGTCGCCGACGCGCAACACGCTGCCTGAGGGATCGAAGCGCAGAATCGTAGCGGCAACCTGGTCGGGTTGCGTGTACCGGCTCCACAACACCACCTGACGCCGGTCCGCCGCGCTTTCCAGCACGCCACCGGTGCTTGAGACGTTGCGCTGGCGGATGGCAGAGAGCACGTCGATGAGCGTCACGCCGTGTTCGCGTGCGCGCTGCGGGTCTACCAGTATCCGTACTTCGGGATCGTTTACGCCAACCACGGTCACGCCCGAGACCTGCGCCAGGCGCTCGATACGCCGCTCCAGGTCGTCTGCGGCGCGTGCCAGGGCGTTTGGTGGGCCGGTGAGCGCCACTTCGATCACCGTAGATCGCGCCGGGTTGAACTGCTTGAGCTGCGGTGGGTCGTCCATCTCCGGGGGGAAATCGGTGATGTCGTTCAGCGCCGCTCGAAGGTCTCGCTTGGCGGCGTCGATCTGTGCGGCGTCGTAGCTCGCCAGTAGTTCCACCGTCGTAAACGACACGCTGTCGCTGATGACCGTAGTGAACTCCTCAATTCCCTCCACGCTTTCCAGCGCCTGCCCTATGGGGATGCTCACCTTGGTCTCCACGTCGCGGGCCGATGCGCCGGGCAGAGATGCCGTGATCCAGAAGATCGGCGTGTTCACGCTGGGGATGAACTCGCGTTGCAGTGAGCCAGCAGCGAGCAACCCCAGCGTGACGAGGGCTGCGGCGCTGACATTCACCAGCAGGTGCCTGCGGGTGAAGAATGCGACGAGTGTCTTCATCCGTGTCGTGTCGGCCCTTGCCGGCGTGCTAGAAGCTCACGCCTGCGTGTACACTTCGGGTCAACGCGGTAGGGAAGCAGCACATGCGTTGGGTAGATGTTTTCGGGTTCGACGACGAGGTCCTCAACCGTCGCTATGAGTCGCGCTGGCTGGTCACGTCGCTCCCACAACTGCGTATCGCCCTGTTGTTGGCGGCGCTGTTCAGCGTCGGCTTTCTGGGGCTCGACAGCTTCTATTTCTCTACTGAGACGCTGGTGGAGATTGCCGCCTTCCGGGTTGGCGTTATGCTCCCGCTCTGCCTGGCCTGCTACGCGATGACGCACTTCGAACCACTGCAGCGCTGGGTGTTCCCGGCTTGTGGGGGCTG
>JAUIED010000007.1 GCA_030428905.1 Gammaproteobacteria bacterium
AAGGTGGCGCGCGGCTACCTGCCACAGGCCACCTACAGCGCCCACTTCATCAAGGATGCGGGCTTCAGGCGGGCCGTGGAGCGCTATCTGGAAGAAGAGCGTGGCTACGTGCAGCAGGAAATCGACTACGTGGGCACGCACTCACCCTTTCGCCAGCGCAGCGAAGCGGACTGAGCGCGCCGATGCAGGCATGCCGACGCCGTGCTCCGGCGCGGTTTCGGCTATCATCCGCGCCATGAAACATTCCATCAAAGACCTGTCGAACGCCCCGCTCGACGCGGCCGTCACCATCGAGGGCTGGGTGCGCAGCAAACGCACATCCAAGGGCGGTTTTTCTTTCATTCACGTGCACGATGGTTCCTGCTTCGACACCATCCAGGCCGTCGCCGACGGCAGCCTTGGCAACTACGAAAGCGAGGTGGCCGAGCTCGGTACCGGCTGCTCCGTGCGCATCACCGGCAAGCTGGTGGCCTCGCAGGGCAAGGGACAAAGCCGGGAGATACAGGCAGATTCAGTGGAGGTCCTCGGCTGGGTGGACGACCCGGAGGCCTACCCCATCGCCAAGAAACGCCATACGTTCGAGTATCTACGCACGGTCGCCCACTTGCGCCCACGCACCAACACCTTTGGCGCGGTGGCGCGCGTGCGCCACAGCATCAGCCAGGCGGTGCACGAGTACTTCGATCAGAACGGCTTTTTCTGGGTGCACACGCCCATCATCACGGCGAATGACTGCGAAGGAGCGGGTGAACTCTTTCGCGTGTCGACCCTGGATCAGCTCCAGCGCGGCCAGACGGACTACAGCGCCGACTTCTTCGGTACGGAGACCCATCTCACCGTATCCGGGCAGCTCAACGTGGAAACCTACTGCAGCGCGCTCAGCAAGGTGTACACCTTCGGGCCGACGTTTCGCGCCGAGAACTCCAACACCAGCCGCCACCTGGCGGAATTCTGGATGATCGAACCGGAGGTAGCGTTCGCCGATCTCGAAGCCAACGCGCAACTCGCCGAAGGCCTGCTGAAGTACGTGATCGGTCGGGTGCTCGAGCGCAACGCCGATGACATGGACTTCTTCAACGAGCGTATCGACCAGGACTGCCTCAACCGCCTGCACGCCGTGCAGGGCGCGGTGTTCGAGCGCATGGAGTACAGCGACGCCATTCGCATCCTTGAGCAGTCGGGCCAGAGTTTCGAATACCCCGTGCGCTGGGGCGCCGACCTGCAGTCCGAACACGAGCGGTTTCTCACAGAGCATTACGTGAAAGGGCCGGTAGTGGTGATCAACTACCCGAAGGACATCAAAGCCTTCTACATGCGGCGCAACGACGACGGCAAAACGGTGGCGGCCATGGACGTGCTGGTGCCGGGTGTCGGTGAGATCATCGGTGGCAGCCAGCGGGAGGAACGGCTGGAAGTGCTGGACCCGATACTGGCCGAGCACGGCTTGAGCGAGGAGCTGTGGTGGTACAGAGACCTGCGCCGCTACGGAACGGTGCCGCACGCCGGTTTCGGCCTCGGCCTCGAACGGTTGGTGCTCTACCTCACCGGCATGGACAACATCCGCGACGTCATTCCGTTCCCGCGAGTGCCGAACAACGCGTCGTTTTAGGTGTTGCGCTCCCTCTACCGGATCTGGCCGTTCCTCACGCCGTACCGTTGGCGGCTGGGTTCCGGGGTGGCGGCGTTCGGGCTCGCGCGCCTGTTCGAAGCCCTCGTGCCGTTCTATCTGGCCATCGGCATCGACATGCTGGCGGAAGAAGGCACCGCTGATCTGCGCCGCCCGGCGCTGGCAATCCTGCTCGCGGTGGCAGCCCGTTACGCGGTCGTCACCTATGCGCGCTACGCAGTGCGCAGCACCGGTCTGCACGTGGCGAGCGACCTTCGGCGCCAACTCTACGCGGCGCTGCAGTCCCAGGGCCTGAAGTTCTACAACCGCCACACCGTGGGCGACATGATGACCCGCGCCGTCGCCGACATCGCCCTCATCCAGCGCCTGATCAGCATGGGCACCATCCTCTTGGTGATCCTGGTCTACGCCACCCTCGTGGGTTTCGGCTTCATGCTCTACCTGTCGCCAGAACTCACCCTGCTGCTGATACCGCCGCTGCCGTTCGTATTCCTTTACGCCAAACACGCCTCCCGCAACATGGGTATCGCCTCACAGGCGGTGCAGGAACGCTTATCAGACCTTGGCACGCATGTGCAGGAAAACCTCTCCGGCATCCGCACCATCCAGGCCATGGCGCAAGAGGCGCACGAGATGGCGCGATTCGGCCGCACCAACCAGGCCTACGCCGACGCCTTCTACGAACAGGCCAAGGTCAACTCGCTGATGACCGCATGGATGCCGAGCCTTGCGGCCGTGTGCACCCTGACCATCCTTGGCTACGGCGGTCACCTCGTCATGAGCGGCGCCATGACCGTGGGCGAGTTCACCGCCTTCTTCGTGTACGTGAACATGATCGTGCAGCCGTTTCGCGTAGCAGGCTTCATCATCAACCTGTTCCAGCGGGCGGGCGTGGCCAGCGACCGGCTGCACGAGGTGATCGATCTCGAACCCGAGGTAACCAACAAGCCAAGCGGTAACACACCCGCCCACATCGTCGGGGCCGTTTCGCTGCGGGACCTGCACTATCAGTATGAACCCGACCGCCCGGCTGTGCTGAACGGCATCGAGCTGGAGATCGGCGCCGGCGAGACCATTGCCGTAATGGGCAAGGTCGGCTCCGGCAAGACGACGCTTTTACGTTGTCTGGTGCGCCTTGCCGACCCACCCGCGGGCTCCGTATGCATCGATGGCCACGATGTGCGCAGCTACCCGTTGGCGCAACTGCGCGCCGAGATCGCGCTGGTACCCCAGGACCCATTCCTGTTCGGCGACTCCCTGCGCGCCAACCTCACCTACGACGACCCGAGCCGCGACGACGACGCCATCTGGCACGCGGCGCAGGCCGCCGACCTGAAACGCACCATCGAAGGCTTTGCAGAAGGGCTCGACACCGTGGTGGGCGAGCGCGGCGTGACGCTCTCCGGCGGTCAGAAGCAGCGCGCAACCCTCGCACGCGGACTGGTACGCAATGCGCCCGTCCTGGTGTTGGACGACTGCTTCTCGAGCGTGGATACCGAAACCGAAGAGCACATCCTCGCCGAGCTGAATCGCTTACGACGCGGACAAACCACCATCGTCGTCTCGCACCGCGTATCCACTGCCCGCCACGCGGATCGTATCGTCGTGCTGGATGCCGGCCGCGTCATCGAGGTTGGCACCCATGATGCGCTGCTCGCCCGCGGCGGCTGGTACGCCGAGCTTGAGCGGGTGCAGCGGGAAGGCGCTGACGAGGCGGATTTCGACGGTCTGGGTAGCACCCCATGACGCAGCAACGGGACTACTCGCTGTTCGAGGCGGAACTCACGGGTGCTGCGCTCAACCTGCAGCTCCTCCGACGCCTGCTGCGCTGGATGCGTCCCTACTCCGTGACCTTTCTTGTGAGCGCGGTACTGGTGCTGGCTATGTCGAGCCTGCAGGTGCTGATGCCCATCGTCATCTCCCTGGTGGTCATCGACGGGCTGATTCAGGGTAACGATACGGAACGGCCCGACTTCGGCATGACCGACCTCACCCACTGGATTGCAGACTTTGCCGGCATGCACCCTCTGCTCGCCGCCTGTCTGCTCTACGCCGCGCTCCAGCTCGGCTGGGCCAGCACCGGCCACTGGCACCGCATGACCCTGATCACCTCGGTGATCAAAGGGCTGCGGGACCTGCGCCAGGATCTGTTCGACCACCTGGAGACACGTCCATCCTCTTTCTACGATCGAGTCGCCGTGGGCCGGGTGATGACCCGGGTAACCAACGACGTGGAAGCGCTCTACGAGTTGCTTCGCGGCGTGGGCACACTCATCGGCGAGTTCGTGCCGTTCTTTGTGGCATTGTCGGTGATGCTCAGCATCGACGTGCCGCTGACGCTCATTCTGCTGCTGGCGTTGCCCATCATGGGCGGCGTAACGGGGTGGTTCCGCCGCGCCACCTCCAAACTGTTCCGGCTGGTTCGGCAGACCCTGTCGTCGCTCAACCAGGACATGCAGGAAAATCTGGCTGGCATGACGGTGGTGCAGCTCTCCGGCCGGGAGGCACAGAATCTCGAACGATACGACGCCATCAACGTTGAGAACCGCGCACATGAGCTGCGCAGCGCGCGGGTGGAAACCCTGTACGGCGCGTTTACAGACTCCATGGCGCACATCGCCATCGGCGTGGTCATCTGGTACGGCGGCGGCCAGGCGGTGCAGGGCTACATGACCCTCGGCGAGGTGGTGCTGTTCACACAGTTCATCAACATGCTGTTTCATCCCGTGGTGGTGCTCGGCGAGCAGACCAACATCCTGTTCCGCGCCATGGCCAGCGGCGAGCGCATATTCCAGGCGCTGGACTGGGACGAAAAAATCCACGAGCCGGCCGACCCGGTGGCGCTGCCACCACGGCTCGCCGGGCGCCTGCAATTCAAAGATCTGCACTTCGGCTACGATCCGGGTGTGCCAATTCTGCGCGGCGTGACGTTCACCATCGAACCCGGCGAGAAGCTCGCCATCGTCGGCCCCACAGGTTCTGGGAAGAGCACGCTGATACGTCTGCTCAGCCGTTTCTACGACTTTGACGACGGGCTTATCTACCTCGACGGATACGATCTGAACCGTATCCACACCCGTGATCTGCGCCGTCGCATCGGCGTGGTGTTGCAGGACTTTCACATATTTTCCGGCACGATCTACGACAACATCGCGCTCGGTAACCCAGAGGTTACTCGCGACAAAGCCATCGACGCGGCAAAGAAAGTCAATGCCCACGCGTTCATTTCAGCACTGCCGAAAGGCTACGAGACGCCTCTCTCGGAGCGCGGCCAGAATCTGTCCCAGGGCCAGCGGCAACTGCTGGCCTTCGCACGGGTGCTCGCCGCCGATCCGGAGATTCTCATCCTCGATGAGGCGACCGCCAGCATCGACACCGAAACCGAGCTGCTCATCCAGGACGCCCTGCGCAAGCTCACGGCGGGCAGAACCTCCATTCTCATCGCCCACCGGCTGCAGACCATTCAGGAGGCAGACCGGGTACTGGTGCTGCAGGACGGTCGCATTGAGGAGATCGGCACGCACGAGGAGCTGCTGGAAGCCGACGGGCTCTACGCCACGCTGCACCGGCTGCAGTTTCAGGAAACTGCCTGAACCAGCTTCAGCCCAAGCCGCTGCGACGCAGATCCAAGGTGCAGGAAAATTCCGGCCGCGGCGCAAGTTCGCTGGGTTGGTAGCGAATGCCGGTGGTTCCGAACGGCTGAAACCGCGCCAGCCGCCGGCTCTCAGCCTCGTAGGCGTTTACCGGTAGCGTGTCGAAGTTGCGACCGCCCGGATGACTGGCGTGGTAGGTGCAGCCAGCCACCGCGTGGCCGTTGCGCCGATCGTAGAGGTCGAACACAAGCGGCACGTTCACCGGAATGTTGGGATGCAGGCTGGAAGGCGGCTGCCAGGCACGAAAGCGCACACCGCCGACATACTCGCCGGGCCGCTCGGTAGGCGTGAGTGGTACGACGTGGCGGTTGCACACGATCTGGTAACGCCCTGGATCGAACTGCGTCACCCGCACCTGCAGACGCTCAACGGATGAGTCCACGTAGCGTACCGTGCCGCCGACGGCGCCTTCTTCACCCATCACATGCCAGGGCTCCAGCGCCTGGCGCAGCTCCAAGTGCATCGCATCGTGATCGATGCCGCCATAACTGGGGAAACGAAATTCGAAGTGTGGCTCGAACCAGCGTTCATCAAGCTGATGCCGCGTAAGGCGTGACAACGCCTCACGGAAGTTGGCGCGCACGAAGTGCGGCAACATGAATTCATCATGCAAACGCGTGCCCCATCGCACCAGGGGCGTGCCGTTCGGCTGCGCCCAGAACTCGGCAATCACCGCCATCAACAGAAGCTGCTGCGCAAGGCTCATCTGCGCGTGGGGAGGCATCTCGAAGGCGCGAAACTCCACCAGCCCCAGCCGACCGGTTGCCGAGTCCGGTGAAAACAGCTTGTCGATGCAGATCTCTGCGCGATGCGTGTTACCTGTCACGTCGATCAGCAGGTTGCGAAACAGCCGGTCGGTGAGCCACGGCGGTACGCTTCCCGCCTCGGGCCCCGGCACCTGCGCCATGGCCAGCTCCAACTCGTAGAGGCTGTCCATACGCGCCTCATCGATGCGCGGCGACTGGCTGGTGGGGCCGATGAACAAACCGGAAAACAGGTACGACAGCGAAGGGTGCTGCTGCCAGAAGGCGATGATGCTCTTGAGCAGGTCCGGTCTGCGCAGAAAGGGTGAGTTGGCGGGAGTGGCGCCGCCTACAACCACGTGGTTACCGCCGCCGGTACCGGTGTGGCGCCCATCCACCATGAACTTCTGCGTCTGCAGGCGCGCCAGGCGCGCCTCTTCGTACAGGCTCGAAGTGGTGTGCACCAGCTCCTGCCAACCCTCGGCAGGATGCACGTTCACCTCGATCACGCCCGGGTCCGGCGTCACCTTGAGCACGTGCAGGCGTGGATCCTGCGGCGGCGGATACCCCTCCACTACCAGCGCGACTTCGAACTCTGCGGCGGTGTCCTGCACCGCAGCCAGAAGCTCCAGGTAGTCTTCCAGCGACGCTACCGGGGGGATGAACGCACGCAGGACTCCGTCAGCACACTGAAACGTCAGCGCAGTGCGAACTTCACTGGAGTTCTCGTCCAGCGTCTGCTCGACAATCTCCTGCTGCACCGGCGCCTCGCCGGTAGCGAGAAACGGCTGCACATGGCGCATGTCCGGGAGAGGCCCTCGCTCGACCGAAGCGTCCTGCGGCACCACATGCGGATACTGACTGTGCGAGAGGTAAGGCAGCGACTTCAGGGGCAGGCGAAATCCCACAGATGCATCCCCTGGTACCAGCCAAAGACGACCACCGCGCGTCTTCCAGCGCGTAGTGCGCCACTTCGAGCGCCCATCCCGGCTCTGCCAGCGCTGCACAGGCAACACCGCGCCTACCGGCCTGCCGACCCCTTGTGTGGCCAGCCGAGCCAGCCGCTCGCGCTTGAGCGGATCGTCGAGCTGGTTGTCTTCCAGCGCCACATCCAGCGGTAGCTTGTCCTCTGCAGCGATGAGCTCCCATGGATCTTCGTAGACGTTCTGCACCGCTTCACCTGGGAGCGCCAGCCGCGCCGCGACGCCCTGGCCAAAACGCTGCGCATCCAACGTCTTTGGCGCATGCGTCTGCGGGATACCCAGCGGAACACCATCTGCACGCCAGTAGATCGAATACGCCCACCGGGGCAGTTGCTCGCCGGGATAGTGCTTGCCCTGGCCCACATGCAGCATGCCTCCAGGCGCATAACGGTTGAGCAGCCTGCGCGCCAGGTCTTCCGCACGGGCGAGTTTCTGCTCGCCGAGGGCTTCGGTGTTCCACTCCGCAGCATCCGGATCATCGATGCCAACAAACGTCGGCTCGCCGCCGATCGTCAGACGCACATCCTGCGCAACCAGATCCTCCTGAACGCGATCACCAAGCGCCAGCACTTCACGCCACTGCGCTTCGGTGTAAGGCTTTGTTACCCGGGCCGTTTCCAGGACACGGCTGACCTGCATGTCAAAGGCGAAATCCACTTCCGCCCCCGCTTCCATCGTGCCCGTAATGGGTGCAGCCGACGAATACGAAGGCGTGCACGCCAGCGGTATATGGCCTTCGCCAGCCAGGAGGCCCGAGGTCGGATCGAGACCGACCCAACCAGCACCGGGCAGAAACACCTCCGTCCACGCGTGCAGATCGGTGAAGTCGTGATCGGTGCCGGAAGGACCATCCAGTGCCTCTACATCCGGCTTCAGCTGTATCAGGTAGCCAGATACGAAACGCGCTGCGATGCCCAGATGGCGCATGATCTGCACCAGCAGCCAGGCGCTGTCGCGGCAGGAACCAAGACGCCGCTCGAGCGTTTCCTCAGGATCCTGCACGCCAGGCTCCATGCGGATGACGTACTCAACATGTCGTGCGAGCCGAGCATTGAGACCCACGAGAAAATCCACCAGCGGCCGCTCACCGCGATCGATTTCTGCCAACCACGCCTGCAATCGCGGGCCGCTGTGCACTGGCTGCAGGTAGGCCGCAAGATCGGCACGCAGCGCATCATCGTAGGCAAACGGAAAGTGTTCGGCGTCGGGCTCGAGAAAGAAGTCGAAGGGATTGAAGACCGCAAGCTCGGTGGTCAGCGCCACCTCTACCTCGAAACTGCGAACGCGCTGCGGGAAAACGATGCGCGCGAGGTAGTTGCCGAAAGGGTCCTGCTGCCAGTTCAGAAAGTGCGGCTCGGGGCGAATAGAAAGCCCGTAGCCGAGGATGTTCTGCCGTGTGTGTGGAGCCGGACGCAGGCGGACAACCTGCGGACCCAGCTCCACGACACGGTCGTAGCGGTAGCTCGTCTTGTGGCTGAGCGAGACGCGTATCGTCATACGCTGAGCTGCGGAGTCGCTACCGCACGGTGGGCCAATGGATCAGAAGCGACCGCCGCCGCCACCACCACCACCCCCACGACGCGGGGGACGCTCGTTGGCTTCGTTGACACGCAGCGGACGACCGCCCATGTCTTTGCCATTGAGTTCGGATATGGCGTTCTGCGCATCCGAGTTGTTCATCTCCACGAAGCCGAAGCCGCGCGAGCGGCCCGTTTCACGGTCGGTGATCACACGGGCGGAATCAACGGAACCGTACGGAGAGAACAGCTGTTCCAGCTCCGCGTCGTCCACGCGCCACGGCAGATTGCCTACATAGATTTTCATAAGTCGCCTCACAAAGGTCGGTTATCTCGCCGCGCTATCCCCAGCTCACCAATCAGCGCGGACTCCTATCGATTGCCGACTACTCAAGACCACTCAGATAAGAAATCGGGCAGGAAACGCGCGGAATTATAACCGACAACTCGTGACAGTAATGCAACACTTTCTTCAACGAAAAAGACGCTAAAATCTGACCATGAGCACAGATTCGACCGCTTCCCGCCCGCCAGGCCCGCGCAGCGGTGAAAAATTCACCACCGAGCATGGTTTTGCCGCCATCAAGGACGGCATCAAGCGCAACGCCAACGCCACCGTCGTCAGCGGCCGAAAGCCGCCATGGCTGCGCGTGCGGCTCGGCGGCGGTGAGCGCTACAAATCGGTGCAACGCACCGTCAAAGAGCACCGTCTGGCCACGGTCTGCGAGGAATCGCACTGCCCGAACATCGGTGAATGCTGGGACAACGGCACAGCCACCATCATGTTGATGGGGGCGGTGTGCACCCGCGCATGCCGCTTCTGCTCCGTGGACACCGGCAACCCGGGCGGCTGGCTGGATCCGCAGGAACCAGCAAACGCTGCAGAGTCCGTGCACCTCATGGGATTGGCCTACGTCGTGCTCACATCGGTCGACCGCGATGACCTGGCCGACGGCGGAGCGGCACACTATGCGGCAACGGTGCGCGCCATCAAGGCTCGCAACCCAAACACAGCGGTGGAGGCACTGACGCCGGATTTCTCCGGCCGCCTGCAGGATGTCGGCACCGTTGCCGGCTCTGGCCTTGACGTATTCGCCCAGAACCTGGAAACCGTGGAACGGCTGACGCACGTGGTGCGCGATCCCCGGGCAGGCTATGCGCAAACACTGCACGTGCTCGCCCACGCTAAGGCACACGCCCCGCATATCCTCACGAAATCGAGCCTGATGGTGGGCATCGGCGAAACGGACGAGGAAATTCTCGCCGCCATGCACGACCTGCGCGCCCACGACGTGGACGTGCTGACCCTCGGACAATACCTGCGCCCGACCCGAAACCACCTGCCGGTGGAACGTTGGGTGACTCCCGAGCAGTTCGAGACGTATCGCGCCTGGGGGCTCGAGGCGGGATTCGTCGAAGTAGCTTCCGGGCCGCTGGTGCGCTCAAGCTACCGCGCTGACAAAATGCTCGACGGAAACAATCTGGGCCTTCAGCGCATCGACGTGAAGCAGCTCTGAGCAGCTACGTAGACGGCTCAGGCACTTGATCCGGGCGGTAGGTATCAAACACCTGCACCGGCAAGCCAAGCTCGCCCAGATGTTGCTCGATCAGGGGTAGCACATCATCCCAGCTCAAGCCACCCACACCGGTAGCAAGGCGAGGCAAGGCCAGACTCTCGAATCCTTCCTCCCGGCACAAAGCAGCCAGATTACGCAGCGCCACATTGACGTTGTGTGTGGTCGCGGCACCCGGGTGACCATTTTTCGTTTTAGCTGGCTCCTGAGTCATCAGACACACCACACGGCGGCCGTCGGCACCGGCCCACGCCCAGATTTCCCCGGCCTTGGGTCCTGACACCTGGCAGTAGTGACGAAAGTCTTTCGCCATGGCGGGATACTGCTGGCGCAACGCCAGCGCCAGGCCCTGATTGAAATGATCGTGGGGTGCAACGCCATGCGCTATCACCTGCGCGTCGCTGAGCAGAATATCGCCCGTGACAAGTTGAATCACACACACCTCTGACAATGGATTTCCACCATTGTCAGGGTGGACGAGTTCCGATCAATACGTAGTTTCTAGGACTTCAGTACGGCCAGCATATCCCGCAGCGCCGCCACGAACTCCAGCGGCTTGTCGAGAAATACGTGATGCTGGGCGCCTTCGATGCCCGCCGAGGGGAAGTCCTGCGGCACCAGTTCCTGCAGATACTCGAGGTTCTTCGCCGAAAACAGCTCGCTGTCGGCACCGTAGATCACGCCGAAGGGCAAACGGATGTTGCGGTAGTCTTCGGCTTCCCGTTCCGCCCCTTTCAGAGCGTGCAGCAGGTCCTCGTCGAACTTCCAGGTGTAGCCGCCGTCCATAGGCAACAGGGAGTGGCGCGCGATGTACTGCAGAATGTACTCGTTCTCGCACGGCTGCGGCGGTTGCAGACGAAACCGCCCGAGCGCGGTCTGCTTATCCGGATAGACCTTGGCGCGCCCACCCATGGGTGGGCGATCAGGCTCCGGCTCATCGGGGTGCCGGATGCCGGAGTCCACCAGGATGAGGCCGCCGAACCGCTCCGGGTGCTGGTTCACCGCCTTGACGCTCATGTTGCCGCCGAAGCTGTGCGCAACCAGGATCACGTCGTTGCCGAAGCCTGCATCGTCGCACACCGCCTTGATCTCATCGGCATAGGTGGATGCTTCGTAGCTGTAACGGTAGTCGGAGTCGCCCATGCCGGTGAGGTCCATCGCCGCCACCTGCCAGCCGTCCAGCAGCTGAGGTGCGATGAAATCCCACCAGTGGGAGTGCGCGTTCATGCCATGGATGAGCAGCACCGGCGGTTTGCCCGTATCTCCCCACCGCTGGTAGGCCACATCGCAATCGTCCACCTCAACGGCGTGCTGCGTGCCTTCCTGATCGACGGCCTGCCAGAACCAGTCGGGGATCGTCATCGCTGCATCGTTTCCGCTAGTGAGCGCCGAAACGCTTCAGGTGGTAGTCCACGTTGCCGAACAGCGTGTCGATGATGGTCAGGCGCTTGAAGTAGTGGCCGATGTTCAGCTCATCGGTCATGCCCATGCCACCATGCAGCTGCACGGCGTTCTGGCCGACGAAGCGGCCCGACTTGCCGACCTGCACCTTGAATGCAGAAATCGCTTTCTTTGCGGCGTCGTCGTAGCCCTCGTCCATGCGCATGGCCGCCATGAACATGAGCGATTTCGACTGCTCGTGCTCCATGAACATGTCCACCATGCGGTGCTGCAGCACCTGGAATTTGCCGATGGGCTGGCCGAACTGCTCGCGGGTTTTGCAGTACTCCACCGTGTCTTTGTAGAGCACTTCCATGCAGCCCACAGCTTCGCTACCCACCGCCATGATGCCTTCATCGATCACCTGCTCGAGCACCGCAAGCCCCTGGCCTTCTCCGCCGAGCAACGCATCCGCGCTCACGCGCACGTTTTCCAGGGTCACCTCGGAGGCACGGAATGCATCCACGGTGGGGTAATCCCGGCGCGATACACCGTCCGCCGCCGTATCCACGATAAATAGCGAGACACCGTCTGTATCGCGCTGATCGCCGCTCGTGCGCGCAGACACTACGAGAAAGTCTGCTGCCGGGCCGTTGAGTACCACAGCCTTATAGCCATTGAGCACATAGCCGTCGCCATCTTTGCTGGCCGAGGTGGTGATGTCCGCCAGGTTGAAGCGGCCCTGCGGCTCTGCATAGGCAAGCGCGCCCTGCTTGCTGCCGTCGACGATACCCGGCAGGTAAGCGGCTTTCTGCTCGGCCGTTCCTGCAATCTTCAACGCACCACCTGCGAGGATCACGGTAGCGAGGTACGGCTCGACGATGAGACCGCGCCCGAACTGTTCCATGATCAGCATCATGTCCACCGCCTGACCGCCAAAGCCGCCGTCTTCTTCGGAAAACGGCACGCCCAGCCAGCCGAGCTCAGCAAAGGTGTTCCAGTTGTCGGCGGAGTAACCCTGCTCCGTCCTGACAATCTTCTGGCGGTCTTCGAACCCGTAGTCGTTCTGCACGAAGCGCTCGACGCTGTCTTTCAGCAGGTTCTGCTCGTCGGTAAACGAAAAATCCATCAGTCCCCCTGTGGCGCATCTTCCGGCAGGCCCAACACCTGCGCGGCGACGCGGTTCTTCAATTGCTCGGTCGTTTCGCTCGCGCCGGCGCTGGTGTGCAGCGACCAAGCGCGATCAAACAACATCTGTTGCACCGCCGGCAGCGCCAGCTCGTGCCCTATCACCCCTTCGTTGCTCAGGAGCAGCGCGTCGGGATACGGGAGCGAATAATACCCCATACTGCGCGCAGCAAGGGCACTGAGTTCCTGCCCTGCCTGCACCCCTTTGACGGCCGCAACCAGGCTCAGCGGCTGGCTGTCCCGCGCTCCCGCCCAGGCATCCACCGCGCGCAGCTCAAGTGCCTGCACAGATGCCACAGCCACTTCCAGGGCGTTCCGTTCGCGGCGGAAGTCCGCATCCTGCGCGAGCGCGCCACCGTTCTCGCCCGCCAGCAGGTCGATGCGCTGCAGCGTGTGCGCCAGTCGCGCCGCCCGGGTCCACCCCGCCGGATGAAACGGCGCTTGCCACTGGCGATCGTCGCAGGCGATGCGCTGCCAGGCCGCGACCGCAACCCCTTCAAAGTGCAGCCGGCAGACATCGAGCTGGTTACCCATCATCGGCACGGGTTCCACCGCCACGCCCGGCGTGTCTATCGGCACCACCCACCAGCCCTGCGCCCAGACCAGCGCCCATTGTGCGCTGCCGGCGCCTGCCACCCACGCCTTTACGCCGCGCATCTCACCCTTGCTTACCGTGGTGGTTTTCGCATCGGCAACCGCCACGCACCAGGCCACTTGCAGATCCCTTATCTCTGGCAGAAGCCGGCGACGCTGCTCATCGCTGCCATGCGCCAGCAGCATGGGCCCAGCGAATGTGGTTGCCACAGATGCCGGTGACGGCGCGCCGGCTTGTGCCAGCAGCCGCTCGAAATGCCAGTGCTGCCGCCGCGTCCAGCCGGTACCGCCGTCAGCCACGGGCCAGCCGGGCACGCTCCAGCCAGCACCGCAAAGCGCATCGAACCAGGGGTGCGGCACACGCACCGGTGTGAGCGTCGCGGCAAGTCCAAGCGGCGCATCGGCCACGGGCTTGAAGTGATCCGCCAGGAAGGCCTCCACCGCATCGACGAGCTGACTTTCCTCTGGGCTCAGTGCTAGGCGCATGGCACCATACCGACTAAATACATGATTTCGGGGGACGGGTTTGGACTACAAGACCATATTGTACGATGTCGCGGACGGTGTGCTGACCATGACGCTCAATCGGCCGGAGGCGCTCAACGCCTTCAACCGCGACATGATGAACGAGATGATCGACGCCTTCGACAGGGCCGATGCGGATGACGACGTGCGCGCCATTATCGTCACCGGTGCCGGCCGCGCCTTCTGTGCTGGCGCCGATCTCGCCAGCGGCGGCGACACCTTCAACTCCGACGCCCGCAGCGATCGTGAAAGCGGCCTCAACCGCGACGGCGGCGGCCTGCTGACGTTGCGCATCTACGAGTGTAACAAGCCCGTCATCGCCGCCGTGAACGGCCCCGCCGTGGGAGTCGGTGTGACGATGACCCTGCCCATGGACATTCGAATTGCCTCCGACAACGCCAAGTTCGGCTTCGTGTTTGCCCGCCGCGGCATCGTCCCGGAGGCCTGTTCCAGCTACTTTCTACCGCGCGTGGTCGGCATCAATCAGGCACTGGAATGGTGCTACACCGGCCGGGTATTCCCGGCCCAGGAAGCGCTGGACGGCGGCCTGGTGCGCAGTCTTCACGGCAAGGATGATCTGCTGGATGTGGCACGCGGCATCGCCCGTGAGATCGCTGACAACACCTCCGCCATCTCCGTATCGCTCATCCGCCATATGATGTGGCGCACCCTAGGTGCTGATCATCCTATGGAAGGCCACAAGCTGGACTCGCGCGGCATCTATCACCTCGGCAAGTCCGCCGAAGCCAAAGAAGGTGTGGAGTCGTTCCTGGAAAAGCGCCCCGCGCGCTTCCCCGGCAAAGTGAGCAAAGACATGCCCGAGTTCTTCCCCTGGTGGGATGAGCGCGAGTTTTCTTAACGGGCTGCTGAAAAAGCAACCTGGTATCCCGGCCAGGGACGGACGGGCCGCGAACCAAGCACGTAAGTGCTTGATTCGGCGTGAGCGGGCGACAGCCCGCGGTCGCTGAAAAAGTACAGGAAGTACTTTTTCAGCACCCAATTAAGGAGAGACAACATGAGCACACCCGACATTCCGCAGAAAGCGACCTACCCGGTAAACGTTCAGGAAGGTAAGAAGTATTTCTGGTGCGCCTGCGGCAAGAGCGCGCGCCAGCCGTTCTGCGACGGCTCCCACGAAGGCACCGACTTCACGCCCATGGCCTACACCGCAGAAGCGTCGAAAACGCTGTATTTCTGCGGCTGCAAGGCCACCAAGGCGGCACCGCTGTGTGACGGCACCCACAACGCCCTGTAGCGACCAGCATGCTCGGAAAATGGTTCAACTCGGCACGTAAGCTCGGCGACGAACGGCCTGACGTACGTCGACAGTTCCTGCAGACCCTCAGCGCCGAGAAGGCGCGCGATCTGCAGCCGGAACTGCTCGATGCGCTCAGCCGCGAGTCCGAAACCGACAACCGCCGCCTGATCCTGAATCATCTCACCGATCTGACGCCGCTCACGGCGCTGCTCGACGGGGAGCACGGTGGCGCCTACGCCGAGTACCTGGCCGGGCACAGCGAACGGGCGACCGATGCACAACTCGCACACCCACAGGTGATAAGGGCACGGCTGGCGGGTGCCGACGATGCGCAGGCACGCACATCGCTGCTTGCGCAGATCGACGATACGAAACAACTCGTCGAGCTGGCGGTCTCCCTGCGGGGAGATGCGCAGAACGAGGTGCTGGCCCGCCTGCACACGGAGGAGGCGCTGCAGGCTCTGGAACATGCCAGCCGGCATCGCGATAAAACGGCGAACCGCTACGCCCGCGAAAGGCTGCAGCAGATCCGCACCGCTCGCGAAGGACTTTCCGCTGCAGAAGAACGGCTGCGGAACCTGCAGCAGACGGTGCAGCGTGTCGCCAGCGCGGCGGCCGAGGACCCGGCAGCGCGGGAAGCACGCCGCACGCACCTGGTAGCACTAAAAAGAGAACACACCGGAGCTCAGAGCCTGCTGCAGGAAGCGCTTGTGCAGCTCACGGCGCTGCAGCAGCCGACGCCCGATACCGCATTGCACGACCCTTTCCAGGGTCTCGACCTGTCGCCACCGCAAGCCAGCCCTTTCGGCGAAGTGGTGAGCAATCTGCCTCAACCCACCGCAAACATGACAGCGGATCGCATCCAACACGCCTTAGACCTCGCAGCGGAACAGTGGCGGACACTGAGCGACCTGGAGGCGCCACCTGACACGCTGGCTGCCTCGTACCAGCAGCGCACCCAGTCATTGCGCGCGCTCCACGATGCCAATCGACGCATCCAGGCGTGCACCTGGCCAGATGCCCCAAGCCTGCCGGAGCGGATCAGCGCAAACGTATGGAGCGAAGTAGAAGCCACCAAAACGTGGCTCCGCGAGCAGCAGACGCGCATCCAGGCCATCGCATGGCCTGCTGATGTACAGCCACCACCGCAACTGCTTGAGGCCACCGCCGCACACGACGCAGCACGCGCCAGGCTCGACGCCCTGATGGCGCAAACCGACGCCCAACTGGCAAACGCCAGCGAACTCGTCGGGCAGGCGCGAGCCGCCCTGGAAGCAGGCGAATCGAAGCAGGCACAGGAACATCTCGGTTCCGCACGCACCCTGCTCGAGACCCTGCCGGAACAACGTACGCGTCAGCTCAACAAATCAATGAACGGGCTGTACGCACGCCTCGGCGAGCTCAAAGACTGGCAGACTTTCGCAACATCCCCCAAGCGTGAAGCGTTGCTTGCGGACATGCAGGCACTCATCGATGCCGAGGTGGCACCCGACGACCGCGCCGAACGGATAAAAGCGCTACGCGGCGAATGGAATGCCCTCGGCAAACCGGCGAACAAGCACGAGTACGCGCTGCGCCAGGCATTCGACGAGGCAGCAGAGAAGGCATTCGAGCCGTGCCGCGCACATTTTGCGGAAATGAACGAAGCACGGCGGGAAAACCTGGCCAAGCGCCAGCAGCTTGTGGAACAGCTCACCACCTACCTGCAGACTGTGGACTGGAAAGACGCTGACCTGCGCGCCGCGGACCGCATCATGCGAACGGCTCGACAGGAATGGCGAGCCGCATTTCCCGTGCCGCGGGGCAAAGACAAGGCGCTCAACGAACGGTTCGAGGCGCTGCAGAACGAGTTGCACAACCATCTGAAGAAGGCCTGGGACGCCAACGCTGATGCGAAGCGGTCGATCATCACCCGTGCAGAAGCACTGACCGGTGAGGACGCAGGGGGCGCCACCACAGACGCCGTAAAAGCGTTACAGGCCGAGTGGAAATCCGTGGGCCCCGTACCCAGAAAGCTGGACCAGAAGCTCTGGAGCGCGTTCCGGCAGGCATGTGACGCCGTGTTCGAAGCGCGCAAGCAGGCAAGCGACGATCGCCAGGCTGCATTCGAGGCTAAGCGACAGAGCGCCGCCGCGCTGTGTGATGCGTTCGAGGCCGATGGCACCCCACCGACGCGCAAGGCACTCGCCGAATTCACGGACCAGTTCGCCGCCATCGGCGACCTAGGCCGCGACGGCCGCTCGCTGCTCGGTCGATTCGATGCGCTGGTAAATGGCTACGAAGCAAAGCTGGCTGACGCCGCGCGGCGCGCGCAGGTGGACCAGCTCAAAGCGCTCCAGGTTGAGGATGAGCGTCTGGCTCGGGAAGGCGGCGATACGACGTTTGATGCATTCGTTGGTCGCAAAGCTGTCGACAACAGCACCGAAGTGCTGCACGAGCTCACCATCATTGCCGAGATCGTTGCGGAGCGGCCGTCGGCCCCAGAAGACAGTGCGCAGCGCATGGCCCTGCAGGTGGAGCTCATGAACAAGGGCGGCGGCATCGCCACCCTGCCGAGCCGCAAGGAACTGCTGCACCGGTGGTGCAATGTCGACGGCAAAGGTACCAGCGATTTGGTGTGTCAGTTGCGCGAACGCTTCTTCAACGCGCTTGCCTGACTTGCCAATCGGCTACCGCTCCGGCAGCACCCCCAACGCAACCCGACCAATGTAGCTGCGTGCCTGAGCCGGTGCTCCTGGCTGCATGAAGGGCGCTGCCCGAACGTCCCGATAGAGCCGCGATAAGATGTTGGCCGCGCTGAACGAGCGCCCGCCAACCACATCCATGGCCTTGTTGACGCAACGCACGGCCGCTGCGTTAACCAGCGTCTTCGCTGACATGTAGGCCTGCATGAAGCCGTGCGCCTCTTCGAGGCTGGGCTGCTTGCCAGCATGATCCGCGAGAAACTCATCCACTCCGGCGGCAGTTTGAGAGAGCACCGCTCGGCACTGCACAAGCTCCAGCTGCACCTCTGCCATCAGCGTGTGCACGCCCGCATCGTGCACATGGTCTGCCCGTGCCACGTCCACGGCAACTCGGTTTGCCGCTTCAGCAATTCCCAGAGATGCACCCACCAGCGGCAGGTTGGCAAGCGCCCGCTGCAGGAGGCTCGCCACGCTCCACTGCCCCCACGGGCCGGTGATTCGCACGGCGCCCGCAGGCACGGTGACGTCTTCGAAACGGATGCTCTGTGAGCCCGACGCGCGCATGCCGAGTGCGTCCCAGTCCTCGCCCGGCACGATGCCACGCGTATCGATCGGCAGCATGGTGGAGGCGATATGGTCACCATCCGCATCACGCAGGCGCAGGTTCATGGCCAGGTGCGTGGCAATGGGCGACATGGTGACGAACATCTTCGTGCCATTGATGCGGTACTTGCCGTCGGCGTGCATCACCGCCTCGGTGTGCGGGTGCAGGTTGTCGGTGCCGCGCTCTGTGGCGGTGGCGCAGATTCGCATGCGCGCGGCGGCGATGGCACGCAGCGGCTCTTCTCCGCCGCCCGTTTGTGCGTACGCGATCGCCATGCCGCGGCTCACACCCAGGTGCATGTTGCTGGCGATGGCAACCGACGCATCGTGCGCGGCAAGCTCCGCGATGATCAGCGCCCAGTCGTGCACCGACGCAAGTCCGCCACCACCCAGCGACGCCGGTACGAAAGCGGCCAGTACGCCCGCGGCTTCCAAAGCCTCGAAGCTCGCCGTACTCATGACGCCCTCGCGATCGCTTGCTGCAGCGTGCTCGTCGAGTACCGGAGCGCAGCGCCGGCAGGCAGCGAGAACCGCCTCACCGGCTTCGGTGTGGGGTGAAATCACGCCACCCAGGCGCCTTTCTGCATGACGCGCAGACGCGCATGGTCCTGCAACACGCAGATGTCGGACAGCGGATCACCGTCTACCAGCAGGAGATCTGCACAGGCACCCTCGCGCAGCACGCCGAGACTTCCGCCGGGATCGAACGCCTCTCCGCCGTTGCGCGTGGCGCAGATCAGCGCCTCGGCTTCACGCATACCGAACAAGTTGACGAAGTACTCGAGATCCTTCGCGTAGGTGCCGTGCGGCGCGATGGAAATTCCGTAGTCACCGCCCACTACCAACCGAACGCCGGCCTTGCGCAGCTTCGCAACGCTCTCAACCGTCGCCTCGATCTCCCGCTCGTAGCCTTGCGCGCGCACGGTTTCCGGCGATATGCCCAGCGTTTCGCATTGCGCGAGGTACTGCACTTCCCAGGCGATTGCCGGGCCGACCACCAACCGATCGCGGCGCTCTGCCAGCACGTCCACCGCCTCGTCATCGAGGTAGTTGGCGTGACCGATGAAGTCGACCCCCGCACGAGCGGCCTGCTTCACAGCTGCCGCGCACCGGGAATGGCTGGCCACACGCAGGCCGCGGCGGTGCGCCTCGTCGACAATAGCGTCTGCCTCCTCGTCGCAGAACGTCACCTCGCCGGTGCGCGCTGTGAGGTTGATGTTCTCGCCGTCATTGAACATCTTCACCACGTCCACGCGCTGCTTGCGCTGCTCGCGTACGGCCTTGCGCAGCTCCCAGGGGCCATCGGCGATCTGACAGAGGCCGCCACCGGAATCGATGTTGCTGGCGGTCGCACCCAGATCCCGCCCAGCGGCCAGCAGCCGCGGGCCCTTGATCCGCCCCTCGTTGATACTGTCGCGCAGCGCCACGTCGATCCGGTAGGTAGAGCCGAAGCTGATGGCAGAGGTAAACCCCGCGCGCAGCATGAGCTCAGAATTTCGCACCGCGGTGATCGTGGCGATTTCCACCGGCGTCTCGCCGATCGCAAACGGGCTCGCATCGGCAAACGAGAGGTGCGCATGGGTTTCCGTCATGCCAGGCATGAGGAATCTGCCACGCGCATCTTCCCGCGCCACTTCGTTGCCGGTATCCGGCAGCGCCGCACTCGGGCCGGCAAAACGCACCCGACCGTTCTCGACCCATACGGCACCGTTATCGATGACCTCTTCGTTCTCAGCCGTGAACAGCCGTGCGTTCTCGATGATCATGCGCGTGCCCTCAGTCGGCGAAGAAGACTTCCTTCTTCTCACCATTCGGCCCGTACACCGGCTCACCCCGTTCCACGAGGTAGGCCTGGTTGATGCTCTCCTTGATGCCGGCGCTGCCGAGCAGCTCCACCATCTTCAGGTAGTTCGGGTGCTTGAAGTGCGCCGCCAGGCTGTCGCTGTCGTCCCACAGCTCGTACACCTGAATGCGTGTGGGTATCGACGGATCCGGCGCGAAGCAGTAATCCCTGCAGCCGTCCTCCTCCACGCGGGTCGCCAGCTGCACCTCCCGGGTGAGCTCCACCGCGCGGTCGCGGTCTTCGGTGGTTTCAAACTCAAGCGCTGCTACGACGATGATCATGCTGACTCCTCTTTGCTTCTCGTCCAGCGGCGGTGGGACGGACCCTCCACGCCGCGTTGTTCTCCCGCATGCTCCGGGTAGACCGATGCGGTGTACAGATCGCCATGGGCATCCATGGCCAGTTGGTGAATGTAGATGGCGATATTTTCCACGCGTTCGATCACCTCACCGGTGTCCTCATCGAGCACTGCAAGATTACTCATCTTGTCGCTGGCGTAGATGCGATTGCCGTAAGTCGCAAGGCTGAGCGGCGTGATGTGCGCCCACTCGTCGATGTAGTTACCCTCGGCGTCGAGCCGCTGGATGCGGTGCTGGCAGCCGTCCTCGACGCGCGTGCGGTGCGGCTCGATCTGCCCGGGCACTGTCATGTAGTCATGAAAATTGCCGCCACACAGATCCGCCACGAGCAGACGCCCCTGGGAATCTTCGGTAATGGCGTGCGGTGTATTGAACTCCGCCGGCCCGCGGCCCCACTGCCCCACAGATTTGATGAACTTGCCTTCTGGGGTGAAGAACACGAGCCTCGAGTTCCAGTAGCCATCCGCTACGACGATGTTTCCATTCTGCTGAACAAGCACCGCGGTTGGACCGTTGAAGTGCGTCTCGTCGCACCCCCACTCGGCAAAGGTGCCGAGCTCGAGGAGAAGCTCGCCCTGGGGCGTGTACTGCCGCACCGTGTGACCGTCGCGATCCGTGGTCCAGAAGGTGCCGTCTTTTTCGATGTAGATCGTGTGCCCGCCCAGCGCGAAGCCGCGCTCGTCCGATGGCCCCCACTTGCCGAGATAGTCGCCGTCGCGGTTGAACATGGACACGCTGCTCTTGCCCATCTTGCTGCTCATGGCCATTGGATGCGCCGCCCAGTGCTCGATGTCGCGGGTAAAGAGGTAGATGACGCCCTGCGCATCCACCGCCACCCCGGAACCCATCTCGAACTGCATGCCCGGAGGATACTTGGGCCACGGGTCCACCCGGCGGTATCCGCCGCGCGGATCGGCGCTGTCGGTATCGTTGCTCACATCGTGCGAGATGCACATGGTCCCTCCCCCTTCGTCAGGCCATTGCCTGCCAGAATGCCATCATGTCGCGGTGAAAAACATCCGCATGGCCTTCACCCGAACCGATATGCGCACCGCGCCGACCGTAGCCCGCCTTGATGCCGTAGAGCATCAGCTCGCGCTCGGTGAATTCTGCGTTGGCCTCACCACTGGCTGGGTGCACGCAAACGCCGTCGTCGCGGATGTACACCGTTGGCGCTCCGGGGGCCACCGACGCATCGGCCACCAGCTCCAGGGGCGTGTCGCGGTCGAAGCTGTGATGCGCACCGGCGACGATGCGGCAGGTGGCATCGGCGCCGAGCAGCGCCATGGCCTGCATGTAGCCCTGCACCTGCTGCGCCAGGCACCACTCATCCCTGTCGCCGATGATCGAGCGCACCCGTGTGTTACCAACCTGAGGGTGTAGAAACTGCTGGCCGCACCAGGGGTAGGCGGCGTAGGCGCTATGCAGCCGCGACACGCCGTGCATCCTTTCGCTGAGGCACGCGGCCGCCAGCACGGCCGAGCCACCGCGGCTGTGGCCCTGAGCGCCGATACGCGCGGCGTCGATGTCATCTCGGGCCGCAAGTAAGTCTGCTGCCGCCAGCACGTCCCAGGCGCTGGCCGCAAACGAGTACTGCGCCTGGTTGGCCACGGTGGAGGTCACACCGCGTCTTCCGAAAGGATCCAGCACGCAGGCCGCGATGCCCGCGGGTACCAGCAGCTCAGCCTTGTACAGGTGTGACGGCGCTACCCCCAGGCTGCCCGGCACGACGAGCACCACAGGCCAACCATTCGGCGGCGGGCTGCCGGGCGGGAGAAAGAGCTGCGCACCGAGGCGCGTCTGCGGCATAGAGGCGCCGCTGATCAACGCATGAAAGTTCGCTGGATCGGCGGACGCAATAACCAGCGGCTCGCCTGCCAGCCCATTCGCAAGCCGAACCGGCTGCTCATCAAATATGATCTGTGCCATGCAGCAAAGCTACCACGACCCACGGGCTCAGGTCTTCGCGCGCGGCACCTCGGCCTCCGGCTCGCTGGCGGTGACTTCCAAGGCATAGGCAGCGCCCGCTGACCACTCGAGCAGCCCTGGCTCACCGGGCTGAAGCTGCAGCACGCCGCTGTGCATCGGTGCCATGCGTCCCTCAGGATCCACCTCGAACACCGTAACCTCGACACGCACGCCATCGGCGGTGCGCCGACCCGGCAGCATCTCGATATGCCGGTTGTCCCAACGCACACCCGCGAGCTGATCCGGGCTGACCAACAGGCTGACTTCGGATCGGTAGACATCGTCTTGTGTCACCGCCTCACGCAGCTTGAGCCGCAGAAAAACCGCCCCATCCTCCGATCCGCCCTCGCGGGTTCCGGCCACCGGCCGACTGAAAGGCTTGATCACGTGCGCACGGGAGTACCAAGTCGCCTCGTCGAGGACGCCCGGGGGCGCGACGAACACCCGCGAGCCGACCTGTCGATAGGCGAGCCCCTGATCAGCGAGAAAGCCCTTCAGAATGCCGTCCGCCGTCGCCTGCGGATGGGTCCAGTGCACCTGCGCATACTCCTGATCCGGATAGACGTAGAAGGTTCCGCCAACGATGCCGGCGATGCTGCGCATCGCCTGCAGGAAGCCAACGTTATTTATCTCCACGCGCCAGGACTGCTCCTCCTCGACGACCACGGCGCTTCCACTTTGTGCCGCGCGTACCGGCAGCACCGTGTAGCAGACGAGAACCAGCGCCAGGACGGCGGCAAACCCATGGCGTCGGTCCGCACGAACCTCTCGACCAAGCGCACGCAGCCTGCGCATGTTGAGCGAGGCGCTGCGCGCCATGCCGAAACCCGGGCTGCCGACGCTGCCCGGCGCCATGTCGCGCACCAGCTCCGCGAGGTCTGCGCGGTAGCGGGACCGTCCAAGCGCCGAGGCACATGCTTCGTCGCACTCGAACTCCATCTCCCGGCGCGCAACCCAGACAAGCAGCCACACGACCGGATGCCACCAGAACACGCAGCGCAGCACCGTCAGCACACACGCCATATGCGGATGCCAAAGCTGTACGTGCATGCGTTCGTGCTGGAGCACGGTATCGAGCCGAGGGCTGGCCAGCAGATCCGCGCCAATCCAGATTTCCGGACGCCCAAACCAGGTTGCAGCGGCCTGCATCGAACCGGGCACCAGCCATTCACCTGCTGCGGATCTCCTCGCGTTGAGGCGACGCAGGGCAAGCAACCGGTGCTGGCGCACCAGAACATACAATGCCGCCAACCCACCAAGGCCGGGCAGCAGCCACCAGGAAAACGACGCTGCCGTGTCCGCGGCGGCCACGTCCGGTATCTCAACCGCGGGAAGCGCAACAGCAATCCCGGCGAGTGCCGGTGCTGCAACCTCTACCTGGATGGCGGGCAACAGGTGCCATGGCAGAAGCGCAAGTACCAGCGTGCCGAGAGCAACACGCAGACGCCACTTCGCCGGCGCGCCGCGTAGCATCAATATCAGCAGACCGCCAATCACCGCCACTTTCACGCCCATGAGCAGGTAGTCGATCATGGTTCGTTCGCCTCCTTGCGTTCCTGTATCAGGCGCTCCAGAAACTCCAGATCGTCAGCAGTCAGGGCCTCGTCGCGCAACAGGCGTGTAAACATGGGCCGACGGTCGCCACCGAACAGGCCGTTCACCAGCCTGTCGAGCATCGACGCCTCCACCGCTTCCGGCGCGACGGCGGCGTCAATGACGATGGTGCGGCCTTCCTGGCGCACGCGCCGCACCGCGCCCTTCTTTTCCAGCCGGTCGAGCATGGTTTTCACGGTGGAGTAGCTCACCAGTCGATCGCTGCGCACCGCCTCGTGCACATCGGGTGCCGTGGTCTCGCCGAGTCGCCACACCGCCTGCATCACTTCCAGCTCAGTTCCTGTCAGGTGCATACCGCCCAAACCTCCATTCCGCCCCAACCTCCATTCCGCCCCAACCTCCATTCCGCCCCAACCTCCATTCCGCCCTAATCTCATGGCAATCTCTACATCTGTAGATATTCTACAAATGTAGAGATTGCGGCGCTGCCCGTCAAGCCCGATGCCGCTTGCCAGCTCGAAGCAGCCTTCGTACTGTCGTTCTCAAAGCGAGAGGGAGAACGGCCATCAGACTGCAAAACCGAACCTGCGTGATCACCGGCGGTGCCAACGGCATCGGTGCCGCCACCGTGCGACGTTTCGTCGCGGAAGGTGCCGAGGTGCTGATCGCCGACAGAGACCTGGACGCCGCGCAGGCGCTGGCAGCAGAGCTCGGCAGCGCCGTATCAGCGATGGCGTGCGACGTGCGTTTCGAAGACCAGGTGCAGGCTGTAGCCAAAGCAGCCCACGACCGCTGGCCGCACGTCGACATACTGATCAACAACGCAGGCTCAGAGCTCAACCGCAGCTACGATGAGACCACCGTGGAGGAGTGGGACCGCGTGCAGGACACCGACCTGAAAGGCCCCTGGCTGATGTGCAAGCATCTGGTGCCGAAGATGGTGGAGCGCGGCAGCGGCAGCGTGATCAACATCGCTTCGCTCAACGGCCTCGTGGGTTTCCCACTCTCCACTGCCTACGGCGGTGCCAAGGGTGGGCTGGTGATATTCACGCGCGACATGGCCATCGAACTTGCCGCCACCGGGGTTCGCATCAACTGCGTGTGCCCCGGCGTCATCGAGACCGGCATGATGGAGCGCTGGACGGATCTGATGCCCGACAAACAGGAAGCCAAACGCATGCTGACCAGCGTCATGCCCATCGGCCGCATGGGCACCGCTGAGGAAGTGGCAGGCGCCATTCTGTTTTTCGCCTCAGACGACTCGAGCCTCTGCCAGGGTGCGGTGCTGGCCGTGGATGGCGGTTTCACAGCGCAGTAGACAATCGCCGAATTTCAATTCGGGATTTTCGCGAAACCCTCCGATTTCCGCGATGTGCCAACCCATGTGTTCGCGAAGCATGCGCACTAAGATAAGCCAATCCCAATATGGAGACTGACACGCATGCAGCCGCTAGAAGGCATCAAGGTACTGGAATTCTCCACCATGATCACCGCATCGCTCGCCGCCATGATGATGGCAGAGCAGGGCGCAGAGGTGATCAAAGTAGAGCCCATGGACCTGGGCGACCCCATGCGCTACCTCGGAAGCGCCAAAGGCGGTATCTCCGCGTTGTTCGCCAACTGCAACCGCGGCAAGCGCTCGTTGCGCCTGGACCTCAAGAGCGACGCCGGCCGCCAGATCGTGCGCGATCTCGCAAAGGATACAGACGTCGTGCTCTGCAACTTCCGCCCCGGCGTCATGGAGCAGCATGGCCTGGGCAGCGACGATCTGCGCGCAATCAATCCCCGCCTGATCTATGCGGGCATAACAGGCTTCGGCACGGAAGGACCGCACGCCCATAAACCAGCCTACGACCCGGTGATTCAGGCGCAGGCAGGGTTCGCCGCCGTACAGGGCCAGGGCCGGGGAGAGATGGACTTCGTGCGCAATCTGGTGTGCGACAAGATCACGGCATACACCGCCTTCCAGGCGGTAACCGCGGCGCTATATGTGCGTGAGAAGAACGGCGAGGGCCAGCACGTCGACTTATCCATGATGGACGCAGGCCTGTTTTTCCTGTTCCCCGACGGCTTCATGCACAAAACACTTGTGGACGAAGACGCAGAGCATCTGCCACCGCTCAGCGAGCTGCTCTACGAGATGACGGAAACCGCCGACGGCCGCATCACGCTGTCTGCCGCCAATGAGGCGCAACAGGTCGGCCTGCTCACAGCGGTGGACATGCTGCACCTGTTCGCCGATGAGCGCTTCAACAGTATGGAAAAGCTGGTGGCGAACATCGATGCGTTCCGCGCGCTCATCCGCGATGAGATGCTCAAATACACCACCGAAGATCTGCTGGCGCGTCTGGAAGCCAACGACGTGCCAGCGGCCAAATGTCTGGACTACGAGGAGGTGCTGGCGCATCCGCAGTACGCCGCCAACGACAGCCTCGCGATGCACAACCATCCGGCACTCGGACACATGCGCCAGGTAAAGCTGCCAGCGAAATTCCAGGGGGAGCGGATGCCGCTCGGCTCAAACGCCCCAGCACACGGTCAGCACAGCCGTGAGGTGCTCAAGGAGTTGGGTCGCACCGAGGCAGACATCGACGCCCTATTCGACGCTCGTCAGGTAGGCTGAATCCACGCGGCGGATCCCGCGGAGGTCAATTCTGACCTGCAGCATCCTTCTGGGTAACGTTTACGGTGTTCAAGGCCGTAGCCACCATGGTGGCCACGTCGCCCAGCTGCGCCGGCACGATCATGGTGTTGTTGGTCTGCGCCAAGCGACCAAACTCTTTCACCCATTGCTCGGCCACCCGCAGATTAACCGCTTCCCGGCCGCCGGGTTGGTCCAGTGCCGTCGCCACATCACGTATGCCTTGCGCGGTGGCCTCGGCGATAAGGCGAATCTCCTGCGCCCGGCCTTCCGCCTCGTTGATCTGCTTGAGCTTCTCGGCCTCGGAGAGGTTGATGGTTTCCTGCCGTTCACCTTCAGACACGTTGATACGCGCCTGACGCTCACCCTCAGACTGCGCCACCACCGCGCGCCGTTCCCGCTCTGCACGCATCTGCTTTTCCAGCGCGTCGCGCACCGACTCCGGCGGCATGATGTCCTTGATCTCGTAACGCAGGATCTTTACCCCCCAGGGCTCAGCGGCTCGATCCACTGCATCGACCACCTGCGCGTTGATCGTCTCGCGCTCCTCGAAGGTGCGATCGAGCTCGATCTTGCCGATCTCTGAACGCAGGGTGGTCTGGGCGAGCTGCGAGGTGGCAAAAACGTATCGGTCGATGCCGTAGGACGCCGCCCGGGCATCCACCACCTGCATGTAGATGACGCCGTCCACCTCGACAGCGATGTTGTCCTTGGTGATACAGGTCTGGCTCGGCACGTCAAAAGCCTGCTCCTTGAGCGTATGCTTGTAGGCCACCTTGTCGATGAAGGGGATGAGGATGTGAAAGCCTGCATCCAGCGTCTTCGAGTATTTGCCGAGGCGCTCCACCACGTACTGCTCCCGCTGAGGTACAACGCGGGCGGTTTTCGCCAGAGCCACCACCACAAAGGCGGCCAGCAGCAGGGAAAAAACAAAACCGATTTCCAATGCGATTACTCCTGATCTTGCGGCGCGACGTGCAGTACCGTGCTGTCGCGACCCACGATACGAATGTAGCTATCTGGCGCGAGATGCGCAGTCGTGCTCCGCGCCTCCCAACTGGCGCCTCGATATGTCACCTTACCGCGCCCAGGTGTCACCTCGTCGAAACCACTGGCAACCCGCGCATCGTGCCCGATGAAGTCCTCGTCCAGCCCACCCTGAGTGACATCGCCAGTAAACCACTCGCGAAAGCGGCTGCGCAGACCAAACAGCGTGAGCAACGCCACAGCGGCAAACACAATGTAGACCAGCCCGCCATCCGCCGGCAGCCCGAGCCAGATGGCAATGCCCACAACAATGGCGGCAACGCCGAAGAAGACGACGATGAAGCTCGTGAGAAAAAACTCGGCGATGACCAGCGCGAAGCCGATCATGATCCAGATCAGTGCAGCACTCATGCTGCGACGATAGCGCTACCCGTCGGCTTTGCCAACAAGTGGCAACAAGCCACCAGCTCTACCCGCACCACCTGCCTGCTCAGCTGCGCAGCCAAACGGTGAGGCGGGCGCCCCCGCGCGGACTATCGCCGATGTCGAGCGTACCCTGGTACAAACCTACCAGCTCCGCCGCCACGCTGAGTCCGATACCCTGGCCCTGCTGCACCTCGTCGGCGCGGGTGCCGCGGTTACGCACCTCGTTGCGCAGCGCTTCGGGAATACCGCTACCGTCATCGTCCACGACCATTTGCACTCCGTGATCACGGAGTTGCGCCGACACCCCAACCCAGGAGCTGGTGTACTTGAAAGCGTTTTCCAGGACGTTGCCCAGAATTTCCATGAGATCACGTTCGTCACCCCGCACCTTCAGCTCGTCACTAACATCACAATCCACGGACAGGCCGCGATCGCTGTACGCCGTCTGCAGCGCCCGCAGGAGCCGCGTGACCAATGTCTGCAGAGGCACCACACCGCCGACGACGAGGGGTCCGCGCGCAGACGCGCGTGAGAGCTGATGGTGCACCGTGGATTCCATGCGCTGCAGCTGCTCGGTGAGCAGCTCACGCTGGCCGTCCTGCTGGTCGCCCAGCGCGTTGCGAATGACTGCCAGCGGTGTTTTCAAGCTATGCGCGAGATTTTCCAGGGCGTTGCTGTAGCGCGTGCGCGAGCGCGCCTCGTGCTCCACGAAGGCGTCGAGGTTCTGAGCCAACCGCGCCAGCTCCGTGGGATAGCCCACACTGAGGCGCTGCCGCTCGCCGCGCTCGAGCTCGCGTACTTCTTCAGCCATCTGCCGCAACGGCGACAGGCCCCAGCGCAGCGCAGCGAACTGCGCGGCGATGAACAGCACGGCCACCACGACGGCGCCGAGTGACAGATTGCGCCGAAAGCCGCGCATGGCGGCTTCGAACTCCGTGGCGGCGGTGGCTACCGTGAAGGTCAGCACCGCGCCGTCTTCGGCGCCCCACATCACCGCATAGCTCAGGTAGTAAGTGCCGGGCCGCGTGCCGTTGACCTGGGTGAAACGGAACTCCCCCGGCGCTTCCGCCCGCACGTTCCGCGGGAACGGAACATCCGTAGTCAGGGCCGATGTGGAACGCCAGGAACCTGCTTCCCGGCCAGTCCATACCTGCGCGTACAACCCGCTTTCCGGCTGGCTGAGGCGCGGCTCGGGAGGTTCTTCGCGCAACATCACGCTATCGTCCTGCACATCCACCGCCCCCATGAGCGAGTAGGTCACCAGGCGCAGCTGCTCCTGCGCACCGGCCAATACGCTGGCCTGAAAGGATCGGTCGAGGATGTAACCGCCGACACCGAGGCAGGTGCCGAGAACGAGGGTAGTGGTGAACAGCAGGCGGGTCTGAATCCCCGTCTTCAAGCGCTCTCTTCCGTGACGAAGCGGTAGCCCTGACCGCGCACGGTGCGAATGGGGTTGAGCGGGGTCACCTTCTTGCGCAAGCGCCCGACGAAGACCTCTATCACGTTGCTGTCACGATCGAAGTCCTGCTCGTACAGGTGATCGGTGAGTTCCGTCTTGGACACCACGCGATTGGGATTGAGCATGAGGTACTCGAGCACCTTGTACTCGTAGGCGGTGAGCTCCACAAGCTTGCCTTCCACCCGAACCTCTTTCTTTGCTGTGTCCAGACGCAGGTCACCATGCTCGAGCAACGGGGATGCGTAGCCCGCGGCCCGGCGGATAAGCGCGTTGAGCCGCGCCAGCAGTTCTTCCATCTGGAACGGCTTGGTCAGGTAGTCGTCGGCGCCCGCTTCGAGGCCGGTGACTTTGTCCTGCCAGTTGCCCCGGGCGGTGAGAATCAGCACCGGCATCGCTCGCCCGCCTTCCCGAAGCTGACGGATCAGACTCATGCCATCGAGTTTTGGCAGGCCGAGGTCCACAACGGCGGCGTCGTACTCGTACTCCTGACCATAGTAGAGGCCTTCCTCTCCGTCGCAGGCCACATCGGTGACGAATCCAGCGCCTTTGAGCGCGTCACGGAGCTGGTCTGCCAGAGTGGCCTCGTCTTCGACAATCAGTACGCGCATGGCTCTCTACTCGCTGCTGGCCCGGCCGCGGCTATCGACGAACCAGGTTTGCACCACCCGGTCTTCCACCAGCACGCGAACCTTGTAGCCGCGCTGGGTGCCGCGGCTGGCAGGATTGGCCGACAGCACGCGCCCGCCGGTTTTGCTGCGCACGATGGCCGTTGCGAGCTCCAGATTTACACCCGCGGGCTCAGCGAAGTAGTTCGGCGTTGCCGCATCACGATATTCCGCCGCCCAGGCGGCCTGCGAGCACACTAGAAGGGTCGCCAGGAAGCCTGAAACGATGAGTCGCCCCATCCCTGTCTGCCTGTGTCGATTGCGAACCTTCATAGTGTAACTCTTTCCGTGCGGACCTGGCGCCTACTCCGCCGGCTGCACCCGCACCTTCACCCGCAGCGTATCGCCAGGATGGTGCGGCATGCGCGTGTGGTAAACGCTGCCGGCGTAGCGATAGCGCACATCGTAACCCACCAGCTCTTCTTCATAGCGGACCTCGTTCACCACCTGACAGACCCGTTCGGTGCGGTAGCGCACCACATCGCCGGCCTGCGTCTGACGGTGCCGGCGGCTGAGGTCTGTGGCGATGCTGCCGCCCAACACGGCACCAACCACCGTGCCCACCTGACGGTTACGCTTCTTGTGGCCGACGGCGTTGCCGAGCGCGCCGCCAATCACCGCGCCCAGGATGGTCGGCGTAAACGAACGACGCGCATGGCCAGGCTCGTGATAGGCAACTTCCTCGTTGCGGCACTGCTCACGTGGTACCTCGTAGGATACCGACTCATAAACCGGCTCCGCGCTGAGCACCCGTGCCTCATCGTAGGTAGAAGCAGCCAGCGCAGCGGTAGACACCAGCGTGCCGGCAGTAAAGGCGATGCTTTTGACGATTCTGGACATAACTGCAGATCCCTCGTTCTTTGACTTTCGCGGTGGAGGTAATACTCCGACCGTGGGTGCACTTTACGCCGGCCGGAGTGAACCCAATCTGAACCGTCGGAACCTATCAGCACGAATGTGTCTAACGGTTCACGGGACAAGAACAATAAAGGAATACCATGAATCCTCTACTGCAAACGGCCACCACCTGGTACGAACGCGCAGTGGACGCGGTCAGTCACCTCGACGGCGTCGCGACGCTGCTCATACGCCTGATCCTTGCACCTGTCATGATTGCTGCGGGGCTGGAAAAACTGGACGGCGAGAACTGGTTCGGCTCGATGCTCGATGCCTTCCCGTTCCCTTTCAACGTGCTGCCGCCGGATCTGTCCTGGTTTCTCGCCACCTGGACGGAACTGCTCGGAGGCATCTTCTTGCTTCTGGGTCTCGGTACCCGCATCTGGGCTATCGCACTGGCGGTGACGATGTTCGTGGCGGCCTACGCCGTGCACCTGCCTAACGGCTGGCCTGCTATCGCGCCATCCAGCCCGCCCGCCGTGTGTGTGCCGGATACCCAGGCACATGCCGACGCCGGCGCATTCGAGCGTTGGGTGAAGTGCTACAACGTCAACGAGCGCACCATCGAAGCATCGCAGCGGCTGTCCCGTGCGAAGAGCGTCTTGAGAGAGCACGGCAACTATCGCTATCTCAACGGCAGCGGCTCCATCGTCAAGCTCAACAACGGCATAGAATTCGCCGCCATGTATTTCTGCATGCTGCTTGCGCTGGTTTTCATAGGCGGCGGCCGCTATCTGAGCCTCGACTACTACATCCAGCGCTTCCTGCGCAGGCGTTGATGCGACCGACTGGCGCTGAAGCTCAGGCGCTTTATCATGCGCCCCAAACACTCAGGAACCTAACTGCATGTCACGACTGAGCCTGACGTTCCGTCTCGCATTGTTTGCGCTCCTCAGCGCCTGCGCCGCCACCGATACAGCGGTTGTAGAAACAACGGCGATCGAAGTCATCAAGAGCCCCAACGACGCCCGCGAGTATCGCTACCTGCGCCTGGAAAACCAGCTGCAGGTGCTGCTGGTGAGCGACCCGGAGTCGGACAAGTCTGCGGCTGCGCTCACGGTGTTTCGCGGCAGCATGCACGAACCTGACGAGCACCCGGGGCTCGCGCACTTTCTGGAGCACATGCTGTTCATCGGCACGGAAAAGTACCCGGAGGTTGACGGCTACCAGGACTTCGTGAGCGCCGCAGGTGGCAGCTCCAACGCCTACACGGCCAACGACCACACCAACTACTTTTTCGATGTAGGCCCGCAGGCGTTCCCGGAGGCCCTCGATCGTTTCGCGCAATTTTTCATCAGCCCGCTGTTCTCCGCGGAGTACGTGGAGCGGGAAAAGAACGCCGTGCACTCGGAATACCAACTGCAGATCAAGGACGACGCCTGGCGCGGCAATGCCGTGAGCAAGGTCGCCATGAATCCTGAGCATCCCGCAGCGCGTTTCAACATCGGCAGCCTGGAGACCCTGGGCGACGGTGTGCGCGAGGCCCTGCTCGAATTTTTCGACAGCAACTACTCGGCAGATCAGATGTCGCTGGTGGCGCTCGACACGAGGCCGCTCGACGACATCGAAGCATTGGTGCGCGAGCGATTCGCAGCGATCGAGAACCGCAACATTGGCGATGCCGCGGCGCTCGGGCCCGTGTACACCCGCCCGCAACTGCCTGCGCGCCTGGACTTCCAACCCATCAAAGACGAGCGCGCCATCACCTACCGTTTTCCCACCGAGAGCACGCAGCCCTACTACCGCTCGAAGCCCGACATCTACCTCACCAACCTGCTCGGCCATGAAGGCAAAGGCAGCCTCCTGCAGGCGTTGAAGGCACGCGGGTGGGTCAATGCACTGTACGCGAGTTCCGGCGACCTGGACGAGGACGAGTCCGCCATAGAAATCAGTATGACCCTCACGGAGGAAGGCGCTGCGCACATCGACCAGATCTCAGGCTACCTGTTCGCCTACATCGACCTCCTACGCGGAGAGGCACCTGCTCAGTGGCGCTTCGATGAGCAGGCAAGCGTCGCCGATCTCGGCTTTCGCTACCTTGAAAAACAAAGCGCCACGGCCACCGTGTATCAACTTGCTCCGGGCATGATGCGCCTGCCTCCACAGGATCTGTTGCGCGCGCGCTTTCTGATGGACGACTTCTCGGCCGACACCATTCGCCGCTTTGCAGGCTACCTGTCGCCAGACAATGTCCTGCTCAGCGTGCAGCTGCCAGATGCACCGGCTGATGAAAGCGAGCGATGGTTCGGTGTGCCTTACACGCTTACATCCGGCAACATCCACATCACGCCACCGCCGACCGAAGCGCTTGCCGAACTCAGGCTTCCCGACGCAAATCCCTACCTGCCCGAGAACCTGAATCTGTATCCCGCGTCCGCCAATCCGCAGGAAGTGATTGCCACGCCCACGGTGAGTATCTGGCAGCACGCAGACACGTCATTCGGCGCACCGAAAGCAACCCTGCGCTTCAATCTCAACCTGGCCGATGGGCTGGTGACGCCAGCGGACATCGCCGCTGCACGTCTATATCAGCGACTGGTCGCAGACGCACTGAACGAGTTCGCCTACCCGACCTACCTGGCAGGTATGAGCTACTCCGTAGCCGCACTACCCGCAGGTTTTCGCATAGAGGTATCCGGCTACAACGACAAACAGCTCGCGCTGCTTGATCGTGTGCTTGCGACATTCGCGAAAATGAAGGTAGAGCCAGACCGTTTCGACATCATCAAAACCGAACTGCTCACCGACCTGCAGAACGCAGATACGGAACGACCTTTCAACCAGGCCTATGATGCGCTGGGTGATGCGCTGCTGACCTCGAGTTGGCCGCCACAGGCTATCGCCGCCGCCCTGCAGAACATCAGCGCCGCCGATCTCGTCACCTGGCGCGCCGAACGCCTGTCCGCCGCCCGGCTGTTCGGCCTTGCACACGGTAATCTGCCCGCGGAACAGGCAAAAGTACTGAAAGACCTGGTAGCAAAACACATCACGCTGAAACCCATCGAACCCCGCTACGGCGATGTGGAGGAGATCGACCGCGCTGCACGCATCAGGGTTCCGGTAGAGCACGACGACGCCGCGTTCGTCGCCTACATCCAGGACAAAGACGAATCCTGGGAATCCCGCGCGGAAAGCGCGCTGGCGGTTCAGCTTCTGCGTCAAGCCTACTTCACGAGTCTGCGCACCGAGCAGCAGCTCGGCTACGTGGTTGCCATGGCCAACCGCACCACCCGCCGGCGCGGCGGCATCGCCTTCATCGTGCAATCCCCCGTGGCCGGCGCCGGTCAGCTACTGGATGTAACGAAGTCATTCCTCGACGAACAGGCCCAAAGCATCGGCGATCTCAGCGAGGAGGCGTTCGAGGCAAGCCGTGAGGGTCTGCTGGTACGCCTGCGGGAGGAGGACGAAAATTTGCGCGACAGAACAAGCCGCTACTGGGCGGACCTGATCGAGGGCATCACCACGCTCGACTCCCGTGAGCGCATCGCACAAGCCGTGGAGGCGCTCACCCTCCAGCACATGGCGCGCTACGTGCGAGCGCTGCCCGGACGGCTGAGCGAACAGAGCCTCGTGGTGTACTCCCCAGGGCAGTTCCCGCCCATATCGCAACATGGCACGGCCTATGGTAGCGTGGAGGCGTTCAAAACAAGGTAGCTCGTGTAACAATGAACCGCATGCTTGTCTTCGCGCTGATGTGCCTTGTTATGATGTCAGGCAGCGCCCAGGCAGGCACGCTCGAAGAGCTGCTCGCTCAGGCTGAGGGGGCAGAGCGCAGCGGAAACTACCAGGAGATGGACCGGGTATACGCGGCAATCTGGCAACAGGGCGCGGCGTCACTACCCGACGCCGAGGCCGCCACACTTTCGCTGCGCTATGGTGAGCATCTCTGGCGCCGCAACCAGTATCGCGAAGCAGGCCTGCAGCTCGAAGACGCGCTCACCCGTCACGAAGCACTCTACGGCCGCGATGCTCGAGAATTGATCGAGCCGCTCCGCCTACTCGGCAACGTCGAAGCGAAACTCGTGAAGAACGTCGCCCAGAAGCACCGTCAGATGCTGCGCATTGCCGAGAAGCTGCAACCCTACGATGCCGAACTGCACGCAAAACTCCTGCTGGAAACCGGGCGCGCAGCGCTCACCTACGGCCGCTCCAAACGCGGCGGCAAGTACCTCGTGCAGGCGTTGAAGCTTGCACAGAAAACCGTCGGTGCCAGCCACCCCCTTACGGCCCGCGCCCACTTCTGGCTTGGCAAACACCGGCTGGCCACGGATCGGCGCGAACAGGCGATTGAACAGTTCCACTTGAGCCTCGCAGCTTCTGATGGACAGGATCAGGATGCGGTCCTGCGCAGCCACGCCCAACTCGTACAGGCCTACGAGGAGTATGGCGACTCTGACAACGCAACCAGACACTGCCTGGCAATCGGCAGCATGAAACCCTTCGATCCCAATCAGGAGCAGCAGCCCCTGTTCCGCCGACGACCCGAGTTTCCCAGGGCAGCCATATTTGGCGGCCATGAGGGTTACGCGGTCATCGAGTACACCATCGACGATCAGGGGTTCGTGCGTGACCCCCGGGTTCTGGAAAGCGTCGGCTCCGTCGTGTTTGGAGAGGCTGCAATGCAGGCAATCAGTAGCTGGCGTTTCGCTCCACGGTTCGAGAACGGCGCTGCCGTGGCAACGACGGGGATGCGGACGAAGGTAAATTTTTCCTACTACAAGTAGGGCTGGAGTGAATCGCGTAGGAGTCAATATGCCGAAAAATCCAGCAAGCCGAATGGCAGGACTCGTTGTTCTGCTGATCGCAGCGGCTACCGCAAGCGCGGAGGATGACCTGGGCCCGCGTTTGCTCGAAGTCATGGGCACGAAACAGAATTTCGAAACCATCGCCGAGACTTTGGATGATGTAATCAAGTCCCAATTGTCGGCAATGGGGATCGAGATTCCACCGAACGCAAAACCAGTGCTCGAAAGGCAGCAAAGCGAGCTGAAGCAACTCGTGTTCAGCGCGTTTCTTTCACCAGCAACGTGGAATCGAATGGGAGAGCAGATGGAGGATGTTTTTTCTACAGAAGAGCTTACCGCTCTGATTCAGTTCTACGAATCCCCAGTTGGCATTGCTTTCGTTGAAAAATCGCCAGAATTAATCAAGCGGCAGACCTCACTCAGCCAAGAGGTCGTTGCCGATCTGAGCCCGCAGATTCAGGCCATCATGGCACATACCAGAAAGGAGCTCTCGGAGTGCGCCGATGAAGAGTCGAAGCAATAACGTGCACAGCCGAAGAGAACTGTCCGACGGCGAGTGCCGATACGGGGACGAACCCCGTACCGGCACATGCCATGCATGGAGCTACTGATCATCCCCCAGCAGATAGCTGGTGGCGGAAACCGAAAGCGCCGGGTTCGACGATCCGCACCCCGTGGGTACCGATTCATCTGCCATGCAGGCGATGGTTATCCACTTCGCCTTCTTGCCGTTCACGCGATCGGAAACGGCTTGAGTGTAGTAGGTACCCGGGTCGCGCACCGGGCTTCTGGTGCAGTTGTCCGAGGGGCGGGTCCAGCAGATCTTGTCCGCTCCTCCGTTGATCCCAGCACAATAATTCCAGCCGCCAGGAGGAACGGGTAGCGATCCACAGTCACTGTCGCTCTCGCAGCGCATCCCGCGATGCAGGTCGGCAACCAGACACGCGCCGCCACCACGGGTTTCGGCCCCTGACCACCTTTCGAAAGTGACACTCCCCTGGATTACGCCTTTGTCCACACGTTGTGGTGTACCTGCAGTCAGGTCCCATCCTTGAGAACTTGCGACGAAGGGGCCGTCTTCGTCTTCACCGGCATATGTGTTGTGCTCGAACAACACCGTCCCAAGTAGAACCATGCCAAACAGGGTCATAGTTCGTATGTGCGCAACAACGGCGGCAGAAGCCGCCTCAGCAGCGGATCGCAAACCGTTCGAGTTGGTCGTTGCCATGAAGTTAGACATGACATCATCTCCGTGTAAACGCCCATGCTGCTGCCAGGACGGCGCCGCGGGGCGGGATCGCGTCTTGGCCCAATGGACGTAGAGATCGGTAGTTTGTAACGCGCAGAACAGCACGCTGCGTGGGGCGAAGAAGATCATCTTCCTTTCGCCGAGCAAGTCAATACCCCGAATCGCTACCGCAGTGCGCAGGGATCGAGCAGCAACTCGATAATGGACATATGCTATTCCGCGACAAGCTGGTTAACGGGGTCTCGCAGCGATCTTCGGTACGGCGGCAGCGAGCGCAACAGCAGCTCCCCGTAACGCTGCGTGACGATGCGCCGATCGAGCATCGTAATGCGCCCGTGATCACCTTCATGGCGAATCAACCGGCCGCAGGCCTGCACCAGCTTGAGGGCTGCGTCCGGCACGCTGATCTCGTAGAAGGCGTTGCGGCCGCGATGTTCTGCCCATTCCGCCATGGCCTGATCGATGGGGTCATCCGGCACAGCGAAGGGAATCTTGACGATGATCACGTGCCGGCAGTAGTCGTCCGGCAGGTCCACGCCCTCTGCAAAGCTCGCCAGGCCAACCAGGTAGCTGCGCTCGCCCGCGTCGATGCGCGCTCGATGCGCATCCAGCAACGCCTGCTTGGAGCCATCGCCCTGCACCAGCAGCAATTCATTCAGCGCCTCCGGCAGCAAAGACCCCACGCGCCGCATCTGCCGCCAGGAGGTAAACAGCACCAGCGCGCTGCGCTCCAGGGCCAGAAGGTCCGGCAGAAGCGCTGCCACCTCTTCTGAGTGCGCATCGAAGTCACGCGGGTCGCTGCGCATGTCCGGCACGTGCAGCTCAGCAATGCGCGGGTAATCGAACGGGCTCGGTATGCGAATGCACTGCACCGCTTCGTGAAATCCCGCCTGCTCGGTAAACCGCTGCCAGCTGCCCACCGCGGTGAGTGTGGCTGACGTACACACCGCTGCGAAGCAGCGCGACCAGAGCGCCTCCTGCAATAGCGCGCCGGTCTGGATCGGCGCGCTGACGAGCTCCACATCGTCGCCGTAGCGATTCGCCCAACGGGCGTGCAGCGAGCCGGGTGCGATCTCCTCAGCTTCTGAACCGGGTGCGTTCATGTAGTCCTGCAGGAGCGCCACCACCGCGCCGGCACGGGACTGCTGTTGCCCGACCGGGCCGAGCCAGTCGTCTGCCTCATGTGCATTCGGCCAATTGAGATCGCCCGACGACACTGCCTCGAGCAACTCGATCACCCGGTCGAGCGCCAGCTCCACACGCACCATCGGCTCTTGCGCAGCGTGTGCACGCTGTCGAATCTCCTGGCCCACGCAGCCCAGGCGAAATCGATGCGTAAACAGTTCCTCATCGCGGGCCTCAAACGTCAGCCCGTCGAGGGCTTCGCCCATCTCGCCCAACGCTTCGGCCACCTCGGCGCCGGTCTCCACGAGGTTGGCGGCGATGGATACGAGGTCTGCCGGCCGTTCGAAGCGCTGGGTGAGCGTGCCGATGGTGGCGTTGATCTGATCCAGCCAGCTCAACGTGCCGCGAAGCCTCGCGCGCACCGAGAAATGGTTCTGGGTTTTGTCCGGCAGGTGGTGGGCTTCGTCGATGATGTAGATGCAGTCTTCAGGCTCCGGCAGAACCACGCCGCCGCCGAGGCTCAGGTCCGCCAGCACCAGGTCGTGGTTGGCAACGATCACCTCGGTGCCCTCAAGCGCGCCCCGCGCCTTGAAGAACGGGCATTGCGCGAGATAAGCGCAACGGCGGTTCGTGCAACCTCGGTGATCGGTTGTGACGGCCTGCCAGACCTCGGGTTCTACCCCTTCCGCCCACGCATCCAACTCGCCGTTCCACTCGCCCATACCGAAGCGGTTGAGCATGGATTCATACACGGCACCGGCTTCCGGTGCCGGCGTATCCACCAGCGCAAGCTCCCGTTGCCCGGTGTTTTTCAGGCTGTCGTCCAGGCGCTTGAGACAGACGTAACGCCCGCGCCCCTTGGCCAGGGCGAAGTCGAATTCCATGCCGCTGCTGGTCTTGAGGTCCGGAAGGTCGCGCAGCACCACCTGTTCCTGCAGCGCCACGGTGGCGGTGCTGATGACGATGGTCTTGCCGAGCGCGCGCGCCACCGGGATGGCGGCAATGCAGTACGCAGCCGTCTTACCGGTGCCGGTGCCTGCTTCGACTGCGGTGATGCGTACGGTGTCGTCGGTGAGCGTGCGGGCAATGTGCGCCACCATCTCCCGCTGGCCACGCCGTGCCCGAAAGCCGCGCGCAGCGAGCCACGCCGAGTAGGCGCGCTGGATCTCGGCCTTGGTGTCTTCGGCGAGCGCTGGCATGGGCACAGAATACTCGATCCCAGGCCCCGGTCGCAGTGAGACGACGCCGCATAGGTAAGGCGGTTCCTGCCCACTTGACTCGGGCCCACTTGACTCGGGCTTGTCCCGGCGCCCCTCGCAGGCCTAGGATGAACCAGCCATGCTGCACTTGAGGGAGGACACCATGGGCTTCGACTTTCCGGTCATTTCAGCCGACAGCCACATCACCGAGCACCCGGACACCTACAGCAAGCACATCGACGCCCGCTGGCGCGACAAGGCGCCGCGCATGGTGGATGGCGGCGACAAAGGAGATCTCTTCGTCATCGACGGCATGGACCGCCCCATCGCCATGGGCCTGGTCGCAGCTGCCGGCAAGCCGCCGGGAGAGCTCAGCATGACCGGCGTGCGCTTCGACGAGCTGCATCGCAGCGGCTGGGATCCGAGCGCGCGTCTTGCCGACCAGGCCCGCGACGGCGTGGCCGCGGAAGTCATCTATCCAACCGTGGGCATGATGCTGTGCAACCACAAGGACTTCGCCTACAAAGACGCCTGCTTCGCCGCATACAACCGCTGGATCATGGAGTACTGCGACACCGACCCCACCCGCCTCATCGGCTGCGGCCAGAGCGCCGCCACCGACCCGCAGAGCACCGTGGCAGACCTGCACGCGATCAAACAGCTCGGCCTTCGCGGCGTGATGATGTCGGGCAACCCAGGCGAGCAGGACTTCGATTCACCCATATGGAACCCGGTGTGGGAGGCAGCCATCGATCTCGATCTGCCGATTTCGTTTCACATACTCACCATGCGCAACGCGCAAACCCGAGGGCCGAGGCTGAACAGCTTTCTGTCCATCATCCGCGGCAATCAGGACATCATGGGCACGCTGATCTACGGCGGTGTGTTCGAACGCTACCCGCGGCTGCGCATTGTCTGCGTGGAGGCAGATGCAGGTTGGGTGCCGCACTACATGTACCGTATGGATCATGCCTACAACCGCCACCGCAACTGGCTGGGCGACGGTGTGAGCCTGTCGAAGCTGCCAAGCGAGTACTTCCGCGAGCACATCTACACCACCTTTCAGGACGACTGGGTGGCCTTTCGCAGCGCCGATCAGATGAACTGGAAGCGGCTGTTGTGGGCCAACGACTTTCCGCACAGCGACTCCACGTGGCCCTGGTCGCAGGACATGCTGGAGGAGCAGACCCAGCACCTGACGCCAGAGCAGACACGCGCCATCCTCTGCGACAACGTCGCCGAGCTGTACGCTATCGATACGACGGCGCTGCCGGTCGCCGCCTGATCACGGCCAGAAGGTGTGCAGATGTGCTGGCGCACACCGGCGGAGCGGGCTAACCTTGCCGCGCCTGCATCCGGCAGGCATCTGGGAACAAGGGATCATCCGGGCAGCTAAGAACCCGGAGAACGGGAAGACAGGAACACCGATTTGTTGGTGCCAGCACTGCGCCTGAGCGGCGCGCTCGCATTCATCGCACTTACGATGCTGTTCGTCAGCGGTATCGCACCAGACGGCATACCCGGCTGGCTGCTGCTCGCTGGCGCCGGCGTCGGCGCTTATATGGCCATGAACATCGGCGCTAACGACGTGGCCAACAATGTTGGCCCCGCTGTAGGTTCCGGTGCGCTGACCATGGGCGGCGCCATTGTGCTTGCCGGCCTCTTCGAAGCTGCAGGTGCGCTCATCGCCGGCGGCGATGTGGTGGGCACCATCAAGAGCGGCATCATCGACCCCAGCTTCATCGCAGACCCGAACGAGTTCGTTTGGCTGATGATGGCGGCACTGTTCGCCGGCGCGCTGTGGCTCAACATAGCCACCGCTGTAGGTGCACCGGTGTCCACCACCCACTCCATCGTCGGCGGTGTGCTGGGTGCCGGCCTGGCCGCAGGCGGCACCGCCGTCGCCAACTGGGGCACCGTGGGGGCCATCGTCGCCAGTTGGGTGATCTCGCCGCTCTTCGGCGGCGCTATCGCCGCGACGTTCCTGTACGTGATCAAACGCACGGTCACCTACCAGCGGGACACCATGGCCGCAGCCAGCCGCGTCGTGCCGTGGCTGCTCACCCTCATGGCCTGGTCGTTTTCTACCTACCTGGTGATGAAAGGCTTAAAGCACATCTGGAAGGTGGATTTCTTCACCGCTTTGCTCATTGGCCTGCTGCCCGCCGGTCTGATCTACGGTGCCACTCGGCCGATGATTGCACGCATGGCTGCTGCACTTCCCAACGAAAAGCAGCACGTGAACAGCCTCTTTGGTCTGTCGCTGATCTTTGCCGCCGCGCTGCTGTCATTCGCCCACGGCGCCAACGATGTGGCGAACGCCATCGGCCCGCTGGCGGCGATCAACGATGCATTGCTCCACCAGGGCGTGAGCACCAAGGCAGCGATTCCGTTGTGGGTGATGGTGGTAGGGGCGCTTGGCCTGAGCATTGGCCTTGCGTTGTATGGGCCGAGGCTCATACGCACAGTCGGTTCCGAGATTACCGAGCTGGATATGACACGGGCGTTCTGCATTGCCCTCGCCGCCGCGATCACCGTGATCATCGCAAGCCAGTTGGGCCTGCCGGTGAGTTCCACCCACATCGCCGTTGGCGGCGTGTTCGGCGTGGGGTTTCTGCGCGAGTTTCTTAAGGTGAACTATTCGCGGCTCCTGCATGAAATCGAGGAGCACCATCAGGGAAGCGACCGAGCAGAAGTGGAGGCCTTTCTTCAGGCGTTTGACGACGCGACCATCAGCCAGAGGGGCGAGATGATCCGGAAACTGCGCAAGGAGAAACAGGCGACCACCCTCACCCGCAAGGAGCGCAAGCGGCTGCGCAAACTCTATCGCAAAGAGCTGGTGAAGCGTTCGTTGCTGATGAAGATCATCGCCGCATGGATCATCACCGTGCCGGCCAGCGCGAGCCTCGCCGCTGTGTTGTTTTTCGCAATGCGTGGACTGCTCGTTTAGCGCCTTACAGCTATATGTGCTCCAGCTGAACCTCGACCCGACCCTCGCGCAGGCTGCCGCGCGCCACCTTGAAGTAGTGAAACGCATCCGCCAGCTCACCCTGCGTATGCACGTAGCTCAGGGGCGGTTGGTTCAGCGGCCGCAGGCTGAACGTTTCCGTGTTCTTGATCCCGTAACGTATCGCCGGTAAGCCCTGTCGGTTGTTCAAACCGGCAAACACATGTCCCCGGGTGCGCGGGTGCAGCGAAGGCGCCAGCACCTCCGCAAAGGCCCGCAGCGTCGGTGGAGAAAGGTAGTTGGGATAGTCCCAGAACAGGCACACATCATACGTACCCTGCAGAATGTCCAGTCGCGACTCGAACGCCCGGTGCGCCCGGTACGGGTCCTCTTCGCTGGGCGCCTCAGGAACGAACCGATCGTCCAGGAGACCTAGCACTGTTATCCGACAAGAAAAGCTCGAAAAATACTCGAGCGTTTCAACCCCAGCGCCGCCGACGTCGAGCACCGAAAACGGCCGTTCCAGAAGCTTGTCATCAAACACCCGCGCCAGCAGCGCGCTGGGCTCGAAAACCGGTGTGGTCACTGGCGACGGAGCACTGATCAGGCTGCAGGCGCAGCCTTTGCCTTGCTCTCGAAGCCGTCCATCTCGATGCTGCCGCGGAACTTGGCACCATCTTCGACCACCACACGCGGTGCACTCAGATTGCCCTGCACACGGCCCACCTGGGTGATGACAATGCGCTCGATACCGCGGATATCTCCAACCACCTCGCCCTCGATACGCACGACTTTGGCGGTCACGTTGGCATGCACGCTGGCCGATTCGCCCACGGTCAGATCGTGCTTATCCAGCTTCACCGTGCCTTCCACCCGGCCTTCGATGATGAGGTCTTCATCGCCGGTCAGGTCGCCCTTCACTTTGATGGTGGCACCGATGACGGCACGGCTACCCGGCGTTCGCGTGCCCGGAGTCTTCACCGCCGCTGGCTCCGCAGCGGGCACCGGTGCCGGGTTTTCCGGCTCTTCGGCTTTTTTCTTGTCGAACATTGCCATAGTCACTCCAACGCGCAATTTGAGGATAGATACAGTCTAGCCGATCCCAAACCAACCGCCGCCATCGAGCTGCTTGCGGCAGCTTTTCAGCTGTCCGCCATACCGCGCAGCACGGGCAGACACGACCTTGGCGTAGGATCTGGCCGGTCCGGACTTGCGCCACTTGCCACGTGCATAGCCGCCGTGGCCTACGTAGTAGGCGATGTAGAGATTGTAGGCATCTGCCTTATTCAGGCGCAGCTTGCGGTGTGATCGGTGGTTGTACCAGCCAATGAAATCCAGCGCATCGGCAAAATCGTCGCGGTCGGAGAACCAGCCGCCGGCCTCCTCTAGATAATCGGACCACGCTTCGTTGGTGGCCTGGGCATACCCATAAGCGCTGGTGGGACGGCGCCAGGGCACCACACCCAGCAACTTCTTGCGCGGCGGCCGCGCGTCGGCCACGTAGGAGGATTCCTTGTGAACGAACGCCAGGGCCACGTTCGGCGGTAACCCCCAGCGTTTCTCAGCTTTGCGCGCCGCTTTGTACCACTTCGGGCGCTCGTCGAAGATACGGCAGATGTTGTCCGGGTCCTGCGGCGGTGCGCTGGCGCAACCCGCGAGCACCAGCAGCCCGACGAGTGGTAAAACCCACCTACTCATGCGCTTCGAGGAAGCGAACAAACGCCGCTTCGTCCATCACGGGAATGGATAACTCGGTTGCTTTCTCAAGCTTGCTACCGGCCCCCGGGCCGGCAACCACCTGGCTGGTTTTCTTCGATACCGATCCCGCCACCTTGGCACCCAGAGCGGTGAGCCGGGCTTTGGCATCGTTGCGTGTCAGGCTCTCCAACGTGCCGGTGAGTACCCAGGTCTGGCCCTGCAACGGCCGCTCGCCAACGACCACCTCAATGGGCTCATAGGCCACGCCGGATTCCACAAGTGCAACCAGTGCCGCAACGTTCTCCTCAACTTCGAAATACTCGCGTATGCGCCGTGCGACAATCGGCCCGACGTCCGGCACATCGATCAACGCCTCCTCACTCGCCGAACGCAGGTTGTCCACCGTACCGAAGTGCTGTGCCAGGGCCAGCGCCGTAGCCTCGCCCACCTCGCGAATGCCCAGTGCGTAGATGAGTCTGGGCAGCGTGGTGTTCCTGCTGCGCTCAATGGCAGCCAGCAGGTTGTCGGCGGACTTGGCGGCCATACGCGGGAGATTCGCTAATGTATCGTGATCCAACCTGAAGATATCCGCTGGAATACGCACGAGATCGCGCTCCACCAGCGCGTCGATTATCTTGTCACCCAGGCCTTCGATATCCAGCGCCAGGCGCGAGGCAAAGTGCCGTAGACCTTCTTTGCGCTGCGCTGCACAGACATTGGCGCCACCGCTGCAGCGGGCCACCGCTTCGTCCTCGGGTCGTACTACCGGGCTGCCACACACCGGGCAAGCCTCAGGAAGCGCAACGGCTTCTGCGCCCTTCGGCCGCTTGTCGGCGACGACGCTAACCACCTGCGGGATGACATCGCCAGCACGGCGCACCATGACCGTGTCGCCAATGTGCAGATCCAGGCGGCCGATCTCGTCCATGTTGTGCAGGGTTGCGTTGCTTACGGTGACGCCGCCGACGAACACAGGGTCGAGCCGCGCGACCGGGGTGATGGCACCTGTTCGGCCCACCTGAAACTCCACGTCGTTGACCACCGTAGTAGCCTCCTCCGCGGGATACTTGAAGGCCAATGCCCAACGGGGTTTGCGCGTCACCGCGCCTAGTTCGGCCTGCTGGGCCAGCGCGTTTACCTTGATAACCGCGCCATCGATATCGTAGCCGAGACTATCACGCCGTGCGGCGAGCGCTTCGAGGTAGGCCATGCACTCCGATTCGTTCCGCACCAGCCGAACCTCCGGGTTGGTACGAAACTGCCAGCGCTCAAAACGGCGCATGACCTCCATGTGGGTTTGCGGCTGCCACTCGCCTTCCGTCCAACCGAGGCTGTAACAGAACATCGTCAACGGACGCTCCGCGGTGAGCCTGGGGTCCAGTTGGCGCAGGGAACCCGCCGCACCATTGCGCGGGTTGATCAATGGTTTGCCGCCGTTCTCACGGGCCCGCTCGTTAAAAGACTCGAAGTCACGCCGCGCCATATAGACCTCGCCCCGCACCTCGAAGCGGGCCGGCACATCATCCGCCTCAATGAGCAGCGGCACGGACTTAATCGTGCGCACATTGGCGGTGATGTCTTCACCGCGCTGGCCGTCGCCGCGCGTTGCCGCCAGCACCAGCCGGCCGGCTTCGTACAGGAGCGCAACAGCCACACCGTCGATCTTCGGCTCGCAGGTAAACTCCACGTCAGCACCATCCAGACGGGACCGGCAGCGGGCCATCCAGTCCGCCACCCCTTTTTCATCCGTCGTCTTGTCAAGCGACAGCATGGGCACGGTGTGCACCACGGTGTCGAACTGCGCCAGCGGTTCGGCGCCTACGCGTTGGGTGGGAGAATCCGCGGTGACGAGCTGTGGATGCTCCGATTCCAGGGATGCGAGTTCATCGAACAGCCGATCGTACTCGGCGTCCGGGATCTCCGGTGTATCGAGCACGTGGTAGCGGTAATTGTGGTGATTGAGCAGGCGACGCAAAGCTACTGCACGTGCAGCAGGCGAGTCCGTCGATGCGCGCTTGGCCATCAGGCGCGGCGGGAGAGCGTTCTCCTGGAGAAGTCGAGGATACGCTCACGGTAGTGCTCGATGGTCTGAGCAGTGATGACGGATCGACGATCATCCTTCAACTCGCCACCGAGATCCGCAGCTACATCGCGGGCAACACGCCACATGTCGTCGAACGCATCCTGCGGCTGCTGCGGGCCCGGCAGGCGCAGAAAGAACGTAAGACCTGGCGTGGAGAACGTCTCGATCTCACTCATGTCGAACGTACCCGGCTCCACCGCGTTGGCCACGCTGTACTGTGTCACCTTGCTCATCGGGTCCAGCCGATGAAAGATATTCATGTTGCCGTAGCGCAGGCCTTTGCCCCGCAACGTGGCATGCAGCGCCTTTCCGGGGAACGGCTGATGGCTGGGCGCCAGCACGTAGATGACCAACAACTCTTCCGGCCCGTTGGCTGCCGGTGTCGGCGCATCGTCCCGCACGGAACGGGAGGCAGCCGCCGCGCGAGGGCGCACCTTACGAGCCGGTTTGCTGCCGCCCACCTCAGGCTCCAGACGCACTTCGCGTACCCGCGCCCTTGCCGCTGCCCGCTCGATGGTCGCAGGTCCCTGCGGCGTGACAGGCCGGCGTGTGGTGGTCGCTTCACCGCTCGACTTTGGCTCTGGTATCGCGTCGCCGAACAGCTCTTCGTCCACATCAGCGATGGCGGGGCTATGCCCGGTGGTATCGAGCAGCATCGGTGCGGGCTGCTCAAGGTCCAGAGCAACCTGCTCCGGATCACGCTTGATTCGAGCCCCGCCGTTTGGCAACTCACCCCGAAATCTCGACTCCTCGTCGTAGTCCTCCGGGATCATGTCGCGCACGATGTTGAGCCGTAACGGCTCGCGGCGTGCACGCCAGGCAATCCAGAACCCGTGTACGACGACAGCGGCAATCATGATGCCGCCTCCAATGAGGATGAGCGTCTTTATATCCACCAACAGCTCCTACCGCTTTATCGCGGGCCCGGCCTGTTTCACCTCAGACGGCGGCAAGCGCCACCGCCTCCCCGACGTCCACGGACACCAGCCGGGATACCCCTGGCTCGTTCATCGTGACGCCCATGAGATGATCGGCAATCTCCATTGTGAGCTTGTTGTGTGTAATGACAACGAACTGAACATCGGCCGACATCTCCTTAATCAACTCCGCATAGCGAGTGACATTGGCGTCGTCGAGGGGTGCGTCCACCTCATCCAGCAAGCACACAGGGCTTGGGTTGAGATGGAAGATGGCAAAAATCAGCGCGATGGCCGTCATTGCCTTCTCACCGCCCGACAGCAAATGCACGCTCGTGTTGCGTTTGCCCGGTGGCCGCGCCATGAGCGCAACCCCCGTGTCGAGCAAGTCCTCCCCGGTCAGTTCTAAATGGGCGTGTCCGCCGCCAAATACCTTCGGAAACAGTTCCCCCAGACGTTTATTGACTGTTTCGAAGGTTTCTTTGAACCTGGTGCGAGTCTCGCGGTCGATCTTTCTGATCGCTTCTTTGAGCGTATTCAACGCTTCTACCAGGTCTTCGTTCTGTGCATCCAGATAGGTCTTTCGTTCAGACTCCGTTTTGAACTCGTCAATGGCTGCCAGGTTGATCGCACCCAGCCGCTGTATGCGCCGCTCGATGCGTTCGAGGTTGTCCCGCCAAACCGTTTCCGATGCATCCTCCGGCATTCCGGCAGCCGCGTCTTCCAGACTCAGCCCCGTGGCCGTGATGCGCTCGAGCAGATTGCTCTCCTCGACACTCATACCTTGCCGCTTGACACGCCCATCTTCAAGCAGGTTGCGCACTTCGGCAACCTTTTCTTCGGCTGCGTGCCGCGCATTCTCCTGCGCACGCACCGTAGTGTCTATCTCCTCGAGCCGCGTGCGCACCGCCGCCAGCTCGGTTTCCACGCCTTTACGCTCTTCCAATTGCCGCTCGAGCTTCTCCTTGAGCTCCGGCAGCGGCGTGTTGGATTGCTCGATACCCGAGCGCAAGCTGTTCTGCTGTGCACGCAGATCGTCCAGCTGTTTGACCAGCCGCTCACGGGCGGTCTCGCCAGCCGATCTGCGGGAATTGAGCGCTGCAAGCTCCGAGCTCACTGCATGGAAGCGGTCTCGGCACGCACGCGCTGCGCTGCGCGCTTCGTCTAGCTGCTGCTCCGAGCCGACTCGCCGGCCCATCAGACCTTCACGCTCGCCTTCGAGCTCCTCGCGTGTCGTCTCCGCTACCGCCAGCTCCTGACGTGCACCCGCCAGGCGCTCCGATTCCTCAGCGATCTGCCGCGCGAGGTCTTCCAGTTCTTTCTGCAAACGCTCCCTGCGCGATACCGCCTCCTGGAGCTGCACCCGGCGTACACCGTGGTCGGTGCGTCGCTCCGACAGGGAACTGTTCAGCTGGTTGACCCGCTCCTGTAGCTGTTCCCGCTCGCCTTCGAGCTGCTGGATGTGATCGCGGCCCGCCCGCACCTGGGCCAGCATGTCGGCGAGCGTGTTCTCCGCCTCTTCAACGCGCAGATTCAGCGTCTCGATTTCCTGCCCGCGCTGAATGATGCCAGACTCCGCGGTGGCCTCGGGGGCAACGCTCAGCCAGTCAGGCCCGATCCACACTCCACCGCGCGTGATGATGCTCTCGTGCGCCGCGAGCTGTTGGCGTTTATCCATGGCAACAGCCACAGACTCCGCCGCGTAAACACCAGCAAGCAGCGAGCCGAGCTCGGCCACGTCTCCGCGCACCAACGTTGCAAGGCTCGGAAGTTCGCTGGAGAGCGCGCCGTCCGGCGCCGGTTGCGTGGCTTTTTCCAGAAGCGCCAGATTGCCCGCTTGCGCGTCGTTCAACGCATGCGCATACGCGTCCAGGCTGCTCACCCGCACACCGTGCAGAAATGCACCCAGCACCGTCTCGACCGCCTGCTCCCAACCACCCACCACCGCGAGGGTTTCGCCGACTTTACCGGCACCAGAAAGCCCCTGGGCTTCAAGCCAGGTTTCCAGCGATCCATCGTCGCGGCCGAGCGCTGCAGCCTGCACCGCTTCGAGGCTTGCCAGGTCGTGACGCAGCGCCTGCACGTCGCCGCGCGCCTGCTCTACCACCTGCTCGCGCATGGACAGGTCTTCGCGGGCCGCATGCAGATCCCGCAGCACACGGTCGATATCGGCTTCAGCAGCACTCTTGGTGTGGTCCAGCGCGTCGATTTCCTCAGCCAGGCTATCTACGTGTTCGCTGGAAAATTGCGGCGCTTCCTGGCTGGCCGCAGCAAGCTCTTCGCTGCGCCGTCGCAGCCGCTGAAGCAACTGCTCAAGGTGTTCGATACGCGAGGCCTGAACCTCTGCGTCGCGCACGGTCTTGGACAAACGGCTACTGAAATCGTCCCACGCTGACTGCCATTCTTTCTGCGCCTGCTCCGCCGTCTGCAGCCGGCTCGTGGCATCATCATCGGCGGCACGCGCCTCCTCCACTGCGGGGGATACTCGAGCAATCTCTTCGCTCACCTTCGCAATGTCGGCCTCGTCCATCTGCAACTGACGCTCAGTTTCTGCAGATCGCTCGGTCACGCCTTCGAGATCGAGCTCAAGCTGGTGCACCCGGCGGGTGCTGTACTCGATGGATTCCTCGATACGCGCAATGTCGGCACCGAGCTGGTAGAACTTCGCCTGTACACGGTTGAATGCGCCCGTCTGGTCTGCGTGACCGGCGCGCAGGCTCTCGATTTCGGTTTCGATGTGGCGGTGTTCGGCGTTGGCCTGTTCCAGCGCTACGGTACGCTCTCGAATTTGCTCGTCCAGCACCCGCAAGCGCTCAGCCAACGCGTTGTACCGCAAGGTGAAGAGCTGCGCGGTAACGTGGCGCTCTTCTTCCTTCAGTTCGCGGTAGCGCTCAGCCGCCTTGGCCTGGCGCTGCAAACGATCGAGCTGCTTGCCGAGTTCGTCGCGGATGTCATTGAGCCGCGACAGGTTCTCGTTGGTGTGACGAATGCGGTTTTCCGTCTCGCGCCGGCGCTCCTTGTACTTGGATATACCCGCTGCTTCTTCGAGGTAAGAGCGCAGATCATCGGGCTTTGCCTCGACCAGCTGGTTGATCATGCCCTGCTCGATGATCGAGTAGCTGCGCGGGCCGAAGCCGGTGCCCAGGAAGACATCCTGAATGTCGCGCCGCCGGCACTTGCTGCCGTTCAAGTAGTACGTGGACTGCGCTTCGCGATTCACCTCGCGGCGGATGGCGAGCTCAGCATAGGCCGCATACTGGCCGCCTACGCGCCCGTCGGAGTTGTCGAACAGAAGCTCGATGCTGGCTGCCGCCGTAGGCCGCCGCGCGGACGAACCGTTGAAGATGACGTCGGTGATGTTCTCGCCGCGCAGCTGTTTGGCAGAGCTTTCCCCCATCACCCAGCGCACAGCGTCGATGATGTTGGATTTGCCGCAGCCGTTCGGCCCCACCACGGCGCTGAGACTTCCGGGGAGGTTCACCGTCGTTGGATCAACGAACGACTTGAATCCTGCAAGTTTTATCTGCTTCAAACGCATGAAATGCGCTGACTACCCACGCCCCGAAAGCACGCTAGTCTAGGGGAACTGACGGGTGGAAGAAACCGCTGCGTCAGGAAAATTTCGTTATCTGCGCAAGCTGGCACTCGCGGCGAACGAAGGCATTCACCAGCGCGCTCACGCGTTCCGAGTCTTTCGTCGCCAGGGCTTCGTGCAGACCCGCACACCAGCGCACGCTGTCCCGTACATCGAAGTCCGTATGCGTAGCAGCACGCAGGCCGATACGGTTGCCCAGCATGACCAGCGGATCGAGCAGCGGCAGCAGCACCTCACCGCGGCTGCTGTCCAGGAGAGCCCTGAGAAAGGCATCCCGCGCGCGCAGAACTGCTTCAACATCATCCGTCTTGGAGGCAGCACACAAGGCATCAAGGGTTCGCGCCGCGTTCGCCGCCGGGTAGGGTTCGAGGCGACCCAGGGCCCGCAGCAGCAGGTCGCTGAACAGCGGGCCGAAGTCTTCCACTGCAGCCGCATTCAAGGGGCGCACAGTCGCTCCGCGGCGCGGCACGAGATCCACCAGACCGCGACCCTGCAGCACGAGCAGCGCCTCACGCACAGAACCGCGAGATACACCCAGCGCTCTGGCCAGCTTCAGTTCCTGGATGCGTGCCCGGTCGCCGATACGACCCGCGGCGATTTCCCATGCCAGGTGATCAGCGATCTGTTCCGTGATGTTGCTCGAAGGTTGAAAGCCCATGACCGCGCTCCAGCCACTTTCGAGCTTCGACACGCGAACGGCAAAAAGGTTCTGCGCTTACTGACTGGCGCTCTGCCAGAATCGCAGGCGGTAACGACCAAGGTCGTCCGAACGCGGATCGGCTTCCAGGCGATACACACCATCACCCACCTGCAGCGCTGCTTTGCGGCTATAGGTTTTCATCAACTCGTCCCCGGATGCCACATCGACCACGCGAAAGTCAGTGACAACGGACGACTCAAGAAGCTCGAACTGCCAGTTGCCAGGGGGCAGGTTCATTACATGGTGAACAAGCTGCCCAGGCTGCTCGGTACGCCCGTTAACCAGCGCACCAGCCGCTACCGGTTCGCCAGCGATGATTGGTGGGTCGAGAACGTGCAGCATGGCTTCAAATGAAGCCGCCTTGTCGCCTCGCGGGTCGATACGCAAAGTGTGCAACCCACCACGTTCAACCGGTAACGGCCCCTGATCGCTGTAGGCCCGAAACACCTGGGTGCGGCCATCCGGCGCGAGGAGCTCGAAATCCACCACCGACGACGCCTGCAGAAAGTCCAGGTAGAGCACCGTATCGCTCGCCAGTGTGATTTGCCGCTGCACGATCTGCCCAGGCTGGCGGGTAGCACCAGCCAGCAGCGTACCCGCCGCATACGTCCCGTCGTCGATCACCGCCGGATTCAGCACGTGCAGGTTGATCTCGAACTGGCCGACATCATCGCCTCGCGGGTCTGCGCGCAGCGTATAAGTGCCTGCCTGGGGTGCAACCAGCGGCCCCTGATCTGCGTAGCTCTTGAAGACTACCGTGCGACCGTCGGGCGCGGTGAGGCTGAAATCAGTGACCACATCAGATCGCACAACGTCCAGAAACACCGTGCTATCCGCCGCCAGTTCGACGGTCGCACGCACTTCCTGCCCTGGAAGGTCGGTGCCGAACGCAATGAAGGTATCAGGCTGCACAGCGCCAAGATCAATTTCCGGGAGCGTCAGCCGCAACAGTTCCACATCCACCGGACCGGATCGGCTCGAGCGCATGGCAACCGTAAACTCGTACTCACCCGCTTCATCAATGCGCACCGGCCCACGATCGTTGTAGGCGTCGATCACGGGCTTACGTGCACCCGGCGCCCACAGCTCGAAGTCTGTGGTGTGCGCCGTATCGTGCACGTCGAGGAAGAGCACGTCACCTTCATTGAGCTGCACGGTCTGGCGAATCGTCTCATCGGCATCAATGCTGCGATTGACGGAAGCGATCACCGCTTCGCCAGCGCTGACCTGCGATGGTGCAACTCCGGTCGATGGTGCACCGCCGGTTGATGGAGCACCGCCTGTCGATGGTGCACCGCCTGTCGATGGTGCACCGCCAACGCTCAACGGCGGCTCTGCCGAGGTCGGCCCGCCGTGCGGCACGACCACTTCCGCTTGCTCACCGGCCGCAGGCGGCGAGTCAGGTTGCGCGAGATAAAAATAACCGGCGCCGAGTGCCAGCAGAATTGCCGCGATCAGTGTGACGGGCAGCATCCGCTTGCGCGTGGGCCGAGCGGGCGGCACGGATGCGGCCTGGGTCGCAGCTGCCGCTGGAGACGGCAGTGCTTCCCCAATCTCGGCACCATCAACCCCATCGAGCGCTCGCAGGAACGCAGCAACGTTCTGGTAGCGCTGCTCAGGCTCCTTCGCCGTACCTTTGAGGATGACCGACTGCAGATCCTCACTGATATCTGCATTGAACTGGCGTGGCATGGGCATCGGATCGCTCAACGCTTTGAGCATCACCGCCATGGGCGTGTCGGCGCTGAAGGGCACGCGTCCGGTGAGCATCTCGAACAGCACGATGGTGAGCGCGTAGATGTCTGCAGGTGGACCTACTTCCAGGGCTTTGGCCTGCTCGGGTGCCATGTAGGCAGGCGTACCGATACCCATGCCGGTCTGGGTGAGCTGTGTGTCGGTGGTCAGCAGTTTGGCGATGCCGAAGTCCATGAGCACCGGACGGCCACCGCCGTCGATCATGATGTTGTCTGGCTTGATGTCCCGATGCACGAGATCCTGACCGTGCGCGTAGCTGAGCGCGCCAGCCACCTGGCGGATGAGCGCAAGGCTCTCGTCGATGGGCAACCCACCCTTGGACGCACTCAGTATCTCTTTCAGCGTGCGCCCGTCGATGAACTCCATGACCATGTAATAGCGGCCATCGTCTTCGCCGAAATCGTGAATCTGCACGATGTTCGGGTGCCGCAATTTGGCCACACCCTGCGCCTCTTTGCGGAAGCGCGCGCGAAAATCATCCGAAGTAACGAACTCCGGGCGTATAAACTTGATCGCCCGATGCACCTCGAGCCCGGTATGAAAGGCTTTGTAGACATCGGCCATACCGCCGCGGCCGAGGCGCTCGACAATGCGGTAGGCACCGATGGTCTGACCGACGAGATCGGCCATCGGTCAGGAACGTCCCCGCTTGCGCATGAACACGAACTGGCCGCTTTCATGCCCCGCACGTTCGATGCTGCCGAACGTGGGTGTCTGATTGATGGCGTCGCCTTCAACCGTGAACTTCACGCGGTCCATCATGTACGAATACATCTGCTCGCCATGCAGCACACCCTTGTTCTCATTGAGCACACCGAGCAGTTCCCGCGTGAACACCGAGTGTTCGCCCTCGCCGCCGCCGTCCATCACCGGGCCGTCACCACCCGAAGTGAGCATGGTGCGCGAGCGGCTGCGTACGAGAAACGGCAGCATCATCTCGAGATCTTCGGCGCTGTATTTGAAGCCGCCTGCCGTCTCGATGCCGGCGCCGGAGTAGCAGGAGTCGGCGATGATCATCACGTGGCGCGCAGGAATGTTCTTGATCCAGTTGGCGATCTCCTCGGATGACAGCCCAGCACCCGGCGCCTGCTGGCGGGACGCCACTTCCACCGGCAACCAGTAGCTCTGCCCGCCCATCCGGTAGCCATGCCCGGCATAGTAAATGAGCACGAGATCGTCCGGACCGGTGAGCTCCATCAACTCGGCGATGGCTTGAAACATATCCAGCCGGGAGGCATCCATCAGCAGCTTGGAGCGAAAGCCGTACTCCTTCTGCAGCAGCTCATGCACCGAACGTGCGTCGTTCTGCGCGTTCTGCAGATCTGTCAGATACTGATAGTCGTTGTTGCCGATGACCACAGCGTGGTAACGGCCGATTTTCACGTTGCGAGGCAAGCGGATCTTCGACGTGTCCTCCATGGGCGAGCGTGTGGCATAGGACGCGCGGCGTACGTTGATCTCTTGAATCTGCCCCCGATAGTCTTCGATTTCAGCCTGCAGGCCGGCAATCGTTGCCCGTTGCTCCCGTAGCTTGTTGTCGCGCTGGGCGATCTGCGCCTCCAGGGCGCTATTGGATGTCTGCCCCTCTGCTTTGCCACGATCCAGTTGCGCCTGCAGATCGCGGCGCTCGCGTTCGAGCGCCGCGAGTTGCTCGGCTGCGCGATCCATGCGTTGCGTGCGCGCCGCAAGCTCCGCGCGCACGCTGGAAAGCTCTGCCTCGGCCTTGGCGAACTGCGCCTGTGCCGCTGAAGTCTCGTTGATCTGGTTGTCGAGCTGCCCGCGCAGGCTCTGCGCCTCCTGTGTTGCGGTAGCAAGCGCTGCCTCGAGTTCCTCGGCACGAGCACGCTGCGCCTGTAGCCGTGAGGCCTGCTCCGCCTGCTGGCGCTCCAGGTCGGCCACCCTGCGGGCGGCTGCAGCGTCATCCTGCGAGGCGGCTTTGCGGCTCTCTTCGAGCTGCGCTACCAGGGTGCTGTAGGCGCCGTCAGAGTCGTTCAACGAAGCCCGTGCCGCTGCCAAGTCTTCGGCCAGACGCGCAAGCTCTGCGTCTTTGCTTTCGAGCTGGCCCATAGCGTCTGCCAGCTGCTGGTCTGCCTGCGCGTTGACCCGTTCCAGCTCCTGGCTGAGGCGCTGATTCTGGGCTTCGACCCGCTTCAGGCTGGCGGCGAGCTGCGACTCCTGCACGCCGAGATCATCTTCCATGGATTCAATCTGAAACCGCTGATCGTCAATGATGCGCTGCTGCGCGGTGAGCTGGGTGCGCAGCCGAGCCAGCTCTTCCGGATTGCCTGTCTGCGCCTCGGCAACTTTCGCCCGCAGAGCATCTGCTTCCCGTTGTGCCGCTGCCAGCGCACCCCGACGCTCGGCTACTTCAGATTGCGCCGCAGCCAACAGCTGCCGCGACTGTTCCGCTTCTTCGCTGCGTCGCTGCAGCTGTTCGGTGAGCTGTGCAATACGCTCATCGGCGGCGGTTCGGGCCGCCTCAAGCTCGGACGCCAGCACCAACTCTTCTCCGGCGCCGGTGGCTTCACGCCAGAGGTTGACCGCCAGGAGACCATTCTCCTCCGTGCCGAGCCCACGTTCGTATAACCGCGCGAGTTGCATCTTTGCTTTGTTGCTGCCGGCTTCGGATGCCTTGGCATACCACTGAGCAGCGTCTTCGTAACGCGGAGGTGTGTACAGATATTGGTATACATCGCCGAGGCTGACCTGCGCATCGAGGTCGCCTTCGTCGGCGAGTTTCTTGAAGAACTGAGCCGCGCTGTCGGGTTGCGCGCGATCGTAGAACGTATACTCCCCGCCACGCAGCTCGCACTGCCGAGCGCTGGTTTCTACCAGGCGCCGCCGCTCCGGATACACCATGTTGCCGAGCTTGCGGACACGTGCGGGCAACAGGCACGGCACGATCTGGTACTCCCTGGTCGCTGCGGCCATATCGACCTCGGCGCTTGTCGAAGTAGCTGCGGGCAATGCCGCAAACAGGGCGAGTGCGACACCCGCAAATGGCAACCGTGCGCGCATCCTTTCCTCCGTGATGATATTCCGCTGCTTACGGTTCTACTATGCGCCGAGCGGTCGATGGGGTGCAAATCGAACCGGGGAACCGGCTGAGGATCTCCGACCAGCGCCGACCCCAGCAGCATTGATGGTCGAAGCCGGTAACGACACACGCGCGCGCGCCCAGAAGCATGCGCGCGCGTTCTTGAGACGCTGGCGGAACCGCTTCATCGTCATCGCCCCAGTAGTGCTGTTGCGGCAAATCGCCAAGTGCGTTCAGCACGTCCAAGGGTTGCAGCGACGCGCTGAGCCGGGTGTAGCCGTGCCAATCAGCCCAACTGTCGATGTCCAGGTTCGCGCCGATGGTGATCACGCCGACCACATGATCAAGCCGTGCCGCCATGAGCACGGCGAGGGCGCCGCCACCACTGTGCCCGATGAGCATCACCGGGCGGCCGCGCAACAGGTCCTCGGCGGCTTGCACCATGCTGCCTACTACCTCTTCCGAGTAGCGCGATTGCGTCCACCAGACCGGCGAACAGCGGTCGCGCGCGGCCATGCCGTGATAGCAAGGTCGCCCGAGCAACACCCGCGCACCCCGATCACGGCCCATGAGGCTGTAAGCGAGCGGCAGCGGTACCGAGGGGTCAGCGGCCGGCAGATCGCGGCGTGCAAATGGCCGGCCATCGCCGGCGATGTACAGGTGCACAGGTCCCTCAGCATCTTCGAGCTCTGCGCTCAGCAGGACGTGACGAAACGCTTCTCCCTGCACAACGTTCTGCTGCAGCGAAGCACATCCCCCGCACACCAGGCAGAACGCAGCGATGCGCGCCAGCACGCGTGTCCGGATAGGCCGCAAGCCCGTCAGCGCCCGACGCGCCCGCTGTCGATCAGATCCCGGCAGTCATCCACCGCTGCCAGGGCGCCGGCATCCTCGCTTCGCAACGCCGCAAAACGCGCTTCCAGAGCGGGTTCGCGCGCCACCTTCAGCGCCCCGCACACCACGGCGGCCCGCTGCGCCAGTTCAGCCCCCGCCTCTTCCATGGACTGCGCTGCGCCGTCAAACCGCCGCAGCAACGCCAGCAACCCCTGCGCCGCCCGCCGTCGGGTTTCGGTGTCGTCCGAGCGGGTGAGAATCTCGCGGTAGGCCTTGAAAGCCGAACTCGGTGTTTTCAACAGCATTCCCAGCGCGCGCTCGTAGTCGCCGCGATCCAGCGCTGCGAGACCCATCTCTGAGAACGTCGCCGACATGTCCTCCTGAAGGCGCATCTGCTCCGGCGAGGCGATCTCGTCGAGTTCCACCGGGTACTGCTCGAGAATGTCAGCGACGAGCACATCATCATCAACACGGAACTGCAGGTAGAGCTGCACTCCAGCCACCGCCAGCACCACCGCAGACAGCGCGATCCAGGGCAACGGCGATCCGCTTTTCTTTTCGGGGGACAGCGCATCCAGAAAGGCCTGCACGCTGGCCGGTCGATCCCCGCGCCGCAAAGCCAGGCCGGCTTTCAATGCCTTCCACTGACGGCTCTTGAGACCCGGCGGCCTGGTGGGCTCCATGTTGGTAGCGCGCGCTTCTATGGCGGCCTTGCGCTGGTAGGGATGCGCACCGGTCAGCAATTCGTAGGCGACGCAGGCAAGTGCGTACAGATCATCCTGGGGGGCGGGCGGCAGCCCCTCGAACATCTCGCAACTGGCGTACTGCGGCGTAAGCGCCCCAAGCGCGTCGGGATCAAATCGCGTGGTACCGGCTGCCGCCTGACTCTCATCGAGGGTACGAGCGATGCCGAGGTCCAACACTTTGACGTCGCCGTTCTCCGTGAGGAAAACGTTGCTGGGTTTGAAGTCCGCGTGCACGATGTTCTGGCGGTGCACGTATTCCAGGCCCTCACCGCAGCCCTGGATGATGGGCCACACGGTTGTCAGGTCGTTGCCTTGCGGGTGATTGGCGATGAACACATCCAACGAGTTCCCTTCCAGGAACTCCATCACCATGTAAACGTGTTCCTCGGTACGATCGAAGTCGTACACCGCAACGATGTTCGGGTGCGTCAACCGGCGGGACTGCATGGCCTCACGGCGCAAAGCCGCGAATGCCTGCGGGTGCTCCTTGAACTCACCGCCCAGCAGTTTCAGTGCGACGTAGGGGTTCGACTTTTCCGCCTGGCGGTCCTGCGCCAGGAAGACCTGACCCATGCCGCCCTCGCCCAGCATGCGCTCGACGACAAAGCGGTCACGCAGCACATCGCCCGCAACCAGCGCGTACTGCGTCTTCCGGACAACGATTCGAGTTACGTCGTCATCCGGGTCATTGATGATGGTCTCGTCCGGATCGTCGCTCACCGGTTCCTCCCGCCCAAGCCGCGCATTGTACCGGCGCTCGCCGTGGCGTTCACACTCGTACTTGCGCGGCTTATCTGCCTCTGTGATAGTCCATCTTCGGAGCAGGGGCACAAACATCACCGGGTGGACGGTGGTGTGCGTTCCATCGAACCCATCTGGATGGAGTCAGGCATGATTAAGAAAATTGGAGCGGCTGCCACCGCGGCGGCCGCTATTGCATTGTCGGGTGCAACCCACGCAACGGATCTCGGCGACGCGATTCGCGATCTCGGCGGTAACGAGCTGCAGATCCGCGCTGCCGACGCGATCTACGTGACCTGTGTGTCACTGGACATCACGCCCGCAGCGCAAAAAAGCGCAGGGCAGCTGGAACTGAACGCCCGTTGTGCAGACATGACGCAGCAGGCATTCTTTCTGGATCCCACGCCCAATCCCGACGCCGTACCCCCGGCCGCAGACGCATACGGCCTTTCAAACTCGGGAGGTGCAGCGGCGGCTCAGTATCTTGCGCTGCTGCAACAGTTCACCGGCGAAGAGGCATCAACTCAGGGCCGTTATGCCACCGAGGGTTCTACCTCGCAGTTCAAATCTCTCGCTGGCCGGCTGAGCGCCATTCGCCGCGGTGCACGCGTCAGCGGGCTGTCGTTCAACTTGCAGGGTGTAGACGTGATCTCCGTGGCAGACGATCGAGATGCCAACGGATACTCGGACCTCTACGGCGGCGCCGCCGGTGAAGGCGACGGCGATAGCGGCTGGGCCTGGTTTGCCAATGTCGAATACGGCTGGGGCGAGCGCGATCGGACCGCCAACGAAAACGGCTACGAGTCCGACTCCTATGGTTTCGTGCTCGGCGCCGATTACGCGTTCAACGATGCGCTGGTGGGCGGTGCCAGCATCAACATCCATCGCGCGGAGATCGATTTCGATAGGGAAAGTGCTGCAGGCGTGCAGTCGGTGTCCGGCGGCGGCATGGACGTGGACAGCGAATCGCTCTCCCTGTTCCTGAACTACGCGCGTAGCAATTTCTTCGCAAGCGCTATCACCAGTTTCGGCCGCGGCGAGATCGATATGGACCGCAGCGTCAACGTACCGCTGACGTCCATCCGGCTACCCGGCACCAGCGGAACCTTGAAGTCGAGCACCGATACGGAGCAGTTCTCCGCGCAGATTCAGGCGGGTTGGACGTTCGGTGAGGGTGCGACGAGTTGGGACCTCTATGGCGGCCTCGAACACTCAGAGCTGGAGATCGACCGATTCGTCGAAACCGGCTCTCCGCTAGGGCTGTCTTTCGGCGACCAGGACATCGACTCACAAGAGCTGATGATCGGTGCCGCTGTGCGCCGCGCCATCAACACCGAACGCGGCGTGCTGGTGCCTTATGCCAGCGTCGAGTTTCGCCACGAGCTCGACAACGATTCTCGTGACCTGAACGCACGCTACACGCTGACGATCATCGGCCCGACCGACACCTTCCAGGGGTCTACTGACAACTTCCTCATCCCCACCGATGACCCGGACGATAACTACTTCGATGTCACCGTTGGCGTCAGCGCCCAGTTCGGTAACAACATCGCAGCGTTCGCGCAGTTCAACAGTCTCCTCGGCATGGAAGATGTGAGCGCCAACGTCATCACCATCGGCATCCGCGGGTCTTTCTAAAACGCCTAGGCGG